>DAHVLJ010000009.1 GCA_027320425.1 Nitrososphaerota archaeon
CTCTCTGGGAGACATCTGGTAGAGCGCTTCGGCGTCGAGGTGGGTGACGGGGGCGCGCCGGTAGTCCTTGATGAAATCCTTGAAGGCGGAGTTGATGCCGTCCAAGTACTCGTAGGTCATGTACCGCTCGTAGTCACGCCCCCGCTCCCGCACGCGGTCCATGAGGTACTGGGTGCCGGAGTTCAGGTAGAAGACCTGGGTGGGCACAGGGACCCTCTCCTGCAGGGACCGTAGGAGCGGCAGGAAGGCCCTCCTGTTCTCCGGCGAGAGCGTGTAGCTGGTGTATGCCTCGACGCCGTCGAAGAAGAGGTCGCTCACGACCTCCTGGTCAAACAGACGCTCCTTCACGGCCCTGGCGACGTCGTGGTAGTGCATTATGGTGAAGATCATCTCGGTCTCCAGCGCGTAGGTCACCGGGTCCTTGTAGAAGTCGTCGATGAGCGGATGGTTCGCGACCACCTCCATGATGGACCGGCTCCTCCTGTGCTCCGTGAGGCGGCCTGCCAGGGTGGTCTTCCCAGATGCGAGCGGGCCCCCGAAGACGATGTATGGCGGCACGGCTGGTCGCACGCCACAGGGGCGTATATTTCAACACGAGTAGGAGCCGAATGAGGAGCGTTTCCAGTGCTGCCGCAGATTGCCCCATCGACAAGGGTTCGCTGTGCCACCTACGGTGGATGTCTCAGCCTGCGTGGCGTTTGGCCGTCCTACTGTTTTGCTCTTGGGTGCGTCAACCGTGATAGTCTTCCAGGTTACCGAACGATACGCTAGGCATCACGCCGTTAGGGAGCGCTGCCGGAGGGCCAAGCCACAGGTTGAACTGTGTCTGCAGACATCGCGGATGCTTGGGCCGCGGTCCAGGCGGAGTGAGTGCTAATGTCGTCAGGATTGTAGCCGATGATGACCTACCTAGCGCCTTGTTGTTGTCGAAGCCCAAGCGGCTAGCACATGTCCGTCACCGGCATGTTTCTTATGAGTACGTCTACGGCCCTGGGCGAAGCAGTTTCAGGATTAGCGAATCATGCTACCAGCAACGCGGTTCCTGAGCCCAAAGGGACCGGCACTAGGTGGTCCCCTCCTCTCTGGCTCTTGAAGGAACAGGCTGTCGTCCATCCTCTGCAGTCGCCGTGAATCCGGTTCAAAGTGGTTATCCCAGTCTTTCGGTAGGTCGCAAACCAGGGATCACCGTCGAGTTGGAAGGGTTGGACGTCTTGGAGTTGCGATGCGCGGTCAAGATGCAGATGGGAGCCAACTTCTGCTGTGCCCGCGAAACCGTCGAGCACATGGTCGATGTTGACGTTCGGGAAGACGGTGTTCGTCTTCAGGAAGAACACTTCTCGCCCGAAGCGGAAGAAGGCAAACCTGGTCCATCCCTTCGCCCATTGATTTGCCCAGACGTGGGACATAATGAGTGGAGACGTTCCTGGGGGCGAGGTAGGGACTACTGAAACTGTGTAAATCACGACCCGCCCATCTTCTGATGAATACCCCATCACCCCGACCTGGCTTGAGGTCGCGAATGCTTTCACCGTCGTGAACCCGGTTGAAGCTGCGGGACCTCTTGTGTGAGAGTGTTTGTAGAGACCGATCGTCGTGAAGCGATCGCTAAATGCAGAGATTTCGAAGACCCCGGTAGAGCTGGTATAACACAGGAGATGAAGCTGGTTTCCGATGACGAATGGCTCGACCACGTCAAACCCCTCGCCGACCCCGACCTTGTGCCCAGTCTCTTCGACGAATGGGGCTCGCATCCCAACTCTGTAGAAGTCGACCGTGCCGGTGCGGCGAGAATATCCTGCTACGTAGCTTCGGCCCTGCAAAGCCAGGGGGAACATGTTATGGTATGGCTGCTGCAGCCTTACAGATGCAGACTGCCTGACGACCATGGCCCCTGCTTCTTGCTCAAACCGGAAGAACCGAGCAGGGGATGCCATGAGCCATTCACACTGTTCTCGCTAGGTTTGCAACCATGGAGGTCCCAGCTGTACAAGCGTCGTTTGGCCTCCTATTTCTGACTTCGCGGAATCTACTGGGTCGGCGAAGCATGAGGTTGGAAGGCAATAGTTCGAGTTCGTTTGTCCTGTGAGGCGTCAGTGAGAAATGCGTACAAGTTGGGATTACCGGTGCCTCCGCCGGGAATAACGCTAAAGCACCTGTGTTGCTTGAAATGATGCGTGGGAAGATTCTCCGAGGCGGTCCTCGAGCGCAGAGATCTGCCTGACGCCTGCATCGTCTTCGGCGGGACCTACCTTCCCAGAAGGGCTAGAGTTGTGAGGAGGAGGTTTGATAGTTGGACGAGGCCCAAAGGGCAGGTCACCAAGTACTCTTATGCGAAGAAGTACGACGAGGAGTATCTCGTTTGCTTCAACACATATGGAGCCGCTCCCACACTCGAGCTACTCCACATGCTGAAGGATGGAGGTACCAAAAGGACCTTCTTCATTGGCTCGATGTATGCAAGAAGCCTGCCCGTCGGCATGCTCGTCCTACCCGACAGGGTCGTGGACAAGGCGGGGATAGTTTCCTTGGACAATCCTGAACACCCGTACGCTGTCGTTGACCCCAGATCCATCAGGAGGATAGAGCGCTCGCTTGCGCTTCTCGGAGTCCCCTTCACCAGAGGTACCACGGTATCGACCCCCTCGGTCCTGCACGATGTAAAGCCCGTCAAGCGATACCTCTCCAGCGACCGCGAGCACCTTGGAGTCGAAATGGAGCTATCAACATTCCACTACTTCGGCAGTAAGCTAGGGTTGAACCCGCATGGGCTGCTCTACGTCTCGGACAATCCTAGGCATGACGTCATAGAGATGTCCAAGGATGTCTTAAGGACCAGAATGAGGGCTCTGGGACGAGCAACCGATGCCGCCCTTGACGTTCTGAATAGAATGATCTAGGGTGCCTTATTCTGTCTTGAGAACGCTCGTGATTGGCGTTGCGGGGGCCGGGAAAAGCTACCTTGTCAGGGAGATGAGGCGAAGAGGGTTCAAGGCGGTCGATGTTGACGACGGGCTGGCCACGTTCGTCGACGACTACGGCGAAGAGGTCGAGTACAACCCGAAGGGTGGAGCGAGATGGTGGGCAACGCACCACTACGTCCTAAAGGTGGGCGCACTCGAGAAGCTTCTGAAGGAGAACGATCCCGTCTATCTCTTCGGAGATGTCGGAGGGCAGCCTGGGAAAGCGAACGGTCTCCTGGACGTGACACATCTGTTTGACCGGACTTGCTACCTGAAGGCTCCGAAAGAGTTGATCAGGAAGAGGCTCAAAGCGCGAGAGGACAACCCATTCGGAAAGAACCCAGAAGAGGTGGAAGGGACGATGAAGCACAAGAAGAAGTTGGATGACGTTGCGAGGAGAAGAGGGTTGAAGGTGGTGGATGCCACTCTGCCTACAGACGAGATCATCAAGGTCATTGTGGGTGTGCGCCGCTGAAACCATGTATAGAGTTCACTGTGCCTCCGCCGGGAATGACTCATCCCGCGTAGGGGCAAAGCCGCCAGACCGGCTAGATTACGATGTTGCCGTCGAGCTTTAATCGAGATGTTGTGTTTACCCCGCTGTTGAAGCTTCTCGTCGTTGGCCACAAAGGTGCAGGCCTGACCGAGCCCGAGAACACTCTCCGGTCAATCAGGCAGGCGATTGAAATCGGGGTGGACGCAGTCGAGGTCGATGTTCGTGGGACCAAGGACGGCGAGCTGATTCTCATGCACGATGCCACAGTGGACAGAACGACCAATGGTAAAGGGAGGGTGAATTCGATGACGTTGAGAGAACTCAGGGTTTTGGACGCCGGCCAAGGGGAGGTAATCCCGACTTTCGAAGAGGTAGTAGGCGCCGTGCTAAGTAGAATCGGCCTCGTCGTCGAGGTCAAGGAGCCAGAGACCCTTCCTCGGATTCTGGACGTGGTCGAAAGTTCGGGGAGGTCCGAACGGGTTGCTTTCGCCAGCGCCTGGCACGACTCACTGAGGACTGCCAAGAGGCGATTTCCTTCGTCGAAGTGCGAGGTGCTGCTCGGTTGCATGCCAGTCAGTCCGGCGATGCCAGCTGCCCTAGCTCTTGACGCCAAGGCAGATGGTGTCTTCATGCAGCGGCAGTTCCTGTCGGAAAGGATTGTCAACGAAGCTCATGGCAAGTCGATAATGGTCGGCGCGGGGAATGTGAACAACGCCGCCGACCTCGATGAAGTGATGCGGCTGGGAGTGGACGAAGTGGGCTCGGATGCTCCCGAGCTGATCATCAGAGCCCTCAGGCAAGCTCCAAGCTAGATAGCGAACTATTGAGACCGTGTATGGGGTTCATTGCGCCTCTGTCGGGAATCGCTCTCCCTGACCCGTTCTTTGGTGCGCTATGGACTGGAGCACAGCCGCTAGCACTTGGGCTCTTCTTGTGTCTATAATGTCCCTGTGAAAGGCAGGACTCCACT
>DAHVLJ010000015.1 GCA_027320425.1 Nitrososphaerota archaeon
GTTCCGTGAAGCTTGTAGCCCAGACACTTGGCCTCTCTGACAAGGGTTCGGACCTCGCGAAACATGAGCCGTCGGCACAGTGCCATGCCATCAACGTAATCCGCAAAGACAAATCGCACTGCAAGCGGGTATTTGTCCACCAACATCTATGGGTCGTCCTACACTTTGCCTTTGCAACATGACATCGCCCAACGTCTTCTTGGCTCGCTGCTAATGAGTTCAGGACAACTCGCTGCTGAACCAGGCCTGCGCCTGCGGGTCCATGTCCATCTGCCAGAATAGGGCGTTCAGCTCTCCGATGTGCTGCAGTTGCTCTTCGACCATGTGCCACACGATATCAGCGGGACACGTGGGTCATGGTGTACTCCTTTCCACCGCCGGAAGTGCCGTGCACCACATAAGGACGACCCAGGTCTTCGGGAGTTAGCGAAACCATGTACCTCTGGACCGTTTCCTCCGCCCTTCGCGTCAATGAACGAAGTTCACCTTCGTCGACCTCACGCCCAACCAGCGCGACGAATTGGTCTTCCCCTTTTCCCTGCGGAACGTTCTCGAACCACCACATGTAGTCTTCGATGATATGCAAGAAGACGTCTTGAATCGAACCCCAGGAGGCCCCTCGGTCTTTCCTCCGATCCTCAGGAGACAGGTGGAGAATCGCTTCGAGGTACCTGCGCCGAGACTTTGAATTCCATTCCATCCAAGCTCTTAACAAGGTAAGCTCGTCAACCCGCCTCCGCTGACTCTCGGGCAACCTGAAGCTGCGCAGTCTACAGACGTTAAAAGAGTGTGTGGAAACGTTCCTGGTCAGAATCGATTATGCAAAGCCGGATCTGATCTCTGATTTACCATTTCAACTCCTATGCGACCCGGTTCACGGCCCCGAAAGGTGCCCCGAGTCTTACCGTGACAAGGCCGGCTTGGAGTTCGAGGACAGGGAAGACGAAGTCGCTGTTTCACGTTCGACAACCATTATCGAACCCAAACAGTTTGATTGCACACAAAGCGTCTCTTATCCACAGAGACACGATTGTCTAGAACCAAGTCCCATTGTTCGAGCAGACCTTGTGTTGGGCTAATCCAAAGTGGGCCGGAAGGGATGCGATTAATTTCTCAAGGGAATCCTACCGAGGATGGACTGCATCTTGCTCAAGACCTCGCTCGTCACCCTGCTCATAGAATCGAATGACTGATGACCTCGCAAAGCTTATGCGCTCGGTGCTGCCTGGCAGCAAGACGGGGAGAAACGATGCTTACACCAATCAGAGATGGGGTCTTCAGGTGGTCCACCCCCGACCCCGCCGACGACTGGATGTTGGTGGGCCATCTCTTCGTCAGAGAAACCGGCGTCGTATTTGTAGACCCACCGATGGTTCCCGGACTCCTAGAAGCTGCGCGTAGATTGGGCAAGCTCGAGGCAGTGCTCCTTACGGAGCAGAACCACACGAGGGCGTCGAGGTTCATCGTGAAGAGGGCGGGAGTACCGGTGTATCTTCCTGAGACGATTCCTGACGCCGTTGAAACATGGGAGGCTGCCAGAGTGAAGCAGATAGGCAACTTCGAAGTCTACAAGGCTGGCAGCGTCCTCGGATTCCAAGCGTACAAGTTCGGAGACGACTATGCTCTCCTATCCGATCGGAAGGAGCTCCTGGTTGGGGATAATGCGCGAGGGGACGCCAAAGGAAACGTGCTGATGTTTCCGGAATGGTTCAAGCTGTATACTCCCGGCCCCCCATACCCAGACCCTGAAGCCTTCCCCAAGGAGTGGAGGGATTCCCTGAGAAAACAGTTCAAAGAAATAGTCAGGGCCACTGGGGCCACTTCTCTCCTGGCATCCCATGATTACGACATAATCGGGAGCCTGCAGGCACGAGCTAACGAGCTTTAGGATGCCTTTACTGCTCGGAGATAGCCCCCCGAAAGAGAGTTCTAATCTGCGGCGCATCTGACTGCTCTTCTGACCACGAGGTTCTTGGCCTTCGGTGGGACCGCATCTAGCTTCCCCGTTCCTGAACTTCGACAAACCTTCGCGGTGGAACGCTAACAAGAACGCTCTTCCACGCTGTCGGTACAGAGCCCCTCTACACGACCTCTTTGGCTCCGACAGAATCCGCGAGTCGTTCGATGGTCCCTCCCGCCTTGGACCCGAATGTTCGGTCTCGTCTCCGTGCTCCAGAACGCGGCGTTCATTCACCCCAGGGTCAGCGGATGCGTTGCCACGCAGAATGCGGTTCACATATGCTTTAAAGTTCCAGGCGGATAGCAGCCGTGATGCCCGGTTCCGGCGGCAGAAGCGCGCCTCTGGAGATAGCGCCGGAGGAATTTGCCTCGCTAGCCCGGGAGGTCGTAGACCTCACTTCTGGTTTCCTTGAGACCCTCCCTACCAGGAGGGTGACACGAGGGGAGTCGCCCAAGGCGATACGTGCGCTGCTCGGGAGAGGGGGAGTCCCGCAGCACGCCTCCGACCCCAGGCAGCTGATGAAGGAAGTGTCCGGCCTGCTCTTCGACCACTCGCTCTTAAACGGCCACCCGAGGTTCTGGGGCTACGTCACCTCCTCGGCGGCCCCAATCGGGGCCCTGGGGGACTTCCTCGCCTCGGTCGTGAACCCGAACGTGGGCGCATACTCGCTCTCCCCTGTCGCGACCGAGATAGAGAGGCAAACCATTCGCTGGCTGGCAGAAATGGTCGGCTACGACCCTGGCTGTGGAGGCCTGCTGGTCAGCGGCGGGAACATGGCGAATCTTGTTGCCTTCCTGGTGGCAAGGAGAACCAAGACCCCTTGGGCGATTCAGAAGAAGGGAATCAACGGCGGAAAGGGGCGCAGGCTTATAGTCTACGCTTCAAACGAAACGCACAACTGGATTTTCAAGGCCGCAGACCTGTTCGGGTTGGGCCTGGATTCGATACACTGGATTCCGGTTGACGACCAGTTGAGAATGGACGCTACTGAGCTCAGACGTGCCATCAAACGCGACCTCAGGACCCGCAACGTCCCATTCCTGGTCGTCGGGACAGCCGGTACCGTCCAGACAGGCGTCGTTGACCCCCTGCCAGAGCTGGCGTCGATTTGCAAAGACAATGGACTGTGGTTTCACGTCGACGGAGCCTACGGAGCCTTTGCCGCGCTCCTTCGCGACCCACCTGGCGATCTCAGAGGGATGGCAAAGGCGGATTCCGTCGCTCTTGACCCTCACAAGTGGCTATACGCGCCTCTGGAGGCCGGATGTGTCCTCGTCAGGCGTGAGAAGCTCCTCAAAGAGACGTTCAGCCATCACCCCGCATACTACCGGTTCGGGAAGCTTGGTGAAGAGGAGCCCATAAACTACTACGAGTACGGGCCGCAGAACTCCCGGGGTTTCAGGGCGCTGAAGGTCTGGCTCGCCCTGCGGCAGGTCGGCCTGGAGGGGTACAGGAAGATGATCTCGGACGACGCCGAGCTGGCGCGGTATCTCTTCGAGGTCGTAAGCAAGAACGAAGAGCTCGAGGCCCTGACGAACAGCCTCAGCATCACCACCTTCCGTTACGTTCCGCCCGACCTCAATGTAGGTTCGAAACGGACAGAGAAGTATCTCAACAAATTGAACGCGACGTTGCTCGAGAAGCTTCAGGCCGGCGGGGAGATCTTCCCTTCGAACGCGGTCGTAGGGGGAAAGTTCGCGCTAAGGTGCTGCATAGTCAACTTTAGAACTTCGCGAAAGGACATAGAGGCGGTACCCGAGGTGGTCGTGAGAGTTGGAAGACAGACCGATTTGGAACTACGGAAAAAGCGTGGATTCTCGTTGTAGTTGTTGGCGTGTGGGTCTTGTGGGCCGCCGAGTTCTCAGAAGGGTCTCGAAGGGAGTTTGACTTGGGATAGTCACGGCCGTTTTTGGTACTAGTTTGGTCATCGGTACCAGTTCAGGAATTTTCTGCACTAACCACTGCATAGCGCAGCGTGGGCCGGGTTCTACTGAGAGGTGGCTCACGACCGACCATCCCGTCCAGCAGGGGTTCGTGGGTTAATCCCGCCCCCCGCACAGAACCTAAAGCTCAGGTTGACGCGTTCTGCCTTTCGCAGGGGCCCTGTCCCATCCGCGTTTGAGGATGTCTGGAAGGGGGCCTTGGAGTGGCCGGGTTCAAAACGCAGGTTTCAAAGGTTGTTCCGATGCTGTAACTCTACCAGGAGGCGATGACGTTGGCTTCGACCGGCGACCCCACGCCTGTGGTCGCATCGTATCCTGCAGTTGCGTAGTAGTAGCCATTGTTCCCGCTTGTGATGTCGTGGACTGCGGTGGAACCTATGAGAGAATAGGCCTGCGTGTGCACTGAGGAACCACTGATGCTGTCGCCCGCTGATTTGGCGTCAGCGATGATCGCGGACCACTGCGGGGCTCCGGCGCTGGTCCCGCCGACCTGCACCCAACCGCTGAATCCTGACGTGTCGTACACCCAGTAGCCAGTCAGCACGTCCGCGTTGTAAGCAACATCAGGGACTGCCCTGGTTGAGGGGTAGAGGGAACCCGACGATGTTGTTACCTCGATGCTAGAAGAAGATTGGTACGTCGGCTCTGAAAAGCAAGCGCTGACTCCGCCGCCGCTAGCCCCATACTGGTCGTTCCAGACCACCTCGCTGCTCCAGGTGTTGGACGGGGTTAGCGTGAGGGTGGTGCCGCCCACACCAAGGACGCTGGGGTCGGAGGCTGGATAGTTCACAGTTGGAGAAGACGTCCCATCGTTGGCGCCACTGTCGCCGGACGCTGCAACTGGAACCGCACCCGCTGACACAGCGTTGGCGAAGTATGATGATTCGGAAGTCCAAGTGGAGCAGCTGCTGCCGCTCTCGGCAGCCCCCCAGCTCATCGAAATCACGTTGGCCCCATTCTGCACCGCGTAGGGGACCGCGTCGTTGACCAGGTACTGCAAGCTGGCGCTCGGGGTGACTATCAGGAGTAATTTGGCGGCCGGGGCCATGGCGTGGGCCCACTCGACGTCAAGCGACGTCTCCAGTCCCCAATTGCTGTTGCTACCGTGGGTCTTGCCGAAGGGTTGGACCACCTGAAGGTTCGCTGGTGGGAGGCCGAACTGGGAGTCGAAACAGTTGAGGTCGCTCGTCAGTGTAGGGCTTCCGTAAGCATCGATGATCGCTATGGTCTCCCCCGCGCCGGTCGCAGCTGTATTGAAGCCGTAGGCGGCCTCAATCTGGCTTGGCGTATAGGAAACACCCGTAGGAGCGGGCAAAGTCGTCACGCAGGAGCCGCCCCCTCCATGTCCTCCGCCCCCGGGCTTGCCGTTCGGGTGGGTGATGTATTCGAGGGGGAGGACGGCGTTGGGGAGGCGCAACTCCGACGAAGACGCCATCACCACGGGGAGCACGGAGAGTCCAAGAATGAAAAGCGAAATCACGGTAGCAGCTGCGAGCTGGTTAACCCGGCGGCGGGTGAAATTGTGATCTAGGGCCTCCAATTATATGATTGCAGAATCCAAATTACTGACCGCATATTTAAGTGTCGTGTGAGCCGATGATTTTACGGCTCCCGGTGACCGTGATGTGCTGCGTACGACAATGACGACTCTGAGAGAGCGCGGATGAGGCGAACGTCTTTCACACATCTGCCTGGTCGCCCGTGGAGACCCCGGCGTCGTGCCTCGGCATCGCGTCCGTCCTGCTGATG
>DAHVLJ010000019.1 GCA_027320425.1 Nitrososphaerota archaeon
CGAAAAGCTCCCGGGTGAAGCAGACGTCGTCGAAGAGGTGGGCGGACTCAGGGTCATGGCCGCAAAGGCTGATGCTGAGGTGCTCAGGGGGTCGAAGATTGACTTCGTTGAAAGCCTGCAGAGGACCGGTTTCAAGATAGAGAATCCAAACGTTCGTTCGGGTTCCTGCGGCTGCGGCGGGCACTAGTCGGAATCAGTTCCGTCAGTCTTGGTGCGTTCATTGCATATACTGCAAGGGACGCGATATTTATGCTCCAACTTTGGACTTGCGATTGTGCTTGATTGGCACATTCAAGGCGCTCTTGGTGCTGTCCGGGTGCACGATTTGTCGCTAGGTGGTTGTATGAGAAGGGGAGGTCTGTTTACTCGACGCAGCAACTCAAGCTGCCCACATCTCTGTAGAACGATTGCGCCGCGAGCTTGATTCCCTCAGAAAGGGTCGGGAATATGTGTACCGTATCGATGATGTCATCAATCGTCAGCTTGAACTTCACGGCTAGGACACCTTCATGAATCAGGTCGGCCGCGTGGGGGGCCATTACGTGCACCCCCACGATCCACTTTGTCTCTCTATCCGCCACGAGCTTGACCAACCCACGGGTGTCACCGATTATACTGGCCTTCGGCACCAAATCGAGGGGGAGGACCCCGCAGGCGCACTTGATTCCCTGGCCGTTGGCCTGCGCATCCGTCAGGCCGACGCTCGCCACTTCGGGAGAAGTGAAGACAGCCCTCGGGACCTCGTTGAAGTCTATGTGTCTTTTCTCATTGGTGAAGGCATTGCTCACGGCGATTGCGCCCTCCTTTGCGGCGACTGTCTCGAGCATCGGTTCGCCGATGACGTCCCCCGCGGCCCAGATGTTGGGCGCCGACGTCTGCATCCCATCACTTACCTCAACGAAGCCGTAATCATTCAGCACCACCCCTGCCTTGGTGGTGTTCAGTCGGTCTGTGTTCGGAGTCCTTCCCGTTGCGAGGAGCAGTTCCTCCGCTTCGAACACCCTCCTGGCGCCACCGACGGTCGCTCTTACAATCTTAGTGCTGCCTTTTTGGACGACCTCGTCCAGCCGGACGCCGGTTTGAATCTGTATGCCTTCTCCTTCGAGAGACTGCCTCAGAACCGTGGAGATTTCGGGCTCGTGGTCTGGGAGTATCCTTTCGCTCCGCTGCAGGACGGTTACTTCCGTTCCGAAGTGTGCGTACATCTGGGCGAACTCCAGGCCCAGCGCCCGCCCGCCGACGACGATCATCGACGTCGGGAGCTTCCCCAGACTGAGGGCTTCTTCGTTGGTAATGTAATCGACTCCGTCAATCCCCTCGACTCGCGGGACGCTGGCTCTGGCGCCAGTCGCGATTAGGAACCGCCTCCCGCTCACGGCCCTTCCCCCCACCTTCACCTCGCTGCTTGATGCGAAGATGGCAGCGCCCTGTATGTAATCGACCTTCTGGAGCCCCTTGACCACGTCGGCGTACTTTTGTCTCCTGAACCGCCTTACGAGCACGTCCTTCTCGGCGACAGCCTTCTCGAAGTCCAAGCTGCTCTTTCCGTACCTGATTGCCTTGAAAGGTCCCTCAATAGATTCTTGGTAGGACACGCCAACAGTGAGCATGCGCTTGCTCGGGACGCACCCCACGTTCACGCACGTCCCGCCGAGTAAGGTCTCTTTGGTCCTGTTCTTCCCGACCAACGCTGTCTTGACGCCCAGCTCGTCTGCCTTTATCGCTGCGGCGAAGGCGGCGGCGCCCTGACCTAGTATCACAAGGTCGTATTCAGCAGGCAAGAAGCGCACGGCCTCCTAGGATCGCTTGGCTCTGCTCTTCGGCCGGACCTCGGTCTCTACGTCCTCCTGCTCTTCCTCTTCTTCTGTCAGCGGTAGACTGCAACACGACATGGCGGGGGAATCGGAAGCAGGCTAGGTAGGACTGTTCCTTTAACTGCGGAAGGAGAAAGCCCAGTTGTGTATCACTGGGTGGGAACGCGCCAGATTCGGTTCCTCCTTCTTCAACATTCATGACCAAATCCTTAATTCACGGAAACAAGGTCTTGGCCTTAGAGGTGCCCATCCAGCTCGACGGGACCGACGTTCGAATCATCGAAATGCTCCAAGAGGATCGTCGGACGGTGTACAAGGACATCGCCCAGAAGGCAGGTGTCAGCCTTCCCACGGTGCGGTCACGAATTCAGAGGCTCGTCGAGCTCGGGGTGATAAAGAAGTTCGCAGTGATTGTGGACGCCGACAGAATCCTTGGCAAGGTCAGGGGCGTCTTGCTCCCGCAAGTCAGCCCGTCGAACGTGGATGAAGTCATGGCAAAGCTCGCGACCAGGAAGTAGGTCAGGGAAATCTACAGGACCGCAGGGTCGAATCCCCTGGTCCTGAAGGTCGAGGCCAGGGACCTGGACGGGTTCGGCCAGTTGATTTCAGAAAGACTGTCTGGGATAGGGGGAATCACCGGGACTTCCAGTTTGGTCGTCACTAAGACCGGGAAGGAGGAGTACGGGGCTTCCGTCGAGGCGGAAGCCATGGTCCAGTTCAAGTGCTCCTTCTGCAACGCGCCTATTCTAGGCAAGCCGTACGTCGAATACATCGATGGAGGGCGATACTACTTCAACGCCGAGGAGTGCGCCAAAGCGTACAAGCAGAAGAAGGCCAAGGGAAAAGCCTAGGCCACGATATGCCCGGCATCTTCGATCTTCTTCCTTATCCGGTCTTCGACATCTTCTCCGCCGCGATACCTCACCAGCACCAGTTTGCTTTGCTCGTCTCCCTCCACGGACACGACCTCCTGTAGGTCGGAGACCGCCTCCATCACGTTGGAGAGGCAATTCCCGCAGTGGAGCGAGGGGACGCTCAGCGACGCCATTCTTACCTCTGCGGCCATGGCCCTGCGCCTTGGAACGAGCCTTCCGCCAAAGGAGTTCACGAGCACGAATGTGACACCCGCCAGCATCGCCACCATGGCCCACACAGGCTGCACAATGCCCGTAACCGCCAGGGGAACGCCTACGCCGTTGAAAGCGAACGCGATGGCTAGGTTCTGCTTGGTCTTCGAGTAGCTGCTGGTACCGATGTGGTAGGCGTCGAGGACCCCGCCAAGCCCGTTTCCAATTATTATCAGGTCGGCCGACTCCATCGCTATGTCCGTCCCCGCCCCCAGGGCGATCCCGACGTCCGCCTGCATCAGTGCCGGGGCGTCGTTTATCCCGTCTCCGACCATGACGACCCGGTGCCCCTGCTGCTGCAGCCCTCTCACTCTGTCCGCCTTTTCGTTCGGGAGGACCCTGGCCAATACCTTCTCAATTCCCACCTGCGAGGCCACGGCCCGGGCCGTCCGCTCGTTGTCCCCGGTTATCATCATGGGCTCCATTCCGAGCCGCCTGAGCTCGGCTACGGTTTCAGGAGCGTCCTGCTTTATCGTGTCCGACAGCCCAATAAGACCGATGAGCCTCCCGCCGTACGCCACAGCAACCGTAGTCTCCCTCTTTGCCTCCATTGACTCGATCTCCTCCCTGACGGTATCTGTTGCCACGTTCTCCTCGGAGAGGAACTCTGGCTTGCCGGCAAGGAGCTCCCTCCCTTCGTACAGGGCCCTGACACCTCTGCCTGGAATCGCCTCGAAGCCGTCCACCTTCCGTGGGCCTACCCCTTCTTCATCGGCCTTCTTTACGATCGCCTTGGCGAGCGGGTGCTCCGAGAGTGCCTCAACACTGGAGGCAAAGGTCACCAAGTCAACCATGGTGTAATCGTTGAGGGGGTGCACCGCCGTGACGGTGGGCTTCCCAATGGTTATTGTCCCTGTCTTGTCCAGCACCACGATGTCAATCCTGCCGAAGACGTGGAACGATTCGCTGCTCCTGAAGAGTATCCCCTTCTCCGCTGCCATCTCTCCTCCCCGTATCATCGCCAGAGGCGTGGCCATGCCGAGTGCGCATGGGTACCCCATCACGAGTGCGGCGAGGGCTGCGAACGAAGCACGCGCAACGTCCGGCCGGCCTAGGACAGCCCAGGCCCCCACGGTCCAGATGGCGAAGCCGGCGATGGAGGCGATAATCACTCCCGGCACAAAGTACCTTAGCGTCACGTCAAGGAGCTGCAGCACTCCGGGCTTCATCGCCCTGGCGTCCTCTATGTAGTGCGCCACCTGCTGGAGAAAGCTCTCTTCCCCGGTCTTCGTCACCTTCACAACGAGGCTCCCGGTGAGGTCGACCGAGCCTCCGATGACCTCGCGGCCCACAGACTTCTCGGCGGGCATGGATTCGCCGGTGACGAGACTCTCGTCGGCCGTGGAGTAGCCATCAGTGACTACGCCGTCGACCGGGATGCTCTCCCCGGGTCTGACCCGGACGAGATCTCCGCTCGCGACCTGCGCGATTGGGACCACGACTTCTCTTCCATCTTTTATCACCCTGGCCGTCGGGGGCTGGAGGGCGAGGAGTTTACGGACGGCCTGGGAGGTCTTAGTCCTCACTTTCAGAGACGCGTACCCTCCGAGTAGGTGGTATGAGGTTATGAAAATCGCAATGGCGAAGAAGTCTGGCGCGGGGAAGCTCCTGTACACGAACAGACCGACGAAGCCGCCCGCCATGCCGCCAAAGGCGGCGAACTCCATCAGCACGTGCTGATTCAGGATGCTCCTTCTCAGCGACTGGTATGCCATCTTCAGGATCGGGAGCCCGAACCCGAGGACGTTTCCGAAGGCAAGGCCGACCATGGCGGCCTCGGCCAAGACTGGCATCGGGTTGGAGATGACGCCGAGCCAGGTAAGGGACATTACTCCCAGCGCCGCAAACGTCAGGACCGCTGACCCCAGCAGCCTGTACAACGCGCTCTTCACCTCCGCGTCCTCCTCTTCGAGTGTCCGCACCCTGTTGGGATCCCTGACCGTGTACCCCATGCTCCTGAGGGCGTCGTCTATCTGCCAGGGCTCTGCCCTGCTCGGGTCGTAGTTGACCAGCGCCTCCTCGTGAGCGAGGCTCACGCTGGCCCCCTCCACGCCGGGGACGGAGGAGAGGACCTTCGTTATGCTGCTCGCGCAGAACGAGCAGTGCATCCCCCCTATCTTGACCTGATATTTCTTCAGCTGCTGGTTCTCGGTCTTTTCAACCAATTCGACTCACCTCAAGAGACGAGCCTCAGGTGGCCCAAGGCGGACCCACAGGGTTGTACCTTTCAGGCCACCCTGTAGCCCGCCCCTTCAATCGCCTTCCTGACCTTGAGGCTGTCGGTCTGCCCGGGGTCGAACCTGACGGTCGCCTTCGACTTCGCAAACTCCACTTTGGCTTCCTTCACTCCCTTCAGGGAGCGCAGGGAGCCCCCGATTGCGTCCGCACAGCTCTGGCAGTGCATTCCATCGACTTTCAGTACGGCTATTTTCTCAGACGGCACTCTTTCACCACCCTAACTACAGAACGAATACTACTTATACTATCAGGTTTATAGCTACATAGGGACTATGCCCCAAGAAAGCAAGCTCATTGACACCTGCCCAATACAGGGAGTGATAGATGTCGTCAGCAAGAAGTGGGCCCTCCTCATAATCTGCGTCCTTGGGAATGCCCCGAAGATGAGGTACAACGAGATCATGAACGAGCTAAGGGGGATCTCCCCGAAGACCCTGGCCGACACGCTCAAGCAGCTCTCCTCGTCTGGGATTATCAACCGACGTGCGGTCAACGAAATACCCCCTCGAGTCGAGTATTCACTGACCGAGGACGGGGAGAAACTTAGGGATGCGATAATTCCCGTCATCGAGTGGGCTGTGGACAGGTCCAGCCACAGGGACTGCATCATACTACAATCTGTTCTCGCTAAGAAGCGCCCATGAACCTGGAAGGGAACGGGGCGTCTCACATGGGCTGACCGAAGAGCTCGGAACGCCTTGAATACGGAAGGAGGGTTTTCGATTCCGCGGGCGCGCAGGGGATTTTCGATGGCTACCTGCTTCGGCCGATACCTTTTGGCTGCTGGGTAACGCTAATGCTGGTCTATTTTCGTGCCGTTGTGCATTATTACGCCCGTCACCGTGCATGCCCGCTTCAGAGTGTTAGTAACATAGCAATCGTCTGCCGCCTTCCTCGCGAGGGTTTTGATGGCTTCTTCACTTTCTGCGCCTGCAATGCTAACCTCGTAGGTGATATCGGTAAACCGTCTCGGTGGCTGCATTGATATCTTTCCAGAGACCTTCATCTGCTGAGAGTCGAGCTTCAGCCCACCTACGATCGAGTGCTCTGTGTAGTGCACGAACTGGCAGAACCCCATGCTCGAAAGGAGATAGGATAACGGGCTGGCACCTTTCTCTCCTCCCCCTCTTTCCTTGTATTCGTCGGAATGCCAAACGAGGTTGCTGCCTTCTCGCGACGCCGTAGAAAGAAAATTGTCATTCTTCTCCAGCCTCACGGTTATCGTCCTGGGAGGCAAATCAGTCTCGTGCTCCTTGACATACGCCATTGTCCGTTTCGTCCTCTCGATTACGGCCTCCTCGAATTTTATCATGCGGCTACCCCTTCTTTCGGGTACGAGTCAGCATAGTGGGAGCAGCAGAACGGACAGTTCAAATCAAAAAGAAGGGAGGCGTGGGACGTGCCCATCCCATTTCGCCTTCTTACATCGGGTGGGCCTTCGCCTTGTGGTCCATCAGCTCTTGCTGACTGGCGAAGGTCGCGCCGCATGCAGGGCACTTGAATTCCTGCTTGGGTGTGCTTGACATGTGGACCTTTCCGTGCTCCATCAGTTCGTTCTTGCTCGCGAAAGCGGCACCGCAGGTCGGGCACTTGAACTGACTCGAGCCTGCGCTCCGGCTCCCGTTTCCACCTTTGCCGGAGGCTCGCGAGACTCCGAAGCCGACCAGGACGCCCCAGGTGGCGCCGTAAACTAGGTGCGCGAAGAAGAAAGCCACCGCGACGTAGCCTATTTTCGCCATCAGCATCCCCTTGGCCATGGTCATGGAGACTCCCATAGTGGCTACGACGGCTTTCACAGCGCTTGGAGCCATAACAAGATAGAGCATGGGGAGCCCCCAGACGAAGTAGACCACTGCGCCTGCGAGCAGCCCGATTCCGAGGCCACGCCCGGCGTTCGTGACGAGGAGCTGTCGCTTCACAGCCAGGGTCACGGCGACGAGGATGGAGGCTATGATGAAGGTGCCTGTGATCAGGTGGATGACGAGCCCGCCCAGCATGGTGCCCATGAAGTCTCCGGGAGCTATCCCGAGCACTCCGACCCCCAGAGCTCGGAGAATGAGCGCCTGTGGCATGCCCATCGACATGCCCGCCGCCAGCATTACTAGGACCATCAGGATTGCGCCGACGAAGCCGCCGAGGATACCCCACTTGTAGTATGTTGATGTGAGCGCCACGGTTAGTTGCCTCCCAAGGCGGCGTCGATCTTCCGCCTGTACGCGTCCGCTGGCATCGCTCCGATGATCTTGTCAACCAACCGACCGCCCTTGAAAATCATCACCGTTGGGATGCTCATGATTTCGTAGCGCATGGCGAGGCTCTGATTGGCGTCCGTGTCCACCTTGGCGAAACTGACTTTTCCCGAATACTCCTGGGATAGTGACTCGATGACCGGAGACACCATCCTGCATGGTCCGCACCAGTCGGCGTAGAAGTCCACGACTGTTGGTGTCTGTGACTTCAGAACTAGGCGTTCGAAGTCCGCTTGGGTTATGTGTTGTACTTTGTCTGACATTCTCTTTGTCAGGATGACGGGTGACGGGCGAGAATTAACCTTGCATTGCAACGATTAAACCTGTGCTTTAATCAAGAAACAGGGCTTGAAGTTAAGGGTAAGATTATAAATTCGCAACCTCGGCACGAACTTGCGTTGAAGTACAACATCGTTGCGCCTCTGGGAGAAGACTTGGAGTCAATCTACACCGCAGTGCGCGAGTTCCCCACCGAGAAGATCTACCTCCTATCCACGGGCAAGCACAGGGAAAGGCTGGACGAACTGAAGGCTGTGGCTGACAAGCTCAGGATCGGAGTCCAGGTCATCGACATCAAGGGGGGCCTCCTCGAAGGGATGTTCAAGATATTCGCCCAGATGAAGTCTGCCGTGGACCAGGACAGCCTCCTCGTCAACGTGTCGTCGGGAGACAACCTCGTGAACTGCGCCGCGCTGTCGGCGTCGTACGTCAACGGGCTAAAGGCCATGGCTGTGATGGACGATAAGTTGATTATGCTACCAGTCCTGAAGTTCTCCTACTACAGGCTCCTGCCTGAACGGAAGCTTGCGATCCTCAAGTTCTTGAAGGACCAGCCTGATTGTTGCAGCTCCCTGGAGGAATTGGCGGCGAGGACCAAGATGAGCCTACCATTGGTGTCGTACCACGTCAATGGGAACGCGAAGGCGGAAGGCCTCATCACCATGGGCCTGGCCGCGACCCATATCGGGCCAAGAGGGAAGACCCAGGTCATGCTCACCGAGCTGGGGAAGCTCATCTCCGTAGGGGACATCGAGGCGCCGTCGCAGGCCGCGCTTCCTCATCCTGAGGCCGTCGCTTAAAGCAGAAGCTTCAGGGTCAAGCCTAACCTGTTAATCTGGTGCCCCAGGAAAAGAGGGCGAAAGGAAGGCGATAGTTGAAATGAAGATTGACTGCAGGAGTTGCGGCCACCCAATCGAAGTGACGCCACCATCCAAGGACTACGAAATTAAGCTGAATGAGCCATGCCCAAATGGAGATAGCATTGAGGTCAACGTCAGGTGCGATAACTGCTCCGCACAGACCCAGATCTACTGGGATGCGGAGCATGAGTTGGCGGTTTGATGTTGGGCGAGACCGGTTGGTGCCGTCGGAGATGGGCAAAATCATCGCCGTGGGGGACATCGGGGAGTTCCAGGCGACCCCGGCCAAATAGGGGCCTAGCGGACTAGGTCCCTCAGAGGTCCATCGTTCAGCGAAGCTTTAGGTTAAAACCACCATTTTACTTTTAAGCTCAACTTGTTAATATGATTGCCAGGCTTCGTTCGCTGAGAAAAATGCCAGAATTTGCATGCCAGGCGTGCGGAGCAAAGTTCCCTACTCAGGAAGCTCTGATGGAGCATGGGAAGATGCACGCTGCGAGCGCACCGGTGCAACAGTTCAAGTGTCAAGCGTGCGGCGCCACCTTCGCTACTCAGGTGGAACTTCAGGCCCACGGTAAGACTGTGCACCCGATGTAGATGGGACGGCTGCACCCATCCCTCAACGAAGCCGGCCAGGGACACCTTGGCAGTGCCCCGGCCCTCCCTCATTTTGTGAATTCTTCCTCTACTCGTGGGACAGGTTTGGGCCCCCTACTTCAACCCACTATTGACGCCTAGACTTCTAGTTGAGCTCGATTGGGTGCGATCCTAGCGGACAATGCGTACGACGTGGCCTTGGTCGGAAGTTCGGCTTCGGAGTCAAAGGAATAATTCATAGCCTCCGAGACCCGTTCGTTGCCCATGGCCAGGAAGCACCCCTACACTCTCTGCGGGACCGGGTTCCCATCGGGGAAGCTCTCCTTGCCCACGTCGGCGAGGTCCATCGCGAAGAGGGGAGGAGATGGAAGCCCTCGGTTGGGGTACATTCAATTTCCACCAAATGCGGAGTGCTTGGAAACACCCGGTTCAACTCTCTCGAGCGCAGGTGAACAGCATGACGTGGAAAAAGACGCAGAGTGAAGAAGAAACCGAAGGCGATCTGAAATCAGCGTATGAAAGGGCGCGTACGAGCCGAGGAAAAGTTTCCAATATATTCAAGGCGCAGAGCCTTGACCCCAAGTCCCTTGGCGCACACCTCGACCTGTATCTGAGCATACTGTTCGGTGGCGGAAAATTGAGCAGAAAGCAAAGGGAGATGATTGCGGTGATCGTGTCAGCCCAGAATGGATGCCAGTACTGCGTCGCGCATCATTCGGCTGCCCTCGGTAGATATGTGAAGGAAGAAGGATTTATAGCGAAACTCATCGAGAACCCACTCGTAGTCGCCCTTCCCGCCAAAGACAGGGCAATGGTGGAGTATGCGATTACCCTGACGAGGAATCCGAAGTCCCTCACAGAGAAGGACATCAACGAGCTCCGCAAGCAGGGGTTGGTCGACGAAGAAATCCTTAATCTTGCCTTGGTAGCGGCGTACTTCAACTTCGTCAACCGCCTAGCCAGCGGTCTCGGCGTCGAACTCGAGGACGAGGGACAGACCCAATACAGGTATTGAAGCGCGCAAAGCTGCGATTGAAGCGTTAAAGCCGCCTGTTTTATTCCAGTTGGGGCTTCTAGCAAGCGAGGAAATGTCGACTTTTGCGACCTCGAGGTTCCCCCTCACCAAGCTCTCGATGGCCTGCGTGAACAGGGGCCCGTTCGGTCTGCATTCCATAAAGCGCTTCATCTTTAGGACGCATGAGGTCATCGTAACTGACCACCTCCTAGTCTCAGGAGACGAGGCCAGAATGCTGGACAATAGGAAGTGACTGGGCCCCCGACGGAGAAGGTCGTAATCACGACGGACCGATTTCTCGGAGACTACAGGAAGAACAGACAGAAAGCCGAGTCTCCCTGCGTGCACGAGGAGGCGGGGGCGGGTAAGGGGCTTCCAGCCCGCGCCAAAGTCGTCGAGATCACGAAGGGGTGCGGCTTCGAGCTCGAAGCGCATCCTCGTACTGGTCTAGTCTTTGTGGACCTCTTCCTTTACACCCCAATCCACTTTCCCTTCTACCACGGCTTCATCCCCGGGACGAAGGGCGACAACGGCTATTACCTGGACCCGCTGGTGGCAACTGAGGAACCCATGTATCCGATGTCAACAGTCCGCGCGAGAACCATCGGCGCGCTGCTCATAGCAGACGAGAGTGGGCCCGGCACCAAGACCATGGCCGTGCTTGAAGGCATAGGTCCTGTCTATTCCTCCTTGACCGATGCCCGACAACTTCCTGTTTTCGCCCTAAAACTGCTGGAGCACTCCTTCACCCACTACAAGGCTCCAGAGCCGAGGGAGTTCTTACGAGTCCGGAGGTGGCAGAGAAAATCCATCGCCGAGGGGCATGCCCGCCGAGCCACCAAATCATTCAAAGGGGAGTAAACGGGGAACATGCAGTATTCCGCCGAAAAGGTTCGGTCAGAATTTGACCAGACGGAGAGCCTCTGTCCAGTCTGCCTGGCCCTCGTGGACGCCTTCCTGATCGTCCGTGACGGCCGGGTCATAATGGAAAAGACCTGCGAAGTCCATGGCAAGTTTGATGTCCTTATCAGCTCTGACGCTGACTACTATCGGTGGGCCCTCAAGTTCAACAAACCCGGGACCATGCCGAAATCCTTCGGGACGGCTTCGAAGTCTGGTTGCCCGTACGACTGCGGGCTATGTCCCGAACACAAGCAGCACACCTGCCTCGGGATAATCGAGGTGACGGAAAGCTGTAACATGCGCTGTCCCACATGCTTCGCCAACTCAAGCGTGGGCAAGTCACTCGAACTGGGACAAGTTGAATCTATGCTCGACGCCTTCGTGAGGTACGAAGGGAACCCCGAGGTGGTCCAGTTCAGCGGCGGGGAACCTTCGATCCACCCTCAAATCATTCAGATGATACGCGCTGCTCGGGCGAGGAACATCAAGATAGTCATGCTCAACACAAACGGGACTCGTATCGCCAGGGACGAGGGCTTCGTCCAAGACCTTTCGGAGCTGAACGTCACAGTCTACCTCCAGTTCGATGGTTTCAAGAAAAGCACCAGTGAGACGCTCCGTGGCGAGGACGCCAGAGAGACGAAGAGGTCCGCCTTGGAGAACCTCTTGAAGCATAACGTGAACACCGTCCTTGCTTGCACCGTCCAGAGAGGGGTCAATGAGGACGAGTACGGGGCGGTGGTCGACTATGCGTTCAGGAACCAGCACGTAAAGGGGGTGGTCTTCCAGCCGACCTTCTACGCCGGCCGCCACCCTGACTTCGACCCACTCGACAGGGTGACCCTTCCCGACGTAGTCAAAGGGGTGGCCGCGCAGTCCAGCTTCGGGTTGCTCCAATCGGACTTCTTCCCGATTCCCTGCTGCTCCCCTAACTGCAGCACGGCGACCTACGTCTACGTGGATGGAGGGAATGCCACTCCGTTGACCCGCGTCATTGACCATGAGGACTACATGAATTACTTCTCGAACCGCGCGCTCCCTGATACGGAGTATTTCACAAAAAGGACAAGCCTGGAGACGCTCTATTCGGCGTCGGCGGTTCCGGGCTCCGAAAAGATCCTCATGAGTTACTGCACGGCCTGCGACGTGCTCCTCGACCTGGGGGAGCTGGCCCAGAAGGTCAAGATGATCCTCGTCCAGCCCTTCATGGACTCCTGGAACTTCGATGTCAGGCGTGTGACGAAGTGCTGCGTTGGCGAGATTACCCCCGACTGCAAGATAATCCCATTCTGCGCCTATAACAACGTCTACAGAGGGCCAAGGACTTGAGCGAGCCGAGTTGCTGCTCGGGGTCCCCATACCGGCCTAGCATCACCGGGCTGATTCTCGGGAGCGCCTGGCACCCGGGAGGCGCGGAGGCATCGGCGAAACTTGCTTCGATGATGAAAGCCGGCCGAGAGGAGATGTTCCTCGACCTAGGCTGCGGCATCGGGACGACCTCCCGCCTGCTTGCAGAGCAGTTCGGATGTAGGGTCGTAGGGATCGACGCCTCTCCAAGCAATGCCGGGGACGCCATGCGCAGGACGGTCGATTCCAACGGGATTTCGTTCCTGGCAGGCGACGGGGAGCACGTCCCTTTGGCCGAGGAGACCTTCGATGGGGCGATGATGGAGTGCGTCCTCTCGACCTTCCGTGACAAGCCCGCGGCAGCCGCGGAGTTGTCACGAGTCCTAAAGTCGAACGGACGCCTGGGGGTGTCCGACGTGGCGGTGGAAGGGGAGCTTCCTGAGGAACTAAGGTCCCCCCTGACCGACGTCTTCTGCGTCGGCAGAGCGCTTTCCGTCAGGGGGTATCTGGAGGTGCTCGAACGTGGAGGGTTCGAAGTCCAAGCCGTCGAGAAAATGGAACAAGAAACGCTGGATTTCCTCGGCGAGGTCAGGCGTCAAATCTTCCTCGCGAAGATGCTGGCCGGGGTCGGCAAGCTCGGGCTGGACCAGGAGGACCTGGACTACGCTCGCCACCTGCTGGCCCTGACCGTTACTGCCGTGGAGGAGGGCAAGCTCGGATATGTGGCGATAACAGCGAGGAAGTGCTGATAGATGGACAGGCCTTCGAACGCCCTGCATAGCGCAGACGAGACCCCGGTAGAAGTCAAGATCTATAGGATAACTGGAAGGCAGCTGCTCTTCAACGTGGGCCGGTCCGTGTGCGAGGAGTGTAACCTGACAGTGGCGGCAGTGAGAGAGGCGATTGCAAGAGCCAATGGAATCCAGGTCAGGTTCAAAGTCGAGCCCTGGCTGAACAGGTTGCCCTTCGCCCTTTCAAAGGGGGCGTATCACCCTCCGATTACGATTGTGGACGACAGGATCATCAGCCAGGGGGTGGTTCCTGACGTGGAGGAAGTCAGGCTTGCCATAGTCGGTGCCTCTAGACTAGAGAGGGGACGAGAGCCGGTATGAGCGCAGAGAGCCCTGCAGCTCCGAAGAGATTCCACTGGGTCGAGGGAAGGTACAGAAGGGACGACGCTTCTGTCTTCACCCGGAGGTCCTATCTTCCCCTCGAAAGTCAGTGTCCGGACACAGCTGAGGATGACACGGGCAGACCGGGCAGACTTATCGAAGGTTCGTGTGTGGAAGTCAACAAGGAGTGCTTCATAGCTACCGCGGCCTTCGGATCGGAGCTCGACTCGCGAGTGGAGCTTCTCAGGAAGTTCAGGGATGACATCCTGCTCCAGACCGAGCTGCGAGAACCGTTTTCGAAGGTCCTCGGGGCTTACTACCGCTATAGCCCACCCATAGCTTTGGGCATGAAAAGGCACAGAGCGGCGATGATCCTACTCAGGTGGATGGTCGCTTACCCAGCAGTTCTGTTCGCTAGGGGCTTCGTCGCGCTGTTAAGAAGGACGCACAGAGAATGGAGCGAGTAGCACGAGATCCCTGAAGGAGAAGGACGCCGGCAGTTCCGTTAACTGGCGAATTGAAAGGACAAGTTACGGTTCGGCGATGCGCGAGAAAGTCTCCACACGCCTGGCCTTCAGCCTCCTCGCCCTGAGTTTCCTGGCCGATTTCAGGTCAAGGTCGGCGACGAGCAGTCTGGGATGGGAGCCTGCCCTGGCCAGCACCTTCGGATAGACGATGCCGTCCCCCACGTCCTCGATGCCGACTATCACGCTTCCACCTTGGGACCTGGAAAGGAAATTCGGGGAGACTATGGGAATCCTGTTCTCTAGGGCCCGCGCCAAGATGTAAAGGCGCCAGGGGTAGAGGCCGGAGCCGCCAATCCTGGCAGGGGAGAAGATGACCTCGGCGCCCTTCAGCGCGAGTATCCTCGCCACTTCAGGGTAGACGATATCATGGCAGATTGCAATCCCTACCTTCGATCCCGCCGCACGGAAGATCGGGTACTCGCTTCCCGGTTTCGCCTTCCTCTTCTCCCTACCAAAGAGATGAACTTTCCTCTGAGTGCCTAGAAGGCCGTTCGGCCCGATGAAGAAGCTCTCCACGTAGGTGGAACCTCCCTCTCTGATGAAGTCTCCCCCAGAAATGAGATGTATCTTGGAATCCCGGGCGGCTTCTTCGAAGAGGCTGAGGAACTCGGCAGGATTCTCGATCACTTCTGGCGACCAGTGTTCCGGGAGGCAGGCTATGTCCGCTCCGAGCCTCGCTGCCTTCCGAATCATCTTCAGCGCTCTATCCTCAATCTCTCCCAGGGAGCCGGAGCACTCCATTTGGACCGCTGCCACCCTTAGCGACCCGCTGTTCATCAGGTACGGATCCTCGCGACCACAGAATCCAGCAGCCTGTCCGCTATGGCGCTCTTTCGGGCCTTCGGCAGGGAGACGCTCTTCCCTCGAGGGTCGACAAGCACCACCTCGTTGTCTTCTGATCCGAAGCCAACCCCCTCCCTTCCCACGTCGTTGGCTGCGACGAGGTCAGCTCTCACCTCCCTGCCCCTCTTCGCCGCTCTGCTGACCATCTCAACCCTCGTCACAGAGTGCTCAGCCTTGAAGATGAGGAGGAAGGTCGAAGGGGAGAGCTCCTTCACTCTTTCGATGATCTTCGGGCTCCTTCTGAGCTCCAGGACCACATCTTCGCGCTTGGAGTCGAGCTTTTCGTTGTGATATCTCGCGGGACCGTAGTCCGACGCCGCTGCGGCTGCGATGGCGAGGTCGAACCTCTTGCTCGACAGCTCCTTCTCCACCGCCGCCAGCATCTGCCGGGCGGTCTCCACCCTCACAACCCTCGCACTTGAGGGGGGTTCTGCCACACCCGGCCCGTATACCATCACCACTTCGGCCCCCCTTCTGATGCAGGCCGAGGCCAAGGCCACGGCCATCTTTCCCGAGCTCCTGTTGGTGAGAATTCTGACCGGGTCTATCGGCTCGACCGTCGGCCCGCCGGTTATTAGGACCTTCATGCCACTCATGTCATTCTTCTTCGCCAGGCGGGAGATTGCTATCTCCAGGATCACCTTCGGCGAGGATAGCTTGGCCTTCCCTTCCTCAATCACGGGAGGGACGAGCGTGATTCCGGCTCTCTCCAGCTTCTTGAGGTTCTCTTCGATGATTGGGTGAGTCAGCATGGTGTCGTGCATCGCTGGTGCGATTACGATTGGAATGCCCGCACCAAGGGCTGACGACACGTATGATGTGACAGTGGTGTCGTCGATGCCGGACGCGATTTTCCCGATTGTGTTGGCCGTGACCGGCGCGACCAGTATCAGGTCGGCCTTCTCTTTCCCCGTTGTGAACGCGACGTGCTCGATCTTCCCCGTGAGTTCCGTCACGACTGGGTTCCCTGTTGCCCATTCGAGCAGGTTTGGATGGATTATCTTCTGGGCCCCTGATGTCATCACAGCGTGCACGTCAGCGCCGTGCCTCATGAGGTCCCGGGCGATGTCTGCTGCCCGGTAGGCCGAGACGCTCCCTGTCACCCCCAGGACGATTCGTTTACCCTTCAGCTCCTGCCCTTCTTTTCCCGTGATGTCCTTGGAGGGATGGACCAACTGTGCGCCAGCAGAGGCGACCTACGATTTATTGATATGTCCCGGCGTCGAGGTCAGGCCATCGCGCCATTTTGTGGCCGCGGTTGAACATCAACTTGGTAGCTTCTCGAGGAGCTTCATCATCTCCTCATAATGGTCCCTGATTATGTCCGACCCCTTCGGCCCCATCATGTCCTCGGCGTTCTTCTTGCACTCCTCGATCGCTGTCATGATTCCCGCCTTGGTCGGGTCCTCGAAGCTCACCCCGCACCTGCTGAAGACCGAGGTGACGAACTGCCTGACCTGCTGCTTCAGGGCCTCGTCGCCGACGGGCTGATCCAATATCCTGGAGAACTCCCTGTTGGCGCTCTCGAAGCATGCGAGTAACTCGTCCCTTACGAAGGACGGGGTGACGGACTCCGCCGGCACATCAGGTGCCTTGTACGTCTCACCCATGGTTTGGGATTATAACATAAGTTATATAAATAGTGTGCGCCTCCTTCAGACGGCTTGGAACAGACCCGGCAACAGCCCGTGGACAGCTCGCTCCTCTCGGAGTTCGAGAGTGAGATATGGAGCAGGCTGTCTCACCTTGAAGAGGGCCGCGACGGCCCGAAGGTGACCAACCCTACACCCCCTGGTGGACATCAGCGGGCCGTCGAGGATTGCACGAAGAGCGTCTACGACCTCGACCTCGACGGGAAACAGCTCGTGGTGCTCGGGAAGCTAGAGTCGAAGGTACCCGGCGGGTCGATCAAGTCGAGACCTGCAATGGAGATAGTCCGCGATGCCATCGCTTCGGGAACACTCCGGCGGGGCAGACAATCTTCGAGGCGACCTCAGGGAATTTCGGCATAGCCCTCGGGCGGCTCGCGAAGCTCGGACTGAAAGTGGTCGCGCTGGTCTCGCGGAGGCTCGAGAAGGGGGTCCTGGACGGGCTGAGGACATCGGGAGTAAGGACGATAGACCTCGATATGGACGTCTGCCCCGCACCGGGAATGCAGCTCAACTCCAACGCGTTCGCTGCCAAGGCCATTACCCTGAACATCAGGTCAGACTTGGCCCGGTTGGGCTTCGACCAGGGGGTCTTCGACGATTCGCGCCAGGAGGTGGAGGCCCTTCTCGCGAGGCAGGACACAATCGGCCTGGCCAAGCTCCTGGCGAGAATCTACGGTGGTTTCTGCCCGCAGCAGTACGACAACGAGCTGAACGTGGAAGTGCACGAGAGACTCACCGCCTTCGAGATCGAACAGCAACTGTCGGAGCTGGGTCACTCGGTGGATGATCTTCGTATCGTGTGCGCTTTCGGCACCGGCGGGACGTCGACCGTCGAGCGCGTGAAAGCCGAGCTATCGAGCAATGGGCTGCTGTACCGGTACAGGAGCTTCGACGGCCTGGGGGGCGAGGAGGGAGCGTTCGCCCTCTGTAGCCTCTGGCTCGTCGACAACCTCGCCAAGCAGGGCAGGGCCAGTGAGGCGGAGGCCCTCTTCGAGAAAATCCTCGGCTACTCCAACCATCTGGGTCTCTTCGCAGAAGAAATCAACCCGGAGACAGGCGACCTTCTGGGGAACTTCCCCCAGGCCTTCACGCACCTCAACATCATCAACTCGGCCACCAATCTGGACCGTGCGATGGAGCGCGAGGGCGCGACTTAGGCCGGCCTTCCCGACAATCAGCGACTGCGGATATGCACTCCCAACGCGGCTCCCCAATGCGCGTTTTCCGCGGAGGACGGGCGCCTCGCAACTGTCTGGGAGCTTCTTCAGTGCGGGTTCATTTCTGAGACCATTGCCGCGCTCGCCGACTTCTATTCGTCTGCCATCATTCTGTCTAGGAACGAGCCAAGCATCATCTGCGCCAACCTTCCCGTCATCCCCCTGGGCTCTTTCGTGGAGAGTATCGTCAGGACAGTCCTGCCGTCTCTGTTCGAGATCCTGAAGTCGTCGGTTATGGCTATGCCGAGGATTGTAGGCTGCCAAATCCAATGCTCCTCCGAAGCCAGCGTCAGCTTCTCGAGAAGCGTCATCGTCATGGCCATGATTCTCCACCTGGTCTCGACCATCCTGGCGTTGCCTTCTTCGTCCAGTGGCTTGATGGCCCTGAGAGCTTTGCCGACGTACCCCTTCCCCGACAGGTCGGTCCACCAGTCGTGCACCGCCATCGACGACAGGTCGTACTCGAACTCCAGCTGCATGACAGAGCCGAGAGGGTCAGAGCCGAGAGGGTCAGAGCCAAGGGCATACTTACACCTTGAGCGAACCTTGAGGGTCATTCTCCGGACAAACAGATACAAAGAGCCGACTGCAGCCCGGAGTGAGGCGGAACTTGAAACCATACGACCTCATCGTGATAGGAACAGGGTCGGCCATGAACTTGGTCGAGCCGATGCTTCAGCGCAACCCTTCCATGAAGATTGCCGTGATTGACAAGGACGAGCCGGGAGGAATCTGCCTCACTCGGGGTTGTATCCCATCCAAGATATTGCTCTATCCGGCCGAGCTCGTCCGCCACTCAGAGGAGGCCAGGACCTTCGGGATCCAGACCGAAATCACGAGAATCGACTTCCCCAAGGTGATGGACCGGATGAGGTCTCTGATTGGAAAGGACATAGAAGGCATCCGGAAGGGGCTGTCGAGCTCGCCCAACATCGACTACTTCCACGAGACTGCAGAGTTCATTTCGCCTTACACATTGAGTGTGGGGTCGGAGACGGTGACGTCAAAGACGATATTCTTATGCCTGGGTTCTCAGACGGTCGTCCCGCCAATCAGGGGCCTGGAAGAGGTGGGATATCTCACCAGCGACACCTTCCTGAAGCTGACGAAGTTGCCGCAGCCGGTCGCGGTCGTAGGCGGAGGCTACATCGCCGGCGAGTTCGGCCACTTCCTTGCGGCGATGGGGTCCAAGATTACCATCGTTGGGAGAAATCCGCAGTTCCTTCCGGACGAGGAGCCGGAGATTTCCGAGGTGGTCAAGACAGAGCTGAGCAGGCACATGAACATCCTCACCAACCACGAGGCCCGCGAGGCGAGGAAGAGGCCGGACGGAAAGAAGGTCCTGGCATCTCTGAACCGAACCTCGGGCAAGACGGTCGAGGTGGCGGCAGACGAAATCCTCGTCGCCACAGGGAGGGGTCCGGTCAGCGCTCTGATTCACCCTGAGAAAGCCGGCATCAAGACGACCAAGGAGGGATGGATAGAGGTGAACGAGTATCTGGAGACATCGATGCCCGGAGTCTGGGCGATGGGGGATGCCGACGGCAAGTACCTCTTCAAGCACGTGGCCAACTACGAGTCGGAGGTGCTGTACTACAACGCGGTGCTGAACCAACGTGTCAAGACGGACTATCACGCGGTCCCGCACGCGGTTTTCACCTACCCCGAAGTGGCCGGCGTCGGCTTGAAGGAGAAGGAGGCCGTCTTTCGCTATGGAGAGGACGACGTGCTAATCGGGTTCTACAGGTACGAAGACACCGCCAAGGGAGAGGCGATGGCTGCCGAGGACTATTTCGTGAAGTGCGTAGTGCGGAAGAGCGGCGGTAGGATATTGGGCGCGCACATAGTCGGCCCCCAGGCCTCTGTCCTGATCCAAGAGGTCATTAACCTGATGTACACCGAGGGACAGAGCGCAAGCACCATCGTGGAGGCGATGCACATACACCCGGCCATGAGCGAGGTCGTCCAGAGGGCGTTTCAGTCGCTTGTGCCTGTCCACGAATATCATCGCCATGGCGGGCAATCTAGATAGAGAACCCCAACGTCCCCGTGGGAGAAGCCTGCGGCTGCGGCGGGCACTGATTCGGCCAAGAGCTTAAGAACAGACGCCGCTTCCTGTAGCTTCCATTGAAGTATGTGGAAGGCTCGAAGCGGGTATTTCTCAGCACGGGTACGAGGTTCCCACGTGAGGTCATCTGGGCCATAGGCGCAATCAAACTCTCCGCCGCCAAGTCCAACGCGGAGCTGGGGCTCCTAGGCG
>DAHVLJ010000022.1 GCA_027320425.1 Nitrososphaerota archaeon
CACGGGGATCTCCTGGGGAAGTTCCTCCCTCGGAGCAGGACGCACGGCGCCAGGAGGCGCGACCGGAGACGGTCGGCTCCAGAACAGAAACGAGACCCGGCCCACCCAATGCGGTGATGGGGTGACCCTGAGGTCGGTGGGAAACGGGATGAAACGGCTGACCCGTGCGGAGCAAGGCCAAACGTGGCCGATGAGACGCCTGCAGGAGGCCAGGGTAGGCCGCTGAGCGGAATCCCGTCTAGAACAGAAGGAGGACTACGGCCGGGACGGGTCGGAATCCTCGGCGGAGGGAAGACCCCTTCGCCGAGGGCCTTAGCACCCACCGCGGACGCATGTCGTTCACTCTCTATCTCCTCGCCGCCACGACCTCACGGAAGCTGACCCACTCTAGGCGCAGAGCCCCTCCCAAGCCCTGAAACTCCTCTCCCTATAGGAAGCGGAGAACCCCATCTGTTCCTCCATTGCAGGGGGCCCGAAGGGAGTCTGCGGGACGGTGTTCAAGCTGAAGCCTGACTGCACTGAAGCAAGGTGCAAGCAGGTGGGCGACAGCGACTGCGAGTTCAGGCTCAGAGTCTACCCATGCTGACGGATTCGCAGGTGTGTTTTCCGAAACACGAATAAAGCGACCAAGTCGGAAAGGTCGAGGATGCACAGGTTCGCGCACTTCGCAGACGTCCATCTGGGGGCCAACCGGGAACCGGCTCTCCAGAACCTTGAGCTCGAGACTTTCGACCTGGCGACAAGGAAGTGCGCTGAGCTCGGAGTAGACTTCGTGTTGATCTGCGGTGATTTGTTCCACGTCGGCATCCCCGACCTAGGGGTGGTCAACTCAGCCTTGCGGAGCATGATGGAATTGAAGAAACAGGGCATCCCCATCTATGCGATCTATGGGAGCCACGATTACACGCCCAACGGGACCTCTGTCATCGATATCTTGAGCACGGCCGGCGTCCTGAAGAATGTCTTCAAGCCGAGCTTCGACGGAGGAAGCCTCAGACTAGGGGTAACGGTGGATGAGAAGACCGGAGCCAAGATCGCGGGGATTTCTGCAAGGAAGATCGGGCTCGAGGGTCGTTACTTCGACGCGTTGGACAGGGGTGCCCTGGAGCAGGAAAAGGGGTTCAAGATTTTCGCTTTCCACAGCGGGCTGACCGAGTTCAAGCCCGACCATCTCGGCTCGATGGAAACGGTCGACTCCTCCCTCCTCCCCAAGGGTTTCGATTACTACGCGGGGGGACACATACACCAGAGGGGAGAGTTCAGCCTGCCTGGGCTTCAGAACGTGGTGTTCCCGGGCCCGCTTTTCACGGGATACGGGGGGGACCTGGAGGCCACCGCGAAGGGGGAAAAGAGAGGACTCTACGTCGTGGAGTTCGACGGTCGCGTCGAAAGCAAGAAGTTCGTGCCTCTTGACACCGTCCAGGGGCTCTTCAAAGAGTACAACCTGAACGGACGGAACGCGCTCGAGGCAGGAGCTATGGTCTCGGAGGACCTCAAAGGCGCTTCAGTGGAAGGTAAGCTCGTTGTCGTCAGGGCACATGGGGAGTTATCAGGAGGGAAGGTTGCCGAGGTCGGACTTTCCGCAATCAGGGCAAACATCATCCAAAGGGGCGCGCTCCATGTCTATCTGAACAGGAACGGTCTGAAGTCGAGAGAAACTGCTGGGTCGGTCTTCTCAGGTGAGGAACCAGTGTCCATCGAGCGGAGGCTATTCCTGAGCGAGGGGGCCAAAGTCAGCGTGGGAGAGGAACACCTCCGGGGAGAAGGCGGCGCGAAGAGAGCCGAGGAGCTACTCAGGCTCTGGCGCCAGCCGCCCCGGCTCGGAGAGATGAAGAAGGACTACGGCGCGAGGATGACGAAGGAAGGGATAATGGCTCTGGAGAGAGGAGAGAACCAGGATTGATCATCAGAGAGCTTGAGCTCACTAACTTCAGGAGCCACCCCCACTCGACGATTAGGTTTCCTGGAGGAAGGACCCTGTTGGAAGGAGACATCGGGTCGGGCAAGTCGAGCGTCCTGATGGCGGTGGAGTTCGCGCTGTTCGGCCTCGGGACTGACTCTGGTAACTCTGTGCTCAAGCTGGGAGAGGAAAAGGGAGAGGTTCGGATGGTCTTCGACGTCGATGGGTCGGAGTATGAAGTCAAACGAAGGTTGCTGCGGAAGTCCGGCCGGGTCCAGCAGGTCGATGGAGAGCTTAGGACCCCCGGCGAGATGCTGAACCTCTCCCCGAGCGAGCTCAAGGAGAAGGTGCTGGAGATCCTCGAGTTCAATGAAGTGCCCGATCCCAAAGCCCAGAGCTGGATCTACAGATATGCGATCTACACCCCGCAGGAGGAGATGAAGAGCATTTTGTCGTTCGCCCCAGAACAGAGGCTCCAGATACTCAGGCGCGCGTTCAGGATAGAGGACTACAAGACAGCGGCGTCCAATGCCGAAGACGCCGCGAAGTCGCTGCGGCTGGATGCCAGCAGGCTCGAGGGGATGTCAGAAGGCATCGATGGACTCAGAGACCAGACCGAGCGACTTCAGCAGGACGAGGAGAAGCACAGAAAAGATCTGGAGGGATTGGAAGAAGCTGAAACGGTGGCGGAACATGCGGTGCAGGCCGTCAAGGCCGAGCACGAGGACGCGCAGAAGAAAGAGCTGAGCTTACAGAGCTCGAAGACCGAGAAAGAATACTACGAACGGCTAGAGAAGGAGACTGAAGAAGACGTCGAAGAGCTGAAGGAGGACATCAAGGTCCTCCAAGGTCGGCTCCTGAAGGCCGAAGCTGCCATCAGCGAGGCTGGGGGGAAGAGGGTGCCGACGACCATACCCCTCGGCGAGCTCAAACGGAGAGAGCGGAGCCTCGACGCCAGGATGAGGAAGCTGACGGGGATGAAGGCCGCCACCGACTCGAAGCTGGCCGACTACAAGTCACTAACGGAGAGCGGACTCTGTCCTGTTTGCGAGCGCCCGGTTGAAGCGCATGATTTCGACGAGAAGAGGTCGGTCAAGCAGGCCGAGAGGGAACACATCTCTGGCGAGCTGGAGGAGGCCGAAAGGGAGCTTGAAGAGCTGAGAAAGAAAATCGAAGAAATGGCGGAATATCAGGAGGCAAAGAAGGAAGTAGCTTCAAACAGAGCGGAGATGTCCCGCATTAGGGAAGAGCTGGACAAGAAGGAGGCGTCGCTCAGGAAGCTCGAAAAACGGGTAGCGTTCGCCAAGGACAACATGAAGCAGCTTGGGGAGAAGATACTGGAACTGAAGCGTGCGACCGAGCAGAAGATAGCGGCGGAGAAGAAGCTGGAACACGCTGAGGTGGCGCTGAGGCGGACAAGGGAATCGCTGATCAAATCAAAAGGAAAGCTAGAGGAAGTCCAGAAGAGGCTGACGGAGATTGCCATCCAGATTGTCGCCAAAGAAGACGCGTCTAACAAGGGAAGAAGGCTGAAGGAGAAGGAGATATGGCTCGCCGACTATTTCGTTCCTACGGTCAAGGCGATCGAGAAGTCGGTCCTCGCGACGATCAACCAGGAGTTTGACTCGATGTTCAAGAGATGGTTCGGGATGCTCGTCGCCGATCCGGAGAAGGAGGTGGGCGTCGACGAGGACTTCACCCCGATAGTGACGCAAGGAGGGTACGAGCAAGACGTGAAGTACCTCAGTGGAGGCGAGAGGACCAGCGTTGCGCTTGCATACCGCCTCGCACTGAACCTTCTCGCCCAGCGGGTCTCCGCCGGCATGAGATCCAACCTGCTAATCTTAGACGAACCGACCGACGGGTTCAGCAAGGAACAGCTCGGAAGCGTAAGGGAGGTGCTTGACGAAGTGGGGTGTCCTCAGGTGATAATAGTGTCCCATGACAAGGAGCTTGAGAGCTTCGCGGACCAGATCTTCAGGGTGGTTAAGATCGGAAACGAGTCGTCCGTAGCGGTCCCCACGAGCTCAGCATAGGCCAGGCCGGCTTTAAGAGCTGGGAACGGCGGTGTAATCTGTGCCGCGGAGGATCACCTGGCTTTCAAACGTGATGGCGGCTTCAGTCACGGGGCTGGAGGAGGACGTGGCGAAGTCGATCGAGGTTGTTGAAACTCCTCCCGCTTGGATGTGCCTCGCTTGCAGGGGCGCGAAGCTGCTTTGCGGCAAACCTCGGTGCCCCATCATAGTGAAGGCGCAGGCGCTGGCCAAACAGGCACCCGCGCTGGCGTCAGATGAGATACAGGGGTCTTCGCCACCAGGCGTCTTCGTCGGTAGGCTGGGATATCCGAAGGTGTCAATCGGACCTATGGTCCCTCCGATGTTCGGAGACACGACAGTGCTTGACACGCCTGAGGAATGGCTGGGAAAACCAATCGACCAGATTGTGGATTACCGTTACTCGCTTATCAGGGGCAGCTCGAAGGCGAGCGTCGAAGACGCAAAAGAGCCCGGCAGACTCCTTTCCTCGCTCCAAGAGCTGGCTATGGCAGCACGTCCTGTAGATACCGAGCTGAAGCTCACGAAGTCACCCCGCAGGATTTTGACCTTGAGCGAGGACACCCAGCCTTACGGACCGTCAGGACCGCTTGGCAGCTTCAAGATAGACAACCCGTCAGTAGACCGCAGGGTGCAGACCGCCTATTACGACAGGGACCTAGACGCTGCAGGCGCCGTCGGTGAGCTGTATAGGAAAGGAGTGCTCGTCACCAGGATTCAGAAGGCGTTCTCTCTGGGCATGTTCGGGATAGGTCCGAAGAGAAAGATAGTGCCTACGCGGTGGAGCATCACCGCAGTCGACAGCTCGCTCAGCCTGGAGCTGGTTGACAAGATCAAGCGTTACCCCACCGTCGACGAGTATAGGGTGTACAGCTTTGGCGTGTATGACAACCAATACGTCGCGATACTTCTCCCCGAACCTTGGAGGTTCGAGTGGATAGAGGCGTGGTTCCCCAATACCACCTGGAACCAGTTCACGAAGACCCCATATATGATCGGGGACTATGAGGAATACTTCGGGAGGACGAAGTATGCGAGGGTAGGGGGGTGCTATTACTCGACCCGGCTTGCGGTGACTGAGGCGCTTGAGAGGGAGAGGAGACAAGCCGCGGCCGTCGTGCTGCGCGAGACCTATCCGGGATTCATCATGCCGCTCGGCGTCTGGAACGTGAGGGAAAGCATCAGGGAACTGATGAGGCGGCCCTACGAGAGGCACGATACCTTCAGAGGAGCAATGGAGTCGGCGCTGTCTAAGATGAAGATTTCACGGGCGAAGTGGGCTCGCGAGAGCGTCATCATCTCAAGAGAACTCACGCAGACCAAGATCAGCGCCTATTGAGATCTTGAACGTTAAATCGCTCGCGAGGGAGGGAACGTGGAGATGACCAGGCGCCTGTTCTGGGAAGATATGTACGCCAGGGAGTTCGACGCCAAAGTGGTGTCAGTTGAGTCAGGCCGGATAGTTCTGGACCAGACCGCGTTCAACCCCCGGGGGGGCGGCCTGGTTTCTGATACCGGAATGCTAGGCGGCAGTCGTGTGAAAGAGGTGGTGAAGGAAGGAGACGAAATCTTTCACGTCGTCGAATCGACCGGCGAGATGGGTCATGGCTCGACCGTGCACGGGGTCCTCGACTGGGAGAGGAGGTATCGGATCATGCGGATGCACACCAGCGCGCACATCCTAAGCGCTGTGGTCAACGGCGAGACCGGCGCGCTCATTACCGGGAATCAGATCAGCCCTGATGAGTCGCGTGTCGATTTCAACCTCGAAGACTTCAGTAAAGAAAAGATGTCAGGTTATATAGACAAAGTGAACACGGCAGCTAGGAGAGGGCTGGATGTGAGGACGTATTTTATGAAGCGGGAGGAAGCTCTCGCGAATCCGGGTTTCGTCAAGCTCGCTAATGCGATGCCTCCCTCTCTCGACGAACTGAGGATAGTCGAGATAGGGGACGTCGACACTCAGGCCGACGGAGGTGTCCACGTAAAGAACACCAAGGAAATCGGAGAGGTCATCGGGCTCAGGGTGGACAACAAAGGGAAGAGCAACCGGAGGCTCTACTTCACCGTCTCCTAAGGCTCCGCTGCTGCTTCCTGTCTAGTGGCTACCTTCGCCGAGAGACCCACACGGGCATCCTCTTCGCAGTACAGTTGCCGCAATAGGTCTTCATAGCCCTGCTTGTTTCGTCAAAGATGGTTGTAGAGTGAGACATGCACACCTGTACTCCGCACTCTGCGCACGATGCGACCGCGTGAGCCTTGCATACCGAGCATCTTGCCATTCATTCACCCCCAATTTTCTCTGCGACATACGACGCAAGGCCCTCAACTTCTGCGAACTTCGTGAATTCGTCGGAGTCTGAGCGGATGCGGGTAAGGCGCAATTGGGTTTTAGGCCCGACTTGTTAATAAACAGGATGTCTAAATCGGGAGCTTGACCTCGCCCCGAAACATGGGAACTCCCTTCTGTTCCAACAACTTCGAGCACTCCTTTGCTCTGGGCTCAGACAGCCAGCCGCTCATAGCCTTCGCGTTTCCGTCTGCGTCGCAGATGACCAACGCGGCGGTGGCGTTCTTTCCTGGCACTATTTTCTGCAACGCCTCCTCTCCTACCGGAGTCCACTTCGGGACTCCGAGTTTGAGCAGAAGCATAGGATAGCTCTGGCCTGCGACTTCTTGGAGCACGTCGACGGCGCGAGCCGCCCTCTTCCTACCTTCCCGCACCGCAGCGAAGTAATCCGAGCCTATCCCCCCAGATATAGCAGGACGAAGACACCGAGGAGCGAAATGACCACGCCGAGCACTTGGTTCATTTCGAGCCTTTCTTTGAGCAGCACGAGTCCGAAACCAGCTGCCACTGCTCCGCCCATCCCGGAGATGGCTGTTACAACGGGGAGAGAACCTCCGGGAATTGAGATTCCATATGTTAACGCGAGAAAGCCTATTGCCTCGAGGATTCCCATGAATATCAGGGGTTTCGAGAAGATAGACTTGGAGGGCCTTATGTCCTGCTTGAACAGGGGAGCGAGGACGGCGCCTACCGAGATACCCATTATCCTGAGCACCATGACTGGGACGACCACGCTTACCAGGGGCGCGGCATAGCCCACCCCTACGTAGACCCCGCCGAAGAAGACAGCCGCACCTAGCGCAGGCAAGAACCCCGCCGTCAGGTTCGGCGCTCTCCCGCCAGAAAACGACTGCCTGAGGGCCGAGAGCTTCGTGGATGTGAGAATTACCCCGACGATGATCCCTGCGATAGCGAATATCTGGACCGACGAGAGCAGGGTCCCAAGCAGGGCGATGGAAAGGACGGTCGTGATAGCTGGATACGTGTACGCAACGGGAGCCACCACAGAGACCACGCCCTTATGGAAGGCACGGTAGAGGAAGGTGAAAGCGACGAAGTTGAGCAGGCCTGCGACGACCAAGACCAACATGGGGAACGCCGGGGCGACGAGATGAGGGCTGACGACGGGAGTGAGAGGGATGAGGACCACCAGTGTGATAACCATCGAGTAGATTATCGTCTTGTAGTACCCTATGCGGTCAGACTGGCCCCTGGAGGTGAAGTCTGCCGTTCCCCAGCAGAGCGCCGTCACGAGGCCCGCTATCACTGATTGGTAAACCAACTGCTGTTGGTATCCTCCTTTGCTTCGGCTTTAAGAGGCATGCTGAGCACGGTCGGCCAAGATGAAGGTCGACGCCGAAGTCGCTGTGGGTGACCCTGCTGAAGCCTTCGAGCTGGCCAGGAAAGCCGAGGCTTTCGGGTTCGACTGCTTCTGGGTGAACGAGACCAAGCACGACCCGTTCATCCAGCTTGCAATTGCAGCCGGAGCGACGAAGAGGATAAGCCTTGGCACGTCGATTGCCTTGGCTTTTACCAGGAGTCCCACGACCCTGGCCTACACCGCTTGGGACCTGCAGGGCCTTTCCAACGGCAGGATGATCTTGGGCCTCGGCAGCCAAGTCAAAGGGCACATCGAACGAAGGTTCGGAATGAAGTGGGAGTCCCCGGCCCCCAAGATGCGAGAGGAGGTCCAGGCCATCCGATCAGTTTGGAAGAGTTGGCAGGACGGGTCCAAGCTCCTGTTCGACGGAAGGTTCTTTCACCTCGACCTCATGACCCCCTTCTTCAACCCCGGCCCTGTGGCCGAGCCGAAAGTCCCGATCTACATCGCAGGCGTAAACACCGGCATGTGCAGGGTAGCAGGAGAGGCGGCTGACGGATTGCACGTCCATCCTCTCCACACTGTGAAGTATCTGAGAGAAGTGGTGGCTCCAGCTGTTGAGGAGGGTGCCAAAAAGGCAAAAAGGAACAGAGACGACATCAAGGTTGCCGCGTCGGTGTTTGCCGCCGTGGGCGAGTCGGCGCAGGAGATTAGGAACGTAAGGGAGGCATACAGGGAGCAAATCTCGTTCTACGCCTCTACCAAGAGCTACAGGAAGGTGATGGAGACGCATGGATGGGAAGACGTTGCTGACAAGCTGCGGACCTTGTCCATGGGCGGAGAATGGAAGAAGATGCCATCCGAAGTCCCAGACTCGATGCTGGATGAGTTCGTGGTAGAAGGGTCTTGGGCTGAGATTGGGATGAGAATCAAAGAGAGATATGGAGACCTGGTGGACCGTGCGAGACTGTACCTCCCATTCGATGGCGATGAGAATTGGCGCAGGCTAGTAGACGGGTTCAGAGCATGACGCTGACTTCCACCGCGTCTCCGATGTCAGTCCCCCAGTTGGGTGGGGCTTCCCTGTACTTGCTTGAGTAGGCGCCGGAGTTCCTGACGTAGTTGAGATAGGATTTTACCTCCGATTCATGCGACTTGACATTGTCTGCTACCACCACACTTCCAGAGTGCAGGAATTTCTCTGCTGACTTCAGATAGGCCAGATAATCATCCTTGACGGCGTCGAGGAAGACCATGTCGAGGGGCCCTTTGAGTGTCGGAATCACCTGGAGCGCGTCCCCTATGACCACCTCTATTCTGTCAGAGAGGCCCGCCTTCTCGAAGTTGGACCGCGCCGCCCGGGCCATGTCGTCCCTTATCTCGACGCACACTAGCTTCTGACCCTTTACGAGGTGCCTTGCCATTCTGATGGCGCTGTACCCCACGTTTGTCCCGACTTCGAGCATTCGGTCCGGTCTGTGTGAGGTCACAACCTCGTCGAGCAGTTTACCACGCATCGGCCCGATTATCGGCCAGCCTCGTGTGGGAGCTACCTCCTCGATCGACTTCAGCACTTCGTCAGGGTTCATGGTACCAGCGTAACGACCGCCATCTGTAAACTTGTCGTGGGTCGGCGAAGGACAATATTTTAGTAGCGGCGAGGAGGTTTGCTGTCGTTTCATGTCCACTGAACAGGTTGACGTAAGAGAGGTTCAGAAACAGATTTCAAAGATAGTCGACCCCGAGATAGGCATGCCAATCGTCGAGATGAATCTCATCGACAAGTTGGACATCAAGGACGGCCAGGTGGACGTCGAGTATCATGCGACCACCCAGTTCTGCCCCCCTGTCTTTGCTCTGAAGATTTCCCAAGACCTCAAAGACAGTCTTTTGCTTGTCAAGGGGGTCAAATCGGCGAAGGTCGTAGTCACCGGTCACTACTTCGCTGACGCCATCAACAAGCAGGTGAACAAGCCAGTAGGTCTCGAGACGCCCCCTGCCGATCCGGCCCAGAAAACCTGATCAGAGAATAGAAAGAGCTGCTGCCACAGCGCCCAGTTTCGCCTTTACCGCATCACTGGCCCCACAGACGATTATCGCATCACCTTCGTGCGGGTGGAGTTCATCTCTGATCTCCGACCAGGTCGTGCTCGGGAAGTCTTTCTCACAGTCTGAGGATCCGCCTGGGACGGTGAATTTACCCGCTCTCAGGACGTAAGATGTAGCACCATCTGCTCCTGACACGACAGAAGCGTCGCGCTGTTGAATCCCGTTTGAGATAGCGCCACCCCCGGATCGCACTACGACCCCGGCCTGAGACTTTCCGACCGTGAGAGTCGAGCCACGAAGGATTGCAGGCGGCGTTAACCTCCTCCTGACTGTCTCGTACAGACGGGTCCCTGCCCGCGTGAGCTTGATGCCTGCGGGATCGACCTCCACGAGCCCCGCCTGTCTAAACTTCTTCAGCATGGTCCTCATGGATCCCTCCCCAACTCCTGCACTTGCGGCCAATGTCTGTCTCCCGACAGACTTCGGAACCCCCAATGCCAGGAACGCGAGCAACAAGTGCTCCCTACCAAAGACTGGAGAGGGCCCTTGTCCGCGGCCTCCGCTCAGCTTCAGGAGAGTTCCTAGTGTGGACAACTGCCCGATCGCAGCTGTGACTCCTCTTTAACCAGTTCCGTGTTTTCAATGGTACCTGCTTTCAGAGAGCTTAAATCGTGGTTGGTTGGATAATCCATCCAGCCATGGGAAACACCAGGAACATCGCAGTGGTGGCGGTCTTCACCGCGGCGGTGGTCGGGTCTGACTTCGCCCTCGCGCCATATGCGAACTTCAAGCTGATGGACGTCACGGTATTCCTTGTTGCTTACGTCTTCGGTTTCCGACAGGGCGCTGCGGTCGCCGTGCTTTCTGAAACGATCTGGAGTGTTGTCAGCCCCTGGGGCTTCGCGGGCGCCTTCACTCCGTTCTTGGTAGGGGGTGAGCTCTTGTTCGCAGTGGCCGGTTGGGGCGCGTCTCGCGTCTGGGGAAAGGATGGAAGGGCCCTTTCACCTACGGCCTTATTCATCGGCGCGACGCTCGCAATCTGCGCGTTCGCGTGGGATTTTGAAGCCAACGCCGCTAACGCTCTGATCGCCACATGGCCGGATACGAGCTTAAGCCAGGTCATCGTCTACGAGCTTCAGGGCTTCGTGTTCCCGACCCCTCTCGCGCACGAGCTGTGGGACTTCGTCCTGGGAGCGGTTTTTGCTCCTGCTGCTATAGTCGCGATGCCCAGGGTGAGGAGGGCCTAGCATGGTTGCGAAGTCGACCTTCTACGGAGTCTCTGTCCTGCTCGTAGCGATGCTTGTTATCAGCTCGGTCGTGGCGATCGCTTACTACAACGACTACCAACGGCAGCTTTCCGTAAACGACCACCAGAGCACAGAGCTGCAGCATTTCATTTCGAGATATGGCGCAGTGCTACAAGCGAACATCCTCATAGATTTCGGCAACGGGACCCGCGACTGGTACAATGCAACAGAGGTCCAACCGGGTTGGAACTTGTATACTCTAACGCTCGCCGTGACGAACGGCAACGTCAATTCCACCTGTTGCGAGTTCGGGTCTCACCTCGTTACTGGAATCTATGGCGTCCAGAATCAGATTAATCAAAACAAGGCATGGCTTGTGTGGACGTACAACACCACGAGTTCATGGCAACCCGCGCAGGAGGGCGCAGACCTCATCAACGTCTATAACGATTCGGTCTTCGCATGGACTTTCTGCTCCTACAGCCCCAGCACAGGGAACCCAGAGTGCCCCATAGGGACGCCATAAGATATAGAAAAAGCCCTCATAACGGGGCCATGGCGCTCCTCTCATGGAGCGGGGGCAAGGACAGCTCTCTCGCGCTCTACGAAGTCTCGAAATCAGGTCCCTACCGGATCAGCTCCCTCCTCACAACCGTTACAAGAGACTTCGATAGGATTAGCATGCACGGAGTCAGGAGAAGGCTCCTCGTGGAACAGGCGAGAGCACTCCGTCTCCCGCTAATCGAGGTCTGGATAGCCAAGGACGCTGGAAACGCTGAGTATGAAGAACAAATGACTCGCGCACTAGTCAAGAGCCATCGTGAAGGCGTGAGGCATGTAATTTTCGGAGACCTGTTCTTGGAAGACGTTCGACGCTACCGGGAAGAAGCGCTTTCAAGAGTGAATTTGGCTTGCGCCTTTCCGCTGTGGCACAGGGACACCAAGAAACTCGCCGCTTACTTCGTGAACCAGGGTTTCAAGGCAATCGTCTGCGCGGTGGACCCAAAGGCGCTCGATTCCAGTTTCTGTGGGAGGGAGTTCGATGAGGCGTTTCTGAACGACCTCCCGGACTCTGTCGACCCTTGTGGTGAAAACGGGGAGTTTCATACCTTCGTATATGCGGGGCCGATCTTCGACTCCGAAATCAGAGTCAAGAAAGGAGACGTGATTCTAAGGGACGGATACTATTTCGCCGACATCATTCCCGCGTAAGCGCGAACGGCTGCCGTTCTGCGTCGAGCGCATTCAGACCTTGCAGTGTGTTCTGTTCCCAGCTATCGATTGTGCTGAATCACACGTCTACCGCATTGGCCAGATTTGTCAGTCGGAAGGTCCCCTACGCCACAGCGCGGTGCCGGTTCTGTAAAGGGGCTTTGGGACGCTTCAGCCGACGGCGAACAAGGAAGGAGCTCCCCTGAACCTCAGTCCCTTCGGTCCGTCAAGCCTGATGTGCCTGCTGCGTCTGTTCATGCTGGCTGTGACAGCTCGGATACCAGTTGAACCTGGAAATCAACCAATGCTGACCAACGGCTCAAATGGGAAGAACTGGAGCACGACCCCTTAAGTGGAGAGAGCCCATCCGTCGTGCGTTGAACCTGAGCGAGGAACAGATGAAGGCATATGTGGTCGCCCTCGTCCTGGACTCGAACCCAGAAGAAGCCATTAGGGTGCTCGCCGCATGGTACAAGGTATCGGTGCCAAAGCTTGGCATAGGTGTTGTCGAAGGCAAAACCAAAGGGGTGGCGGCCATCTACTCCCAAGCACGAAAGGAGATACTCGCCGCAAGGCGCGAGTTCCTCTATGACCCGTTCGTAATGGTGCATGAATTCTACCATCATCTGAGATCGGTGAGCGGGAAACACAGAGGGACAGAGAAACAGGCAGACAGGTTCGCTTTGGACTTCATCGAGTCGTACCGGAGAGCCGCGGGTGGCGTCAGGTAGCGCCTGTGGCCGACCAGATGGCGTCATCGTCCGCAAGGAGCACGAACCCACATCTCTCGCATCTCAGACCTTTAATGACCACCGCCCTTTCTCCACGCCCGAGGCTCTTCTCGTAGTCCAGCATCTGTCCCGCATGACACCTATCGCAAATCAAATCAGACAAGTACCCGTCCAGAGTGGCAAAATGATGCCTGGAAAAGTTTACGTGAACTCACTCGCTGGTCGAGGTAGTTGAGGAAGATCCCTTTCTCATCCGCCATGGGCGGGCCCGGAGACTGCATCTTCTGCAAGATAGTATCACGAGAGGCACCATCCAATGTGGTTTACGAAGACGACCGATATATCGCCTTCCTGGACATCTACCCTTTCTCAAAGGGTCACACGCTGGTCTGTCCGAAAGAGCACGGCGAGACGATTTGGGACATGAAGGAACATGACATAGCTGACCTTTTCCAAGTCGCATCGAGGGTGTCGAAGGCCGTTGTCTCGGCGGTGGAAGCGGACGGGTTCAGGTTCGTCCAGAACAATGGGGAAGCCGCAAATCAGGTGGTCGCGCACGTCCATGTACACGTCATCCCGGTCAAGATGGAAGACAAGGGGAGATTCTCAGACCGCAGACGTTTCACGCCTGCTCAGATGGAAGAGATTGCTCGACTCGTCAGGGAAGAGATGGCGAAGACCTAGGGCACAAAGACCGAAATGGTGGTCAGGGCGCTGTCTGTGCTCGACCCTGTGATCAGGTATACGGTATAGACCCCTTGACCGTAACCCTTGATGAACGGCTCCAAAGAGAAGACGATGTTCATGCTGTTCTGGGTGAAGGACCAGCTTTCGGCACAGACGGTCGTCCCCGTGGCGAATTGGCCGCATCCTCCAAAGAAGCCTGTGGGCGGGAGCACGCCTCCCACCAGCGTCCCTGGCCCGTACTCGTGCGGGGCGTTATCGAGCTGGCTTCGGTTCTCAGGCGAAGGAGTGCTGTCGAATCCTATGTAGATTGAGTTCGGCTTGGGGGTTCCCGCGATTGGGGTTCCAGACATCGTGACCTGATATGGGCTGGAGTTCGAGGCGCCAGTCGTCGAGAAGCTAAGGCTGATGTAGACGTTTTCGAACTCTTCATCGAAGAAGACGTGGGTGCTGTTGTAGGCGACCCCAATCGACACAAAGTTGTGCAGCGGGTCGAGGATGTTGTACCGATGTCCGTTGTTGCAGCAAGCCACGTCGTTGTACACCATCGAGTGCTCCAGGAACTGGATAGCCTGCTCTACTGCAGAGGTGGATGTGTAGTGGGGTGCTGAATACGCGAGGTAGGCGACGTTCTCGGAATCTGCGCCTAAGCCACCGAGGAGAGAATAGCGCATGTATGGTTTGAGCCCTTGGACGTCGTAGTGGCTGAAGTATCCATAGTAGAGCATGGAGTCGGCGTGCTGCTGGGCGGCTTGGTTGTAGTCGAGCGAGACGGGAGCCGAACCGTTGGCTGCACGGTCGGAGTTGATCAGGCTAAGGGCGTACTGGGCCAGAGCGCAGTAGTCAGGAGGGTACGTTACTTTGGCACTGGTCCCGTTGATGTTGGGAGAAACTAGCGTCCCGACCGAAACCGCGCTTGAACAGTTGGTGGAAGTAACGAACCCGTTGGAGGGTGCCCCGTTCGCACCGCCCGTCGCTTCGCCCCCTAGCCCAGAGATGTAGGTGTAGCCGTTCTTGAGCGCCATGGACAGATAAGGAGCTACGGCGACGAACGCAGACAGCAGAAGCAGCGCCGCGACGACCAATGCCGCTGCCCTGAGCCCCTTTCGGGGAGGCGCCACTGATGAATCGGCGGCTGGTATGTCGGGACTTTGTGCCCTATGGCTTTCGATTTTCAAATCTATGCATATCGGAGCCCTGTCAGCGTAATAAGCCAATTGCGTTCATGAGTTGTTCAACGGTCTGGAAAATGGTTGACTCGGGAGCATTCCGAGATCCTGTGGGCTTACGTTTGGCGACGCGGGTTAGGCCGTGAGGCCCTCTCGTTCGTCCTGGGCCAGTACGTTCGCAGGGATTTCGGGGAAGCTTTCTTTCATCCTCTGCTCGGCCACAGCCGAAGCCTCGTCAAGGACCTTCTGAGCGTCTTCATTCGCGAGGTCGAAGTTTAGAGATATCCCTCCTGCGGTCCCTGCGTCTACCAGGACACTGCTCAGCAGACCGGATAACTCACCTATCTCTTTGTCGGCCTCAGGTAGAGCGATGCGCAGGTCTTCCTTCATGTTCCTTATCACCGAGACGGCTGGTGCGAGGGTGTTCGCGATTTCCCCGAGGTCGTTTATCGTCCCGAGCCTTAGGGCGATCTGTTCCATCGCGAGCTGGGCTTGCGTCACCATCTTGCCCATCTTCCTCACTTCCGTCAGTTCGTTGGCGTAGACCACCGCATGCTGCATATCGTGTTTGGCAAGGGCAGACACGACGTTTCTGAATATTGTAGCATCGCGTTGCTTGATCCTGTTCACTGTCCCATCGAGCTGGGAAATGAGCAACCTGACTTGTCTGTTCGCTTGTTCGAGCTGGGTCTTTAGCGGGGTCGTCGCGCGCGCTGATCCTCTGAGCCTATCGACCAGGCCTGGGCCCTGGTCTTTCCGATCCCATTTGGATGAAAAGCTCATGGACGTCATTCTAAGCGGTGGAGTTCCAATATACCGAGTGCTCTAATCGGCATGCCAGTTTGAAGAATAAATGTTGACAGGACGAGCCTGGTCGTTGGGCAAGCACTGGCAACGCTCGTGGGTCAACCCTTTTCAGTCGGACAGCTCCGACGGCGGATATGAAGACCCAGGGAGACCAGATGAAATGCCCGAAGTGCGGTCGCTTCGACCTGAAAGAGTCGGGCCAAGGCGTGGCTTGCAGAATCTGTGGTTACACGCTTTCTCCGGGGGAAAACGACAAGTTCAGGCTTTACAAGCTGCTGAAAGAAGAAGACAAAGGGGCCAAGCGACGCTAGTTCGCTATCGGTCGTCGCGCGTAGAGCAGGCTGTGACCGTAACCGTTTAACAAGCGTGATTGAGAACCAGGCGTTGCATGTCCGTCAAGGCAAGCCCCGTCTCGAAGACAGCCGCGACGCTTATCATTGTGTTAGGAATATTCGTCTTGCTGACCGGGATTGTAGCTGGCGCCCTCGTGAACGAAGTTTTCGGAGCGGCGTTCATAGTCCTAGGTCTCGGCTTGTATGGGTTGCTTCTGAGGTTCACGCGGAAGCTGCGGACTGAAGTCAGCTCGCAGAGTTAGGCGCGGTCGTCTGAACAGGAGAGAACCTCCTCTTCAGGTTGCGCTCCCATATCCTGGCCCCGAGGACTCCTCCAATGGTCCCACTCAGAGCCCCTATGACCAAAACGGGCAGGTAAAGGACGGCGAAAGGCGCGGTAGTGCCGAACCCCAAGGCGATGAAAGCATAGGTCGCGACAAGACCGACGATGACGGTACTCAGGGACAGCGCGGCCACCAGCCGCTTGGACCTGACTTTCCCTTCCGAGGTAACCCTGAATAGGTAACAGAACACGTCAACCAGGACACCGTACAAGAGCGCCACGCCGAACGCGAACGGCCCGAAGGAGAACTGGAATGGAATCTCGACAAGACCGTTTATGAACCCAGTGTAAGTCGCGCCGCCAGGTCCCAGAAGGACGAAGCTGAGAGAGAGGAGCATTGCCTCGAAGACAATCAGCGAGTCGGCGATCTCGAATGGCAAGGCGCCATACACTACGCCTATCATCACTCCGAAGAGCGTGGCCGTGATTAGTTTCTTGGAGTCGACCAAACCGGCTGGTGAGTGGCGCTCTACAAGTGTATTTAACGTTGGTTAAAGCCAGATGTAACAACCGGGAAACAGATATCGCACCGGGCTGCGCCTAGCATGCCCCTTGGAGAGGACCTTCAACGAGATCTTGGGCGAGGAAGTGTCAATCCCAAGGTCGCCGAAGCGCATCGTCAGCTTCAGTCCGGCCGCAACAGAGACCCTCTTCGAGCTGGGGCGCGGCGACAGTGTCGTGGGGGTGAGCGCTTTCTGCGCAAGGCCAATCGAAGCGCGGTCTCGAAGGAAGCTAGGGAGCTACAACACGGTCAGGGACGAGGTACTCGACGATATCCGACCGGACCTGATACTCACTGTCACGGGATACCAGAGAGATTTCGCGCTACGGCTCTCTAAGAGGTATCCGGTATACCCGTTGGCTCTACCCGTCTCTGTCGCGGGGATTATCGATTTCGTCGTGAAGGTCGGATTGGTGGCTGGTGCCGTTGAAAATGGAAGGGACGTTGCGAGCAAGCTGCTCAGGTCATTGGCCCGGTTGGAAAGGATTGACGGTTTGAACGCGTACGTGGAGATTGATCTGGGAGGCCCAGTGACCTTCGGCCGCTATAGCTACATCACAGACGCGTTCAGGCTCTTAGGTAGTGGCCATGTCTACGAAGATGCACCATCTGAATGGCTGAAGCCGAACTTCGATGAGGTCGCTTCCAAGGACCCTGACGTGATCTTCTACGAGCCTAAGATGTTCTCGACGTTCGCAGAAGAAGACGTCGTGCCGTTACTTGCCTCCAGAGAGTGGAGAGGGCTGAGGGCCTCCAAGACCGGAAACGTGTTCGTCACGCCCGGACCCCTGGACTTCCTTGCCCACCATGGCCCTTCATTTATCACGGAAGCGCTTCCATGGCTGCAAGGAAAGCTCAGACTGGCGAGGGAAAGAATTGGCACTCAGTGAAGAGGTGAGGCAGCCAGCACCGTTCGTGGGCCGGAGCCGCTGGGACGCGATAGTAGTCGGATGCGGAATCATGGGAGCGTCGGTCAGCTACAACCTTGCGAAAAGAGGGCTGAAGGTTCTCGATATCGAGCGGTTCGGGGTGAACAACGAGAACGGGTCTTCGCACGGGAAGACCAGAATCATACGCCTCGCTTACTACGAAGACCCTCGTTACGTGCCTCTGCTCCGCAAGGCGTACGACATCTGGAGAGAGGTCGAGCTGAAGACCATGAAGAAACTCCTCCTGATGACTGGCGGCCTCATGGTCGGCCCTCAGGACGGGCCCTTGGTGAAGGGAGTGCTGAGGAGCGCAGGGACCCACGGTCTCTCTTGCGAGCTCCTTTCCGCAAAGGAAGCTGAAGGGCGTTTCGAAGCGTTTTCACTTCCGGAAGAGTTCCACGCTGTCTATGAGAAGAATGCAGGGGTTCTGTTCGCCGAGGACTGTGTGAGGGCCTACGTCGGCCTTGGGAGCGAGGCTGGTTGCGAGTTCAGGTTCTCTGAAGAAGTGAGGAGCTGGAGGAGGGGCGCAGAATCCATAGAGGTCGAGACGCCGCTGGGAAGGCACTTGACGTCGAGGCTCATCCTCTGCGCTGGCGCTTGGAACCGAGACCTCCTTGGAGGGTCAATCCCCCTCAATTGTGAGCGCCAGGTCCCGCTTTGGTTCCCTTCAGGAGGAATGGAGAGATTCACCGCCTCCAGGATGCCGATATTCATCATGGAAGACGCCCCTGGGTCCTACTACTATGGCGTGCCAGAGGTCGGCCACGGAGTCAAGGTCGCTCGGACTCATGGAGGAGAAATCAGCGACCCCGACAGGATAAGGCGTGAAGTGACCGAAGAAGACGTTGCCCCCGTCAGTGACTTCGTTTCCAGGCGGTTACGAGGTCTCAGCAGCCAGCCAATGGCCTCCACCACGTGCCTTTATACCAACACTCCGGACTTCAACTTCGTCATAGGCGAACACCCTGACGATTCTAGAGTGACAATACTGAGCGCGTGCTCTGGACATGGTTTCAAATTCGCGAGCGTTCTGGGAGAGATAGCGGCCAGAACGGTCACCGGTGATAAGCAAGACTGTGACATCTCGTTCCTGAGCCCAAGGAGATTCGGATCCAAGTCGGCCTGAGGCCCGCCCCAGAGGCCGCCCCCTCATGGGACGTTCTCTGGAGCAGCCGCATAATCTGTGGACATGACTTCAGTCACTTCCGGTCTGTACAAGACCACGCCGAGCTAAGCCCCTTCCATTCACACGGGCAGGATCTTCAGGGCGTTTTTCGCTCGGAAGAGGTCGCCGCCGCGCGGAGAGAAGATTAGGTCGAAGGCGAGGTAGACCAGTGCTACGACCCAAGTTGCTTCAGAGGACAAGGACGCTCCTTCCACAGTCAACAAGGCAGCTATAGCCACCGCTGAAGCTGTGGAGGCCACGGTTCCCGACACATACATAGCCGCGACCTTCGTCCTTGAGACCGCCGTCAGAGACGCCTTAACCGTAGAAAGAGTGGGGACTGGGAAGAGGCGCGCCATCTGACCAACCCTCTTGGGGAGGAGCTTGGCCAGCCCGGTCCTTCCTATCCGGATAGCACTGAACCTGATGCCGAAGATTCTCCCTACAAGGTAGTGCGCAGGGCAGTGGACCAGGTAAGTAGCCATGACCTCCACCGCAACTACGTAGACTGTGTAGAACATCCCAGAGGGAACAAGCAAAGAACCAACAAGAGCGAGTGTGAGCGCGATTATCTCGATGGCGACTCCAGCGGCAGGCTTCATGGTGTACGGCAGATTCGAGGCGACTTAAGTGTGAACGGCCGGGTGTCGGCCACCGTCCCACTCGAGCCAAACCGAGCCTCGCGCTCAACGACTTCGGATTCGACTCAGAAGGCATCGAGAAGATGCCCAGTGAGTACGAAAGCCTTTGTTATGGTGACAACCTTCTCCTCAGTCCTCTTCCAGAATCCGAACATCGCTCTTGGGCATAGGGTGATTCAGCCGACCCACGAATCTAACTTCGAGGGGCCCGATTCTGAACGCTGGATGTCGGCGACTCGCACACCAATCAACCGCACTGGCTTCCCCCATGTCTCGAACTCGTCGAGGAGCCTTTCGATGGTCTCGAGCAGGGGACATTCACTGTCCGTGTGGCTGACCAAGGTTCTCTCCCTGGTGTGGGTCTCGAATCCCCTGAACCTGATTTTGATGCCTGCGACCTTGTAGGAATAGCCTGCTGATTTCAGCCTCCGCATCAACTCTGATGCTCCGTCCGCAGCCTCGCCCCTTACCTGGCGGAAGTCCTTCACATCGTCCTTGAAGGTCCGCTCAACGCTCAGGGATTTCGGCATCTCCTGCTGCCTTACTTCCACATTCTCCTGGCCGTGGATGACCCCCCACAGCCAGACCCCGTTCTTTCCGAACCAGGTGAGCAACTGCTTGCCTTCGAGCTCCTGCAGCTGGCTGATCGTGGCGATCCCCTTTTCGTTCAGGAAGTCCCGGGTCTTCGGGCCTATCCCAGGGACCACCCCAACTGGAAGAGGCGCGAGGAAGCCGGCCACGCCGCTGAATGGGACCACTGTCATGCCGTCGGGCTTGTTCCTGTCCGAGGCTATCTTCGCCGATGATTTGTTCGGCCCGATGCCGATAGAGCATGACAGGCCGTGTTTCTCCCGGACTGCTTTCTTGACCTGGAGTGCGTATGCCGTGGCTGTGCCTTCGTCTCCCGCCTTGCTGGTCACATCGAGATACGCCTCGTCGATGCTCCCCTGCTCGAACCTGTCCGCGAAGCCCTTCAGAGTAGCCATGACCTGCTCCGAGACCCTCTCGTATAGCCCCCAGTTGGGGGGCATGTATGTCGCCTGAGGGCACAGCTTGAACGCCTGCGAAATGGGCATCCCAGACCTCAGGCCGAACTTTCTAGCTTCGTATGAGCAAGCTACAACTACACCCCTTCCCTTCCCACCTTCAGGGTCCGCCCCCACCACAACCGGACTTCCCTTCAGTTCGGGCCTCTCTCTTACTTCAGCCGAGACATAGAACGCGTCGAGATCGACGTGTAGAACGGTCCTTCTTTCGGATGACATCTGTCAGTTACGACCCGAAAAGCGTCTGCTGTTCGGTACCCTGTGCCTTCCAGTCCAACCCCATAAGACCCAGGAGCCTTCGGAACTCGTTTGCCGACTCGGGGCTGAAACCAGCGAAGTGGTTGTTGAAGAAGACGTAGCCAGACTCGAACTTTGATGCGTTACCCTTGACGGCGGTCGCCCAGCGCTTCATGTCCTCGGACCTGTCCTTCTGAACCCCCGTGAACTCGGTAATCTCCCTATCACCGACCATTCTGACATAGATGAAGTCTGCCGTCACCTCTGGCGGAGTCTCAACGTACTGGTTCAGAGACCAGATCATGGCGATGTTGTTCTTCCTCAGGAGGGAGTATACCTCAGGGGTGAACCATGATTTGTGCCTGAACTCCACAGCGTGTTTGAAATCGGGGCTAAGATGCGAGATGAAATCCTTCAGGACGTCTTGGTGCGTGCTCAGCTTGACGGAAGGCGGGAGTTGAATGGCAATCGGGCCGAGCTTGTCTTTCAGTTTGCTCAAGACGCTATAGAAGTAGACGAGGTTCGACTCCGAGTCCTTGAGCTTCTTCTCATGGGTTATCTTCTTGGGGAGTTTTGGAGAGAAGACGAACCCTGCCGGGGTGTTGTTCCTCCATTGGTTGACCATGAACTGGTTGGGGACCCTGTAGAAGCTCGAGTCTATCTCGACGCAATTGAAGATTTTCGAGTAAAATGAAAGGTAGTCCTTTGCAGGAAGCCCCTTTGGATAGAACAGCCCTTCCCAGTCTTTGTAGGACCATCCGCTGCAACCTATCCTCATATTTTCAAGGTCCAAACCGAGCCCGTTCCAGACTCTGGAAACGTTCGCCATATTTATTTAGATGGAAAAGCGCCGGAAATTTGTAGGGCCTTGTCTCAGGGCAATCCGGACATCAGGCAGCAGGTAGATGCAAACAGGGGGATCGCGAAGAAACTGGAGCTCCTCATACCTGGCCTTAGAGGATACAGAACGAAGGAAGACCTGAGAGCATCTGACTCGATGCTGAGGAACCAGGTGGCAGACAAGCTCGACCACGTGAAGGACAACCTGCAGCAAGTCAGGAAGCAGGTGGCGTCGAACAACGACCTTACCAACCTGACGAATGTGGGTTCGCTCATTGCTCAGATACAAACGCTGAGCGGGGAAGTGAGGCATGCGGCTCAGGGCTATTCTGGTTGGGCGGCGTCAATCCAGATGACCGACGACAAACTCAACAAACTGTACGAATATGACTACGCGTTCGTAAGCTCCGTATGGCAGCTTGACCAGGCGACTGCTCCCGGGGCGCTTAGCTATGATGGCGCCGCCCCCAACTCGATACAGAGTCTTCTGAACGGACTTTCCCGGTCAGTCGGCGACATTAGGCAGAAGTGGTCGCAGAGAATCGAAGCTATTCAGGGCGTAGCCCTGGGACAGTGATGGCGATGGTATTCGGAAAGAAGAGCGGCGCAGAGGTACCGGCGACCGGCGGGAGCGCCATGGGGTCCACCACCTTTGCGTGGCCGGACGACCAGAAAGTGAACAGTGCGCTTTGGAAGGCTCCGCGACAGATCAGACTCAACGACAACGTGGTGGTCAGGGAGGACGAAATCGCCGTGTTCTACAGGGACGGGAAGGCGCTCACGTACTTCGACCAGCCTAACCGGTACGCGCTTACCGACTTCAACGCCCCGGTCGTCGGGAAGCTGCTGAAGTTCTTCACAGGAGTCACTCAGTGGGCTGAGGTGTACTACATACCGAAGAGATACATGGATGGGAAGTTCGGGAGCTCACAACCATACCAGTTCACTGACCCGACCTTCGGCATCATCAACCTGAGGGTGTTCGGGGAATACAGGTGGAAGATCTCGTCTCCTGAGCTCTTCATCAACCAGTTCGTCGGGACTTTCAGCGCTGAGACGTCTGGGGAAGTCGAAGACAGGCTAAAGGAGCAACTCGTCATACTCGTCTACAACGCCCTGGGGAAGATGAAACAGCAGGGACTGAAGGTGACAGACCTTGCGGCAAACCTCACCAACATAGAACAAGAGGTCCTGGCCACCGGACCCGACCATCTGGGCCAGTATGGAATAGAGATCAACAAGATTTCGGGTCTGACCATAAGCCTCCCCGACGAAGTCCAGAAGGCGATCGATACCCGGTCAGAGATGCAGGTCCTCGGAGTTAGCTACATGCAATACCAGACGGGCAAAGCCATAGACGACGCCGCCAAGAATCCGAGCGGGGGCGCGGGCACGTTCGCCGGACTCGGTGCGGGTATCGGAGTCGGAGGAGTAATCGGCGGATCGATGGCTCAGGGGATGGGACAGAGCATGAACCAGCGGAGCTGTCCAAACTGCAGTTCCCTTGTGTCGGCGACAGCGAAGTTCTGTCCCAACTGCGGATTCAGCTTTCCAGCCGCGCCAGGAGCGCCCACACCTGCGGGTGCCAGCAAGTTCTGTCCTAACTGCGGCAGCGCTATAACCGCCGGGGCTAAGTTCTGCAACAACTGCGGGACCAAGGTATAGGTGCGAGAAGATGTTCTGTCCAAAGTGCGGGGCACAGCTGCCGGACGACGCTGGCTTCTGTTACAAGTGCGGCGCGAAGGTCGCGCAGTCCACTTCCCCGCAGCCACAGAAACCCTCCCAAGAAGTAATCGCCCCCTCAGGGGCGACATCCCTGAAGTGCCCGAGCTGCGGAGCGCCCATCAACCCCAAGTTCGGCGAGATGTTCGTCACGTGCGAATACTGCGGAAGCAGCGTCTCCTTGGGTAACGAAGGTTGGAAGAGCATCGACAAGCACACCATGTTACCGATCAAGATCAGCCAGCAAGATGACTTACTCAAAGAGATTCACGGCCTGATGGACCATGGGCTGCTTCACAGGCATCTTCAGGAGTCATCAACGCTGGAAGAGGTAAACCTGGCGCTCGTCCCCTATTGGCTCCTACCGGTCTCAGCGAGGACATCGCTGGTCGCCGTGGACATTGCGGCAGAGGCTGGGCAGATCGCCACGACGGCCGCATTGGCTGGCATCATGGGAGGCGCCATCGGAGGTGGCAGAGACAATGGGTTCGGGGGAGGGGGGCTGGTCACCGGGATGATGCTAGGAACGATGATGGGAGGAGGCGGGTTCGCGGGCGGCGGCCAAGGAAACCGCAGGTCCTACCAAATGGACAACGACTACAATTTCCCGATCGTGGGGCTCAAGGCCCTAACCGAATATCAGCCGAAGGACTACCAGTTCAACCTCACGGACAGGGTGCTGTTTGACGCGACCAAGGTGAAAGGGGTGAAGGTCCTCAATGGGGACGTAGGCGAAGACGTCGCACGGATGCAGGCCAAGACGCTCGTAGACCAACTGCAGTCGCAGAAGGCCCATTCTGCACATCATATGATTCAGGAACTGAACACCCAGTCGGATGTGGGCGAGGCGGAGCTGCTTCACGCGCCTGTCTGGTTCGCCCGCTATGCCCACAAGAATGGGAAGATAGTCCTCGTGATTGACGCCAACTCCGGCGGGGTCATCAACAGCGTTGGGCTATAGATTAGTGCCAACCCAGAAATAGAGATTCCGCGCCGCTCCAGCCATGACCGCAAGCAAACAGGGGGTGCCCGTCGTCATACCCAACGACGTCTGGCGGCCCCTAATGGAGATACGCGCCCAGCTGGATTCCGAGTGCCCCGGAGCGCCGACCCCGATAGAAGAGCTCCTGCGTGAGCTAGCCGCACACTACGCACGGTGTGATGGGGCTGCTGAAGAGGCCGACGACTTCTGCGAGAGAGCCCGGGCCTGGAAGAAGCGGCGCTGAATCCCAGGCTGGTCGCCAGAAGATGAGCAGTGGAGCCCGCAGAAGAAACGGTCAGGGAGCGGTCGCTGGCTCGGCCGACAGACCTTCCTGGGCCGTGATTGCCTTGCCGAAATAGTCTTTGACGTTAGGGCGCAAGAAATACCAAAGGATTGCCCCGTCGGCTAAGAAGATGACGGCGCCAGTGAAGCTCCCGAAGATGAGGACCAGCAGCCCACTCGCCGCCCCGAGGACGCTCAGGACCATCGCGACAATCCGAGCCCAATTCCTGCCTGTCCATAAGCCCCAGCCAATGATGATGCCGACGACGCCTCCTATGACGAGCACCACACCGAATAGTTCGACAAATGTCCCAAGGGCACTGGCGCTGAAGTTCCCTAGACCCGCTAACTTCGCGGCGGATGCGACAACCTCGCCCCCGACGACGAGGATCCCGCCAAGGATCGTAGCGACTGCACCGAAGAGAAGCTCGAGGACCGCAAGGATAGCAACCCCCAGGGGCCTCTTTGGCTTCATCTACATCCAGACCCACGCAAGATTAGGCAAGCGAAGGCTTGGGCGCAAGTAGCGGCGCAAAGGTCAGCGCCCGAGAGGCTTGAACTCGAAGCCGCACTTCACACAAACTCGCATGCCGGGAGTGTCTGTTATCACCTGCATGGTGCGGCATTTCGGGCACTCCACCGTGATGTTCGCGTTCTTTATCGTGCCGGAGTGCTCTGCCCTCACTTTGTTGATGGCATCGCTGTATGCGTCCCTTCTATAGCCTGGTGGCATAGCAGTTAGCGGAGATTTGCCTGGAGAAAAGGTTGTCCTATTTGACTTCCTCGAGCGTGAAGGTGAACCTTGCTCCGGCGAACTCGCCCGTGCTCACTCTTTCCCAGGCGACCTTGTAGGTCTTCGTCACGTTCGCCCCGATGATGCTGATCTGCTGTGGAACCTCAGAGAAGAGCTTCTCGACCTTGGCCGGGTCCTTCGTGAAGATGAGGCTCCTGCGCCTCTTCATGAGATACTTCACGGCGACATTCTGGTGCGCGTGACCCTCGACGGCTATCTTTTCGGCGCCGATATCGATGGTAAACGCTCTCTTTCCCATGTCAGTCCGATGGGTAGAGCTGAGATGGTAAATAGTTTCGGGGTCAAGGCGAGTGAACAAGGAACTCGAAATGTAGTCGGCAGAAGGTCCTCTTCTCAGGGCCGTTTGATGTTCGTGACTAGGAGTCTGAACTGGAGGGTCTTCCCAGCCATCGGATGCCTCCCGGTCTTGCCGTAAGCTTTCTCGGGAGGTAGCGTAATCTCCTTTGTCTCGTTGATCCTCATCCCCACGAGAGCGTCCTCGAACCCGCTGATTACCTGGTGCCTCCCGAGTACCACCTGGAGGGGTTTGTAGTCTCTAGCGGGGCTGTACAGGCCCGCACTGATCGCTTCCTGCTTCATGCTGGTGTCGAAGACCTTTCCTCCCGGAAACTTGCCGAGATAGTGCACCGACACCGTGTCGCCGTTCTGTGCTGCAACATCGCTCATGACGTCGGACCAGCCCAGGGATGTAATTAAATGGAAAGCCGCCCCTCGCTGTCCTCGTCTGCCTGCCAGCTCCATCCGCGGTCATCCTCCCGCGCTCCGTTCCAGCTTCGATTCGCATTCGAGCGCCGAACCGTAACAGGACTTCAGTGCGCGTTCGGGATTCTAACGCTTCTACGGTCGAGTCCGGTGCTAAGCATGGAGCTCCACACCTCGCTCGGTCGAAGAAGGGTCATCCTCCTTCCCGTGCGCATCCATCCTCTTGCGTTTCGGCCCTCGCCTGCGCTTCTCCACCTTCCCGAAGCGTGGTCGTCAAACCGCGCCTGGCTCTGGCGAGCACAAGACCCCGCTCCTGACAGAAGGGCAGCCCGGAATATTCCCGACCTCGCGCGTAACCGGCGTCGACTCGGACTGCACCTCCAGCCATCAGCAGGGCCAACAGCGAGAGAGCTGACACTGTTCTAGTTTGGGAGCCTGTTATCTTGGCTTGACGCCAATTGCTGACAAAGGACAGATTTTCTGTTGACCATCGTATCACTGGGAGAGAAAAGAGGTCCGACCGAAGGCTAGTCCCGGCGAATTGAGCCGTGACACCGAGCTGATGACCTATGGTCGACCCATCGCGCCCCAAGCGGCGATGTCTCGGGTCGGCAGGGTGACTCGCTTCGGGGCAAGCAAAATAGCAGGGGAACGCACCCCGAAGCGGGAAGGGAATTGCTCTTCAAGGACAGGGTAGATGCTGGCAGGAAGCTAGCTTTAGCGCTCGCACATCTAAAGGGGAAGGATGTGGTAGTCCTTGGCATCCCCAGGGGAGGGGTCGTCGTAGCCAACGAGGTGGCCTTGGCGTTGAATGCTACGCTTGACGTTGTAGTGACGAAGAAGATTGAGGCGCCGGGAGAGCCTGAGTATGCGCTGGGAGCGATCACTCAGGAAGGGGACGTAATCATGGACCGAGAGTCGGCAGAGTCCTTTGGAGCTGACCCTCGGTACCTGGACGAACAGATACGTCAGAAGAAGGAGGAAGTCAAGGACAGGATGGAGCGGCTCAGAGGGAAGGCACCATATCCGCGCCTGGAGGGGAGGACCGTGGTCATAGTGGACGACGGCATCGCGACAGGGAGTTCGGTCAGTGCGGCGGTGATCTCGGTGAGGAAGAGGAACCCCAAGGAGATAGTGGTGGCGGTCCCGGTTGCCCCCGCCGACGCAGTACAGTGGCTCACGGAAGACGGCTCCAAGGTCGTCTGCCTGCAGACGCCAGGGCCCTTCCTCGCCATAGGAGAGTTCTACGAGAACTTCGACCAGGTCGAAGACATCGAAATCAAGAGGGTGTTGGACGCCAGCGGGGCTCGTCGGTCCGGACAACATTTCAATGCTTAAATCCGCACCTCGGCGCAACTTTGTGCGGGTTCAATTTCGAGAAGCGTCACGCTGAAAGAACCCGGTTGTGGAGGGTTCCTCAATGTCTGATGTGATGGGTGGCAGGGTCGCCCTCGCTGAAGCGCTCTTTCGGATAGGGGCGCTGCGGTTCGGGAAGTTTACTCTTGCAAGCGGCAAGCAAAGCTCGTACTATCTGGACCTGAGGGTGGTACCCAGCGACCCACAGGCATACCAACTTACCGTTGCCGCGTACGTGGCCATGGCAAAGGAGATGGGCGAGCAGAGATTTGATGCGGTGGCAGGTATCGCTACCGCCGGGATCGCGTTCTCTTCGCCGCTGGCTTACTCTCTGAAAAAACCAATGTTGTATGTGAGAAGAGAGCAGAAGGGGCACGGGCTGGGGAAGCTCGTTGAAGGCGCGGTGAAGCCTGGATGGAAGGTCTTGCTGGTCGACGATTTGATTACGGACGGAGGAAGCAAGGTCGACGCGGTCGAGACCCTGAGAAAGTCAGGTTGCATGGTCAGCGACGTGATGGTCCTGGTGGACAGGCTCGAAGGGGGAAAAGCCACGCTGGAAGCGGCCGGAGCTAGGTTGCACGCCTTTGCCGACATCAAGAGCCTCGTAGAGACGCTGTACGAATCGAAGAGGGTCACCAAGGCTGACCTCCAAGCGGTACTCAAACAGATGGAGAAGAAGTAGCCTGAGCGTCGATGCAATCAAGGTGAAGATGGGGAGTCTGCACCTGTCCAACCCCACCGTGCTAGCCTCCGGAGTACATGGCAGCTCGCTGGAAAAGGTGCTTCAGGCGCTCAGATTTGGGGCAGGAGCGGCGGTGACGAAATCCGTGGGCACCGTTCCAAGAGAGGGATACCCCGAGCCTACCCTCGTTGAGGTAGGGGACGGAATGGTCAACGCGGCGGGCCTCCCGAACCCAGGTGCAAAGGAGTTTTCGCGCCAGCTCGGCAAGCTCGAAGGCAAGCAACTGCCCGTGTTCGTTTCAATCTTCGGAGGGGATGAATCAGAGTTCGCCGAAGTCGTGAGAACCCTAGACCGCAATGACTTCGCCGCCTATGAGCTGAACCTGAGCTGCCCCCATGTGGCAGGGGTCGGGACAGAAATCGGGCATTCGCCAGATCTTGTTGCCAAGGTCACGAAAGCTGTCAGAGCGAACACGAAGAAGCCTGTTTTCGCCAAGCTCTCTCCCAACACAGACAGGCTCATCGATGTGGCTTCTGCGGCCGTAGAGGCGGGGGCCGACGGGCTGACCGCGGTGAACACTGTGAAGGCGTTCCCAATCGATGTTGAGACAGGGAAGCGTGCTCTCTGGAACGGGCGAGGAGGCCTATCAGGAAGCGCGATACGCCAAGTGGCGCTGAGATGCGTCTACGACCTTAGAGAGGAATTCGACGTCCCGATAATGGGGTGCGGTGGGATTGCCACCTGGGAGGACGCGGTCCGCATGTTCCTGGCCGGGGCTGATGCGGTGCAGTTGGGCACATCGACGTTAGATGGATTCGAGGTCTTCCACCAGATCAATGTCGGGATCATCGAGTACTTGGAACGCAAAGGGATTGCCAGGCTGGGCGAGCTTAAAGGCGGAGCCCAAAGTGGAGGGACCCCGAAATGACGTTCAAAGAGAAACTGAGACAGTCAGCCGAAAAGCATGGGAGCAAAGTGATACTCGCGCTGGACTTCAGCGATCCCTATGACGCAAGGCTGGCAAAAGCCGAGAAGGTGTTAGATGCCACCAAAGGAGAAATCGCCGGGGTTAAGGTCAACCACCACCTCATCCTTCCCTATGGGCTTACTGGACTCAGTACAGTCATAGGCATATGCCGCGCGGAAAGGCTCCCTCTCATCGCCGACCTCAAGATGAACGACATCGAGGCGACCAACATCAACATCGTAGACTCGCTCACCGCTTATGGGTTCGACGCTGTGATCGCCAACCCGTTCGTCGGCAGGGAGGAGGGCCTCGGAAAGGCTGTCGAAAGAATCCATGCCAACCAGGGAGGAATAATCTTCCTTGTATACATGAGCCACAAGGGAGCAGACGAGGGATACCATCTCCGTCTTGAAGACGGGGAACCGATTTACCGGGTCTTCGCGACCAGGGCCAGAGAATGGGGGGCAGATGGAGTAATCGTCTCGGCGAAGGCGACCAACAAGATCGCCGAGATCAGAGGAATCGTGGGAGACAGTTGCCTGATCCTCACCCCGGGCGTAGGTGCCCAGGGAGGCGAAGCCTCCGACAGCCTGGGAGCGGGGGCGGACTATGTGATAGTAGGAAGGTCGCTGACCGGGTCATCTGACCCGCTGAAGGCTGTCCGTGCGTTAAACTCGAGCTAGTTCCATCTGCCTTGTCTCAGCTTCTAGCATGTCCGTGGGCATACCGTGCCGCTAGATTGCCAGGCTAGCATAATAGTCCCAGATTTTCCGTTGAGACTCTTTGACGTAATTCATTTCAACCGCGGAGAGCTTGGGGTCTGACGCCCTTTCGTAGGGCCGTCTAAGAGACGCGGGAAGGCCGGCATCGCAAAAGAATCCACCCCCAGGAAATCCCGTGTCCTTGCGGACGATTATGGCCGCGAACCCCGGGGCGCCTCTAGCATACTCCGCCCTGTCGACAGCGGCGATGGCGTTGAAGAGCGGCGGCCCCCTGGATACGCCCATGATTTTCATCAGCTGCCCATATGTGAGAGTACCTCTGACCCTTGCGACATTCACCAGCTCCTTCCTCAGTACCTCGAGCTCCTGACCCGGGTCGTTCGTGCTCATCCGACAGCTCCGAGCCTAAAGCGCATTGAACCCATGGATGCCGCGTCTTACCAGATATAACGGATGTCCCGCGACTCAGGATTCGAGGCTTCGCGCTACCTTGAACTGGTCTCCTACGATTGATCTCATGTTGAGGAGGCCGAGAGGTCTACCATGGTCAGTCACGAAGACGGTCCTGATTCGGTGTTTGGCCATGAGCTTTACGCCCTCGGAGAGAGGTTCGTCTGCTTCTATTGATATCATGGGAGACGTCATAATCTTGCGGACAGAAACGGTAGATGAGATCAGGTCGTCTGCGGCCACCCTGTTCAAGACGTCCCTCTCAGTGAGAATCCCCTTCGGTTCCCCCTTGATCAACACTAGTATGTTTCCCGCCCCTCTTTCCCTCATCATCTGGGCAGCTTTCAGTACAGACTCATTCGCGTCAATCATAAGAGGGTCGGTCTTCACGAAGTTCCTAACCGTCGGAGCCTTGGACTCTGACGCTTCAATCCAGAAGGTCAGCGAGTAGTGGCAGTTCGGGCACTCTTCCGGGGTCAGCTCTCCTTCAAAAATGTGCCCACAACGGTAGCATTCCCACCTAGCCATGCCCTATGGAAAGGCGCTTCTGTAGTATATTAAGAACGTGGGGCCAGTGTTCTACCGCGTGTTGGGAACCGGGTCTTCCTTCGGTGACGTCGCAATCAGCCGTCGCGCTTTCTGCTGGCATGTCGACGCGTTGTCCGCATAATACTTCCACGTAGTGTAGCTTTGCTCCACCTTCGCAAGCAACAGAAGGATGTCTGCGGCCTGAAGATAGTGGGAGACCGCTGCACCTTGCGCGCCAGCTTTCTCCTCAGAGGCAGCGTCAGCCATCAATTGCTCCGCATACCATCTCAGTTTCTGCGAGCGGGTCATCGATTGGTTTGGCCCTGACTGAGGACTGGGTTTGGGCGGGGCCTGCATGGACTCTCGGGATGCCGATGACGGCAAAAGACGGAAGAGTCACATTTCTTTGACGGAGGTGAGAACCTCTAGGAATCTTTCAGCTGAACGTGATGGCGGTCCCGACCGCTATCCCGTTGGCCGAGGCGAAACCTGCCCCTGCTTCAATCACGAAGTCGGCAGGCGAAGTTGGCGTATAGATAGTGCAGAGGCTCGAGTTGTAGCACGACGGAGCCCCTGACACCAGATAGACCACCCTTGCAGAGCTCCCGGTGGAGTTGATCCAGATTATGTCAAGGCTTGAATTGGTGTCATACATCCAAAAGGACCACTCGTTTGCCGAAGGGAAGACGAAGAGCATGGTCGTCGACCGTGTGATGGTGGTGTTCATCAGTCCTTTCAGTCTCTCCGGCTGTGTCGTGGCAGTGTAGTTGAAAGCGTAGGTCCTTCCGTTGACAGTGAACGAAGACGGGACGCCGGCGGTGACTGACCCTGGCGGCAGGGAGAAGACGTAGTATCCGTAGCCTGCTATGACAAGCATCGCAACGAACGCGGTCACATAGATGATCTTCAGCGAGGGCACTGATTACCTACCACCGCTATGAGTATTTCAGATGTCCGCCTTACCACACCCCGAGACTTCGCGCGTAGGTTCCTGTCCCATGCAGGACCACAGCTTCGGACTTTCCAGAACGCAGTGGGCGCTTGGGGCCCCGAAGTTGTGAGCCCACGCTTGTTTTTTAAAGAGCCTGCGCGCCGTGGCTTTTGAGACTCCTGAGAGATGTGAACAACGGCCTCGGTTACAGTCCAGAGGTGAGCCCGAGAGATGCGGACGTCATACGCGCCATCGGAGATGAGGGACTTTCAGTGTTCACTTTCGATGGTCTCAGGAGAATCACGCGATCTCATCCGGAGACCCTTTCAAGAATCCTGGACAGGCTGGAAGACAGCGGGCTGGTAGTGAGGACCCCTGAAGGGTATTCCGTGACGGAAAAGGCGATGAAAGTGCTCGGTCCGAGGCAAACAGCGAGCGCGACGCATTCCGTTCCGATACTGCACACCTTCCTTCCATACGAAGCCAGCGCGGAGAAAATCGTTGCCGCCCTCAAGGGGAGATGGCTGGATAACATCAGATGGGTGGGCATGGCTGATGGCGAAGATGGGATAGTGATGAAATGGGTGACCGATGATGGCGGTGCTATTGTGGATGCTAAGTTCTCTGCCGGTCAGCTCGACATCGAAGCCAAGGTCGCTGATGACTCTGACCTTCCGAAGGCGGTGCGTGCGGCTCATCAACTGGTCGGAAGGATGTCAAGGCTATACGCGAGCCCGAGGCCTGGGAGCAGGACGGCCCTCATGCGTATAGGGCACTCCATGCCTTATGCTATGTGAGCAGACAACTCTCGAACCCGCTCAACAAGTATGCCGTCCATCTGACCGTTTGCTGGTGAATTCGACAAAATGATTGGTACTGAAGGGATTCAGCTGTTGCAGTCTTTTTCAAACGCTGTGACTGAGCTGGCAGAAAGCGTCTCGCCATCCGTGGCGAGCGTGAACGCAGGGAGGAGAAGCGGCACTGGAATCGTCTGGTCAGAGGATGGGTTGATTGTAACAGCGAACCACGTGGTCGGCCAATCGGCGTCTCCAACCGTGACCCTTGGAGATGGGAGGGAACTCCCCGCGAGGGTGGTGGGCATAGACAGCTACTCGGATTTCGCGCTCCTCAAAGTCGACGCGAGCGGATTGTCGCCGATAAGACAAGGGAACGCCGACGACGTCAAAGTGGGCCAGTTCGTGTTGGCTCTCGCTAACCCTCAAGGGAGGAAGGCGTCGGCTACTTCCGGTATAATCACGAGCCGAAGGAGAAGTATGAGAGGGTTCTGGGGAGTGATGATCGAGGACGCAGTGATATCCGACGCGAAGCTCAACCCAGGTTACTCGGGGGGCCCGCTGGTCGACGCGTCAGGAAGACTCTTGGGGATGAACGTGGCCTATTTCGCAGGCAGAGGGGTCGCAATCTCCGTCGACGCCCTGAAAGAGGTCGCATCCAGGGTCGTTAGAGACGGGAAAGTGAAGAAGGGGTTCCTCGGGGTAGTGGTCGAGCCGATGGAGCTGCCAGAAGACCTGGCGAATTCATCTGAAGTGAACCAAACCGAAGGCCTGCTCGTCAGATCCGTGGAACCAGGGTCTCCGGCAAGGGTTTCAGGGGTAGTAATGGGTGATGTCATTCTGAAGCTGGGCGACGCGAAGGCCACTGATGAGTACGAACTTCATCGGGCGCTCACTGGAGGAGTAGTGGGCAAGCAGGTGACGCTGACTGTACTCCGAGCCGAGAAGATTGCAGAACTGAAAGTGACACCGAAGGAGGCGGACTAGATTGCTCCGACTCGTCATGGGGTCACTCCCCAGGGAGCCCTATTTCCCGCAGCCGGGCGCGCCCAGGGAGCCGCTCCCTCCTCTACGACCCCCTAGCTAGCGGCGGGCTGGGTTGATTAGGGCCCATGACGGGGCGCTCACCGTGAGCGAGATCAAGGGCAAGACCCACCACGGCGAGATGACCATCGACCAGATTGCCGAGATTCAACCAGGGATGGCGACATTGATGAAGGAGACCGGAGACCGGTTCACCCAAGCATACTATGCTGCAAAGGGAGGAAACTGGAAGCTTGCAGCGCACCACCTGAACCAGATTCGAGCCGCATTCAGGGCGGCCAAGACCACGAGGCCGAAGTATGCCGAGGACTTGTCTGCCTACGACAAAGACTACCTGCTCCCGATATTCGAGGCCGTCCATAACCAGAACTGGAGCGAGTTTGAGATCGCGTTCAGAAGAGGGGAGGAGGGATCAGACGTCTACCACGACAAGCGCGGCTACTCTCACATAAAATATGTCCTCCCGAAAGAGCCTCCGTCCAATCTGTATCTCGGACCGCCGGAGAATTTCAAACGTGACGGAACGGCGCGCTAACTACAGCCTGTCGACTAGCTTCATCATCTCCGAATAGTGATGCTCTATGATGGGAGCGCCGCTCGTACCCATCATCTTCTCGGCGTTGCTTCTGCATTCGGAGATTGCCGTCATGATGCCTGCCTTGGTTGGCTCTACGTAGCTTACCCCGCAACTTGAGAACACCCCTTCCACGAAGCCTTTCACCTGTTGCTTGAGCTGCTCATCCGTGACTGCCTGACCGTGAAGCCTGGAGAATTCTCCGTTGGCGCTTTCGAAGCACTTCAAGAGTTCATCTCTGACGAAAGCCGGCGTCAGCTTATCGTCGCCGACCTCTGGCGCTTTGTAGGTTTCTCGCATGAGAGGGGCATTATCACATATGTTATATATTCCTGTCTGTCCTAGGGGTCTAGATATGCAGAGCACGTCCAATGACCGGTCCCTGCTGGAACGCTTCGACTCTGAGATTTGGACCAAGATTCCGCACCCAGACACCAAGGGGATATCCAATCCGACCCCGTTAGAAGACGTCACCGCCACACTGATCCAGTGTGCGAAGGAAGAATACGGCATGAGCCTGCATCCAGGCGCAATAGTCTACGCCAAGCTCGACTCGAAGATCAGCGGAGGGTCGGTAAAGGTCAGACCTGCCGTCGCTATAATCCGTGACGCCATAAAGTCAGGGAAGTTGAAATCGGGCCAGACAGTCTTCGAGGCGACTTCCGGAAACTTCGGGCTTGCGCTCGGCTCCCTCGGGAAGCTGGGGCTCGACGTGGTAGCCATAGTGTCAAGAAGGTTGCAGCAGGGCGTCATCGACAGCCTCAGGCGCGATGGGGTCAGGCTCATCAACCTCGACATAGACATCTGCCCGGCGCCGGGACTAGGAGGAGACGCGGACCTGGCTGTGGCCAAGGGTGTAGCCGCTGGCGTCGCCCAGCAGCTTGTGGAACTAGGCTTCGACCGCAAGGCGTTCGACGCCGTCAGGAAAGATGCGGAAGAAGTGCTGGCGAGACAGGACGCGATTGGCTTGGCGAAGTTGTTGGCGCACGCCTACGGGGGTTTCTGCACAGAACAGTATGACAACGAACTCAACACCGGGACGCACTTGGCGGTGACTGGGCCTGAGATCGACCAGCAGCTCGCTTCCCAGGGAGGCTCTTTGGGCGGGTTCGAGTTCGTCTGCACCTTCGGGACAGGCGGGACCGCCGGCGGGGTAGGCAGGTACATCTCCTCAAAGTATGGAAGAAAAGGGGTCAGAGTGGTCTTTCCTCTCGCGGGGCAGGATGTCGCCGGGATCAGATCAAGAGAGAAAGCGACGGGGTTGAAGTTCTATGAACCAGATTCGTATCTGGGGATTCACGAAGCTGACTTCGAAGAAGCGACTAGGTTGTTCGAATACTTCAACAAGAAAGGAGTGGATGTCGGAGAGAGCGGAGCTCTGGCGCTCTATGCCGTGCTTCAACTAATCAACTATGGAGTGGGAAACAGGTTCGTGGTCATGGTGGCAGACGGAGCCTCGAAGTACGTGCATGAAGTCGCGGCCGTAGCCAGGAGAGGCAAGAGGGACCAGGTGAGGTTTGACGAGGCCGCTTCAACAATCGGGGAATACGGGGCGGTGCTTTGGGCGCACAACACCTTCGTCCCCAGGCCGGAAGGCATCAAGGCCATCGCCGCGTCGTTAGGATGCGAGGAGTCCGCAGTCAGGGTGGCTAATTCGAGGGATGTGCAGGCTGTTCTTAATGGAGGAACGCCTTCGTCGGACTTTGAAAAACTCCTCCCCAAGGACGACAGGCCTGTACTTCTGGTATGCATGGCAGGGGCTACTTCTATGATGCTTGCGAAGGTGCTCGAAAGGAGAGGGATAGCCGCAGAGAGCTTGGTGGGAGGGATTACAGGACTCCCTGCCTCAAAGGGGAAGCAGCCTTTCGAACTGGTCCAGATATCCCGCTGACTTTACTCAGATTCTCTTTTCTGATTGCGGCCGGACCATTATCTTCTTGGGCCTGGGCCCCAGGGACAGGATTGTCTTTTCGTAGTCTGACCAACTGACCCCCAACTTCTGGGCGACCATCATCTCGATGCTCGTAGCAAACTCGTGCTCGCTCCTATAGGGCGCCTTCGGATGGTCTCCGGGCTCTGCGTCGACAGGGTGCAGGTTCTGCTTCCTTTCAACTTCAAAGTTCACGTCGAAGGCGACCACCTCGTCGTCGGTGATACCGTGCATCTTGCATAGCTCGTATTCGATCATTTCGTGCAGCGCCACCAAAAACACATACCTTTGGTCCCGCATCTTGCTCACCCTGATCTGGGCCGGCTTTCCGGATGCCTTCCCAGGTATCCAGTCGCCGACCGTCTCGTACCTCTGTTTCCTATGTGGAAGTTGGGATATCGTGAACATCGGTTGGAGGTCTCCTCTCCTAGGCGAGCCGCGACGGAGCCCTGCGGAGGGTCCCCTAGAGATCCCACGTGGGAGGGCACGCCGGAAACCTTGTGATGACAAGTTAGACCTGGAATAGCCCTCCCAGCGCCCCCTAAGGGATAGGCTGTCAAAACGGCGCCCCCTTTTGGTTAACCAAAGTTCAGCCGCATGAGAAGGCATCGCCTGGGTGAAGAGGACCCCATCCCTCTCTGGCTTATCTAAGGGTCTAAGGCAATCCATGAGAGGAAGCAGACCAGAAGCTGGTTGACGGTGCCGATCGAGGAGAACGTCTTGGTGTGGGTTCGCCCTGGTCTGGCAACGTGTTGGGCGTGGATTCTAACCTGGCGTTTCGGCAGGCAAGAAACCCGGGCGGTCTCGTGGAACCTATGTTTTCTTGAACTCAAGGGCGGCTGAATTGATGCAGTATCTGAGCCCCGTTGGCGTGGGTCCGTCATCGAAGACGTGACCAAGATGAACCCCGCAGTTTCCGCAGCTCACTTCTGTTCTTACCATACCCATGCTCCTGTCGCTGTCTTCTTTGATGTTGCCCGCTGTCAGAGGCTGGAAGAAGCTGGGCCACCCAGTACCTGACTCGAACTTGGTGTCCGAGCTGAAAAGAGGAGTGCTGCAGACTACGCACCGGTAGACCCCTACCTCGTGGTTGTCCCAGTATTTGCCGGTGAACGGCGCCTCCGTTCCTTTGAAAAAGCAGACGTTTACTGACTCCCTGTCCAGCTTGGCTTTCATCTTCTCCATTTCCTCCTTGGTGAGCATCAGACCGTGAAAACTTCGGCCCAAGTATAAGTCTTCGACCCCTGGCGACTGGTGTCGGATAGTCTTAAGAGGCTCTGGCCGAAATATGAATCTGCGGTATGCCAAAGTTCTCCACCGCCCAGCAGGGCTGGAAAGAGCAGACCGGCAGCATAATGACGATAGAGACTTCGAAATTCTTCGTCGGCAAGACGAACGTCAGAAAGTCCCCAGGGGACGTCGGAGACCTGGTAGACTCCATCAAGGAGAAAGGGATTCTCGAACCTGTGCTGGCCAGGCCGATAGGAGGGAGGTACGAGCTCGTTGTCGGCTCTCGGAGGTTCGAGGCTGCTAAGATCGCTGGTCTGAAGAAGCTCCCGGCGATAATAAGGCCCATGACGGATGAGGAAGCCATCATCGTATCGCTCGTCGAGAACATCCAAAGGAGGGACGTAGAGCCAGAGGAAGAGTACGATGCGATCATGGCACTAAGGAAAGCGAACCCGAAGGCGTACGGCTCGCCCGAGCAACTGGCCCGAGCCTTGGGCAAGTCCAAACGATATGTCGAAGACAGGATTAACGCGGTAGAAGCGATTCGCGTGATTAGGAAGGAGAGCAGGGCTGACATAACCGTGAAGCAGGCGCCGCTGCCGAAAGAGAGGAAGGAAGGAGTCCTCCCAGTCAGGCATGCTACCTTCCTCCACAGAGCCGAAGAGGCGCAGTCGGTCCAGGAGCTCCCAAGGAAAGAGAGAGCGACACAGTTGAAGGAACTCGCTGAGACAATAGCGCAGCTCCCCACCCCCGAAGCAGAGAACGTGGTGAGCCACTTCGTCATGGCCCCCCAGAGGCCCGTGGAAGACATCAAGAAAGAAGTGTCGTATCTCCACGCGGTCAAACTGGAGGTGCTCCTCGACCCGAGAGTAGCTGACGGCCTCAGGAAGGCGGCAGAGGAAAGGAACACCACCATGGAAGCGGTGGCGACCCTCGCCATCCACTCGTGGCTAAGGCAACAGCGTTACGCCTGATGAGGCAGACCACCAGTGCGCCCATTCATCCCCTACAGGGCGCTGAGGCACACGAAGCCAGACCCTCGTGCCTTGGTACGCTCCTTCATCCCGAGGCTGTCGCCAGTATAGGGCATCCCAGCCTTCGAGCATGCCGCGGCTAGCTGAGCCTGAAGTTCAGCTTGGCTCGGGCGTCGTGTGTAAGTCAGTCCTCTTCTGAAGACGGTTTGTTCCCGAGGATGTCGTCTATCCTTCCCATGACGTCGCTGTCGAGGGCAGCGAGGAACTGGAGGGACCCCATGTTTTCTTCAACCTGGTTGACTGTGGTTGCACCGGTGATGACGGTGCTTACGTGATCGTTCTTCCTCGCCCAGGCGAGGGCGAGCTGCGCCATGGTGCAGCCGAGCTCCCCGGAGATGTGTTGTAGCGACTTCACCTTGGCAATCCTCTCAGGTGTAATCACGCTCTCCTTTAGCCAACTGTAGCTGGGCAGTGAAGCTCTTGTCCCCGCGGGTATCCCATCGTTGTATTTGCCGCTGAGGAGCCCTGAAGCGAGAGGGCTCCAGGTGGTGGTCCCGAGACCTATCTCTCTGTAAAGAGGGAGGTACTCTTTCTCCACCCGTTCGCGGTGGAGCATGTTGTACTGGGGCTGTTCCATCTGTGGGGGTGTCAAACCGAGCTCTCGTGCAATTGCGTGTGCGCGCATTATTTCGGCGGCGCTCCACTCTGAAGTCCCCCAGTAGAGGATTAGTCCTTGATGGATGAGGTCATCCATGGCCCTGACTGTCTCCTCGATGGGGGTGTTAGGGTCGGGGCGGTGGCAGAAGAACAGGTCGAGATAATCCATCTGCATGCGCTTCAACGAGCGCCTGCATGCCTCGTAGACGTGCTTTCTAGAAAGCCCTTCATCGTTGGGGCCATCTCCTCCCCAGAAGACCTTGCTTGAGACTACTATGTCTGTCCGCTTCCACCCCAGTTTTTTGATCGCGTTGCCCATCACGGCCTCTGCGTTCCCTCCCGCATAGACTTCGGCGTTGTCGAAGAAGTTCACGCCAAGTTCGAATGCCTTTGACATGCATTTCATTGCGACGTCTTCTCCAACCTGACCCCCGTAGGTCACCCATGCCCCCAGCGAAAGTTCGCTGACCTTGATGCCTGCGCTTCCCAGTCTCCTGTATTGCATTTGACGAGCGTCGGGATTTGCTGTGTATTAATCTGATGCCGTTGGGAAAAAGGGGAAGGGCGGGGACTCAATCCCGCCTCTTCATGCAGATATGGTGACCAACAGCCGCGCGGCGAACTCTGAAGATCCGTTCGTCAGGTCGACGCGGACGACGCCATAGCTTGTGCTGCCGAACTTGCCCAAGTTCCTGTCGAGGAACATGAACCGCGCGCTTCCAGCCTGCGCCTGGCCGGCAATCGCGCGGCCGAGCGAACCGAGTTCAGCCGAACCTGACGAGATGGCGTAGGTGGTCCCGTTGATGCTCAGTGAACCTCCGGTGACCGATAACGTGTACCCCCTTGCGAAGGCTCCGGTTACCTGGAATGAGATGGTCCCCGAAGCAGTGCCGTTGCTTGCGCGGTCACCGACGACCCAGTATCCCCCCGCGACGCTGGTCAGAGTGATGCTCTGGCCGACGGAGAGTTGTATCTTCTGTGAGGGTGTGTAGGCAGAACGCAGCGTGAGCCGCTGCGGGTTGGTTGTCTGTGGTGAGCTCGCGGCCGCAGCCATCGCCGGGATGGCGAAGAGCAGGGTGACAACGGCGAGCACCCCTAGAGTTGAGGCGACTGTCGTTTTCTTCGTGTTCATGTCAGTGATAGCCTTGTTGGGCGTCCGGAGTATATAGTGGGGCGGAAACGAGCGTCTGGACTTTCGGTCTAGACCTTGGTTCGGAAAGGTTAAAGTGGAAACTCGGGGCCAAAGGTTCCCGAATGCTCAGCGGCGCGCTGATCACCTTCGGGCTCAACATCTGCAGCGCGTTCGTCGCCCTGTTGACCAGTTACTACGCCTACAAGTCAAACAGGCTGGTCGGAAGCCCCATCCTCGGGTCAATAGATGTAGGCTTCATGCTCCTTGGGATCGGTCTGGCCGTGGACGCAGGGACTTCCCTGGTGTCAGGAAGGCTCCTAGTCGAGGTCCCGGCGGAGAGAGCGCTCACGCTCTACGCTTCATTCTCCTATCTGGCGATCCAGATGGTCGCATACCTGGTAGTCGCGGTAAGCTACGCCAGGGTGACATATGGGAACAGGGCGACGGCCGTTCCTGTGGTGCTCGCTGGAGCCGCGGCCCTTGGGCTCTATCGTTTCTCCCTCCTCAGCTACTTCGTGTCGTTGCTGCTGCTCGCTTTCGTCGTGTTTCAAGGGGTCCTGATTAGGTCAGGGGGAAAAAGCCGGTTCTCGGCGATGGTGCTGCTCGGCTTTGGACTGATTCTTGCAGCCCACGTGGTCCTGCTCTTCTCAGTCCTCATGCTAGGCACCGCGCTCTTCATCATAGGTACCGGGATCCAGTTCCTTGGCTTCGTTTCACTTCTCGCCTTCGTCGTCAGGAGCGAAGTGGTTGGCCCAAGGTGAAAAGCAGAGGAGTGTCCTAAGGATAAACTTGGACATCCTCAACGCAGTGAAGGATGAAGGCGACGCGAAGCCGACCCACATCCTGTACAAGGCCAACCTTTCCCACGAGCGGCTTGTGAGATACCTCGATGATCTGCTGACAAAGGGGCTCGTAGAAGTGAAGCAGGACGGAGAGAACAGGACATACAACATCACCTCTAAAGGGGTGGGATTCCTTATCGAGATGAGGAAGGCAGAGGCGTTCGTCCAGGGCTTCGGACTGAACATCTAGACGTAATAGCGGAGCCGAGCTGGTCGAAACAGGTGCTAGGAGGGCCGGTTCCTCATGAGTTCCCCGATCTCTCGGTCCAGCCGCACCACCTCGGTCTGGAACCTGTCCATTTCTGCCTGGTCCCTCTCGATTCCCTGCTTTTTGCTGGTGATCTGGTTCTTCAAGTCGGCCAACCCCCTGTTCGTGGTGTCCATGTTGGACGCCAGCAGCCTCATCCTGCTGTCCAGCTCGTTCTTCTGCGCCTGGTAATCGGCGTACAGCTTCTCGGTGGTCGCCAGCTTGGATTGAAGATCCCGGAGCTCCTGCTCCTGCTTTCGCACCTTTTCATAGAACTCGTTGGCCTTGGCTTCGTTGTTCCTTCTGCGCTCTTGGGCGCCTGAAAGCTGGTAGCTCACGGAGACGTCCCGTCAACTTTGATATTTATCCCTGACACCCGCGGGCAACGGGGAATCGTGTCTCCAAGGAACAAACTCCTGATAGCGCTCCCTTTCGTGGCCGCGTTCGTTGTCGCCCTTGCCTACTTCCAGCTCTTTACAGACCCTGTGGTCATTGCGTTCATCTTCATCCTGTGGGTCGCAGTGAGCCTGCGAAACAGGCGAAAGTTCCACAGCCAGGAAAACAGAGAACGGGACCGTTAGACTAGGTCAAGGGGGCGCAAGGCGGTCGTAAGGGACAATGAGGCCCAACTCCTTCTCCCTCTCTCGGAAGTCAGGACAGACCTTCCCCAGCTTCAGCCTGAAGGAGGCCGAGTGGTTGAACTCCAACAGGTGGGTCAGTTCGTGGAGGACCACGTACTCCCTGAGCCGTTCGGAGAGGGCGGCCAGCTGCCAGCTGAATGATATCCTTCCCGTCCTGGTGCAGTAACCCCACTTGCTGATTTCCCTGACGTCCACCCTGGTCGGCCTTGCTCCAACGACCGGCGAAAGTTCGGAGACCTTTCTTACCACGTAAGCTGAGCTTTCTTTCAGAAACCAGCGTCGGAGGAGTTCTTTGATCCGTTTTCTTTCATCAGCGCACATCTCCACTGTCCCCCTTTCCCAGTTGACTGCTATGCCTTCGCTATGACCTGTGACATGAACCAGTTTGAGCAGGCGGCCTTCTATCATGACCATGTCGTTTTCCAGTACGTTCTTGGTCGAGGATAACCGGTCGTACTCCCTTTCGAGCCATCTGGTGCGATCCCTGATCGTCTTCTCGACGTCCACTGTTACGCCGCGTGGGACCACCACCTCCAGCTTCAAGTCCGGGCGAAGCCGAAGGTAGGTGTATCTGCGGCTGGTCCCCTTCAACACTACGTACTCCACCCTCTTTGTGCCGAGGTGGAGGAAGGGCAATGGTGGAATCCAGGCTGCCGTAGCTAGTTAACCCTAGCAGGTACACTGACAGTGCGTCGAGCGGATTTCTGACCTCTGCTCGACCTCGCCGTCTCCGCCGGGAGGGCATTACTGGTGTAGAGTTCGCACGGTCCATCCCGCTCTCGCCGCAGATGCAGCGGCAACAGTACTTCGGCTCTGACAACCTGAGTCGTCCCCTGGCGAGGTTACTTCCCACCGGGTTCCCAACTGCTTCTGGTACGGCGCAGATAGGCGGTCAGTTCTTCGTCAGCTGCATGAGGTACCGTGGTCCCAATGAAACAGACTTCACGACGGTGAACATGCCCGTCTTCTCGACCAGTGCTTTGAGCCCGTCTATTGTTATCGTGTCGACTCTCTCGCCCATCAGTTTTCCTATGAACCTGAAGAGCCACCCCTGCCCCGAGCCGGGGCTCACTTCTAAGATTACGAAAGAGCCTCCCTTCTTCAACACCCTCGCGATCTCTTTGAGCGAGGCGCCTTTGTCGGCGAAGTGATGGAGTGACATGGTGGCATATGCCTTGTCGAACTCGGAGTCTGAGAATGGCAGTCTTTCCGCACCGGCGACAGAACACCTCACACTCGGGAGTCCCTTCCTCATGGCCGCGATTTTCTTCTCGCTGGGGTCGACCGCGCATATTTCGGCGCCGGCATACACTTCCAAGACCTTTGCGACGATGACGCCCTTCCCCGCCCCAATATCGAGTATCTTATCGGCCTGCTCGGGAGTCAGCATGGCAATGAATTGACCCCAGATTGGCCCTGAGTCAGCCCATGTCATCGGATACCTTTGTTCTGCCGCTCTGCGTTATTTAAGTGGCCAACCGGCCGAAGTCCTGCGGTATGCGACTCCTGAGAAGGCCCAGGCCATCCAGGGTCTTCGTCGATGCGAAGATTCTGAACATGCACGACCCGGCGCTGCAGAAGGAGGCGTATGTCGGTTACGTGGTGGAGGGTAAAGGAGACCGGAGCGTAAAGCGCGTAGAGGCGACCGAGAGCGATGACGCGGAAGTCATTGCGATAATGTTTGCGATAGAAGAGCTCAAGGACTCCCTGGGAAGCTTCACCGTCGTCTGCGACCACGAGTCTGTCGTGTCAGAAGCGAGAAGGGAGAGCGTCAAGAAGCCCAGTGCGCTTCTCAAGAAGCTCCGTGACATGTTGAAGGACAATCCGTCCATAAAGCTCGAGGCGCTCCAGGCCAACCTCGCACATCAGGTTGTGACTGAATATGTGAACGCCCTCAAAGCTGGTGAGCAATAGCCCGAGGCCAGCCCGCTGTCAGCGAGGAGATGCGTTTGTGCCCGTCACGCATCTTACCTGCTGCTAGTCGTGGTACTTCTTCTCACCGGCTCTTATGGAGACCTTCAGCCAGTTCTCCCGTGGAGGAAGAGGACAGACATAGTCTTCCGAGTAGGCGCAATACGGGTTGTAAGCATAGTTGAAGTCGACCGCGTATTCATCGTCATGCTCGACCTCCATGTCCAGATACCGTGCGGCGCCGTAGCTCTCGCTACCCGATGTGCTATCTCTGAACGGGATGAACAGGGTGGGTTCGTCCTTCTCTGCCGCTTGGTAGGAGTTGACAAGCACCACTGTTCCTCCAATCGACAACTCGAAGTACCCGACCCTGTTGAAAATCTGGCGGGTCCCTCGGCTCGTCGAGACCATGATGGCCTCTGGGTCGGTATACCTGTGTAGCCTCGCCTCGACTCTCAGGCCGGAGTCGGGCTCGAAGTATTTCAGTCCCCTGAAAACAGCTTTCTCGCCCTGAGGGATGGGAGACTCAGCGCCCAATCTGAAGAACTCGTCCTTTTCATGCCTATATCTCAACAGAGCTCTTTGCCAAGTCGCTAGGTCCTGGGCGTCCATCGTATCTCGACTCGTTCGGGCAGAGATAGGGTTTTCCAGGCGCGCTGAAAACTGTAAAAGCGCTCGCGCCTGACCCAACCCGCGCGGTCTTGGCTCGTAATCCAGTGATCCAGGAGATACTGAAACGCTACACCCAGGTCTGGGCGCTCGGCCATTCGATGGCTGTGCTGGGATGGGACACGGAGACTCACATGCCTGAGAGGGGCGCCAGGCCGAGGGGCATTGCTTCGGGCCAACTAGCCATGCTCTCGCAGAAGGCGACCACGGATCTTGACGGGCTCGTCAGAAAGGCAGAGAAAGCAAAGGACCTGGATGACATGGAGAAGGGCGTCGTTAGGGTCCTTCGACGCAGCCTCGACTATTACCTCAAAATTCCGCCCGAGCTCGTAGACGAACTACAGAGGGTGACTACTGAAGCGACCGTCGTGTGGCGGCAGGCTCGCAAGAATTCGGATTTCAAGCTGTTCAGGCCCCACCTGGAGAAGATCGTCGCTCTGGAAAGAACAGTTGCAGATAGGCTGGGGTATGAGAAGCACCCCTACAACGCGCTTCTAGATCTTTTCGAGGAGGGGTTCACCGTCCGGGATGCGGACGCGGTCTATTCGAAGCTAGTTCCAGCGAGCAAGAAGCTGCTCACCAAGGTGACAGAGGCAGGCATCTATCCGTCAAAGCACCCCCTAGAGTTGGCAAGGTACGACACAGACGCCATGCTGAGCGTCAACGAGGGAGCGATCCAGTTGCTGAGGATGCCCGCAGACAGGTTCAGGATGGACGTGTCTACCCACCCATTCACCACCCAGATAGCCCACGATGACGTCAGAATCACCACCAGGTACGAAGGGAAGGACTTCAAGGCGTCGCTCTTCGGCACGGTGCACGAGAGCGGGCATGCCATATACGGACTGGGCATCAGCGAAGGTCTTGCGTACACGCCCTTAGGGGATGGAGCGTCATACGGGATTCACGAGTCGCAATCGAGGTTCTGGGAGAACGTGGTGGGGAGGAGCAGAGGTTTCGTCAGGCTCTTACGTCCCGTTCTGAGCAAGAACCTTCAGTTCGTAAAGAAGTACAATGACGAGCAGCTGTACCTTTATTTCAACACGGTCAGGAAGAGCTACATCAGAGTGGAGGCCGACGAGCTGACTTACAACCTCCACACCGCAGTAAGATATGATGTAGAGAAGAAGGTGATAGGGGGCGAAGTGAAAGTGTCAGAGATACCGTCGCTTTGGAACGACACGTTCGACGACTATCTCGGGATACGGCCCCGGAACGACGCGGAAGGAGCGCTCCAAGATGTCCACTGGAGTGGAGGCTCGTTCGGATACTTCGCGACATACACCCTTGGTAACATCGTCGCCGCAATGATATGGCACAAAATGAAGGACGGAGCCTTTGTTCAAGACGCCCTTCAGGAAGGAGACATCGTAGGTTTGAAGAGTTGGCTTGGGAAGAAAATCCACCGGTTCGGTATGACCTACTCCCCCAAAGCGCTGCAGCAGAAAGTGTTTGGGGAAGCATATGCGCCGCAGAGGCTGCTTACGTATTTCGAGCGGAAGTATCTGGATTAGGCCGGTGACAGACGGACCGCATAGTTGCTACGCGGCCGCGTTATCCCCCTCTTCTAGGGACTCCGCCAGCCGCCTCAATATCTCCCTCTCCAGTATCGTGCCCAGCATTCCGCCTTTTTCATCGACCACCGCTATGATTGGGACGTTAGTCTCTCTGAACAGAGTTGCGAGGTTGAGACCTGGTTCGTCTTCCCGCACCTTGACGACCTTGGTGAGCGGGGAGTCTGATACTCTCATGCTTGCCATCTCGCGCCTGGAAAGGCCGGTGATGTCGCGCATGAGCAGGGTAGCCACCGGCCTCCCTGACCTCAGGACCACCGCTGCGCGGGCGTCGAATTCGACGAGTGTTTTTAGCGCGTCCCTTACAGGATCGTCATAGCCTACCGCCACGGTGGGAAGGGTCTTGCAGATTTCAACGGCCGGCATCGACTGCAGATGCTGCTTGACCATTTTCTTTTGGGTCCCTGCCTCGTGGTCGATGGAGACCAGCTTGGCGCGGCGCCGGAAGAGAAGCGGCGCGGTGAGCGACAACAACGCTATCCCCATGGCCGCGGCAGAATAACCGAAACCCCCGATGAGGGCCGTCCCAGCGGTGAACGCGGTAACAAGTAGGGCGGCGTCGACCCCGCCATTTACGCATGTGCCGAACGCGTTCCTCCACCGGTCGACCTGGAAGAATCCTGCCGATGCCGCGCCCACGGCTGCGTCGGACGCCAGCGCGACGCCGAATATAGCCAATCCTGCTACCAGAAGCGCGGGGGTCACACGTACGAAGTAGAGGCCGAGCCCGGCGAAGAACATCGGCTCGAAGAACCCGTAGGTGAAGGCCCGGAGCTTCTCCATCAGGACTGGCCTCGCAGCGAGGAACTTCTGCATCAGCAGGCCCAAGAAAAGCGCTACTATCGCGGCGTTGAAGCCGGTGACCTGCCCGACAAACCCCGCGATGAGAAGGATAGAGATTATGATTGCGAACACAACCTCGCGGCTCTTGAGATGGGTTTCCACCTTCTCCAACAGCGGGACCATCACATACCTTCCGAAGGCAACGATTCCTAGGATGGCGGCAGCGACCTCTCCCGCGGTGAACGCAATCGAGAGCGCTGTGATCGCCTTCCCGGCGAGATCGAACACGAAGGAGTAGAGCACCACGGCCGCCACTTCTATCACGAGGACCTGAGAGAATATCGCGGTGCCTTCGTCAGTACGTGCGAGGCCGGTGTCGGTGAGCAGCCTCGACAAGGGCCCCGCGCTGCTCATCCCGGCCACGATGCCGATCACCAGTGCTTCGGTGAACTGCCCGAACAGGTAGTAGGATATGCTCGTGATGGCGAGAAACCTCACCAGGAACTGGGCCAGTGAGACGAGGAGTGATGTCCTCTTGGCGAAGACTCCCTTGAGCCTTTCAGCCTCGAACTCTTCCGCACCGGTTACGAAGAGGAGGAAGTCAATCCCTATGGACACGAACAGTGTGATGGTCGGGAGGACGTTGATCACGTTGAACACCCCTGGGCCGAGCAAGGTCCCCACCAGGATGGCTCCGACGAAAGGGATGAGCCCGATTTTGCGGAACGCCTCCTCGCCGAGCTTGGCTCCTATCAGCAGTATGCCCAAGTAGGCGAGTGATGACACAGCGATAGGGACGCTGCTAAGTATTGCCAACTCCACGTATCACGCTCGCTTTGGTATCGTGTTCGACGGGCTTTTAATGCAACGACCGCGCCCGTCCCTACGCCAGCTCGAACTCGACCAACCACAGCTGGTCGGTCGACCTGAACCCCTGCTTCGACCAGTACGCCTTTACCTCTTCCACGGAGCCCGCCCCGTCGCGTCTGGCGAGCTTCGCGTCTATCTCCCCTATCTTCAGGCGGCGTACCCCGGTGACCTTGATCTTGGCGAACTTCACGGGTGGGTATCCCATCCTCGCCGCGTCGTAGACTTCGCCCACTTCCACCCTGGCCTTCTGCCACTTCCTGAGGGTGATTGTCTTGACCCCTTCCTTCACTTGCCCGGCGGATCTAGCGCCGAAGGTCAACAGAGCCAAGCAGACCGCCCACAACTCGCCATGGACATAGCCAGATTCATCTTCTGATTATGCCTTGCGTCCCGCCCCTCAGGACCTCTTTCCCTTCTTGGTTCATGCAGACGATAGAAATGCCGACTTCGAACCTTTCCTGCCTCTCCTTGACCTTCTTCACCGTTCCTACGCACGTCACAGTGTCCCCGACGAAGACAGGCCTGAGGAATTCAAACCTCATTGTTTTGGCTATGTAGTTCATGTCACCTCCGAGCTTCGTCGGAAGCGTCGCGGTAAGCAGCCCCTGAACCATGACCCGGCCCTTGCTGTCGGGCAGCATGTGGTGCACCCCCCTGTCCCCCGAAATCTCTGCGAACGCCATCACGTCTTCCCGTATGAACGTCCTGGTGTAGGTCGACCTTTGACCGATAGTAGGTTTCTTCGTAGTTTTCGGTTGGGCCCGGGCATAGATTGAGGTTTCGGCGCCTAGCGAGGCGTTCCTTCGGTCGGGAAAAGACGGTCGTATCCCGGCATGAGGGCCATCTCGTCACTAGTCCCCTCCCACATCGCCTCTGGGGGGATTGGGCGCATCTCCAGCCCTGCAAGTGTCATCCTGAGCCACGGGATGGATATCCTTTGGCCCTGGCAGTCCCCACCCTGTGAAATCGCCGAAGATATGAGCCCCCTATAGTAGTCCCTCATGTCCAAGTCATTAGATGCGTGTGAACCAGACGCCCTGGTCGTGAGCATCTCCGTGCTCCTCCTAGGTAGTTCAGAGAGTTCCGTCTCGTCAGGCTTGAGGGCGAGGTCGGTCGCCCATCTGTCCTTCTGCCCTTCTCGATAGAACCGCCTCAGTATCGACTCCATCATGTACTGAGCCATGACCTGGACGCTTAATCATACGATGCATTTGTAACGCCAGTTAGCCGCCGTTCAGGTTTGTAGAACGGTCGTTCTTACACTGACAATAGGCGCGTGAGACGCGACCGCTTCTATGAGGTGAGTATTCTGGCGAGCAGCTCGCGTGATATGTTTCCACCAGACACGACCACGACCACCTTCTCCCCGTGAACTTCGTGAGACTTGGAGATCAATGGAGCAAGAGGTGCCGCGCCCGACGGCTCGGCGATTATGCGGGCAACCTTCGCCATGGTAGCGGTCGCGAGAAGGATTTCGTCTTCAGTGACTGTAAGCGCGCCGTCGACGTATCTGGAACACGCCTTGAACGCGAGCTCCCCAAGGGATGAGGGAACCAAGCCATCAGCAATGGACGCAGGGTTGGGGACATTCACTATCTGCCTCGCAGCCAAAGCAGATGAGAGCTTCGGAGCACCTTGCGGCTCTACGCCTATCACCGCGGCGCCAGGTTTCGCCGTCTTGACCGCGATAGAGATCCCTGATATCAGCCCACCTCCCCCGACCGGCACGATGACCGTGTCTAGGTCGACGAGTTGCTCACAGATCTCGATGCCGCAGGTTCCCTGCCCTGCTATCACATCAGAATCGTTGAACGGGTGGACGAACGCCGAGTCTGTCGTCGTCGCTATCGCTCTAGCTTTAGCTTCCCTCTCTTCGCTGAGCTTCCCTGCCCGGACCACCTCCGCCCCGAAGTCTTGGATGGCCTCAATCTTCTCTTTTACAGCGGTCTCCGGAACTACGATGGTACACTTCTTTCCGAGCAACATCGAGCTGTACGCGACCGCTATGCCGTGGTTCCCCGATGAAGCGGCTACGATGCGGCGCTCTCTCAACCGCGATATCTTGTTGTATGCGCCGCGAATCTTGAAGACTTTGATCGGCTGGAAGCATTCCAACTTCAGATACACCCGCCTGGCCGCAAGTTTCGACAGGGCAGGAGACTCGATCAGTGGGGTCCGTGACGCGACCCCTTCTATGGCCTTTGCCGCGTTTTGGATTTCGCGGATGCCTGGCGGGTCGGTAGATGTCAAACCCCGCGGAGACGCCCCTTGGAAGACGGATTTGAAAAGGTCCTATGCGTCCTGAGTGCGGCAGGGCGTGGGTTGCCACCCCCGCTCATAACCTGAGCCTCATCTCGTTGGTTGGCTCGAAGCCCAAACCAAGGTATAGCGGCCTCCCTTCTGCAGAAGCATGGAGAATAATCCTGTCGTACTTCCTGTCTGTGCACCATTTGACGGCGCTCTTGACCACCAGCCGCGCGACGCCTTTGCGTCTGTAGCGCCTTTCGGTATACATAGACATCAGGTATGGCACCACTAGACGCGGGCTTGTGGGCCGAGGCTGTTCTTCCCGGACCCAGATGCACCCGCTCCCTGCCACCGTGCCGCCGGAAGTCCGGGCTATGAATCCGACCAGGCGCTTCTCCGACAATCTCTTCCTTATCCATGTCCTGGTGATTTTTTTGGATTCACCCACGGCAGCGCCCAATTCCGGGTGGATGTCACCCCACATTTTCAGTCTGTGTGAGACAAGGACGTCCAAATCACCTCGATGCGCCAAGGTCACGTTGAACTCTAACGGCGTCGTGACGCCATGGAGAGTGCTGCTATCCTGTTTTGGTCTTTGTGGCAAGGAGACACGTCCAGAAAGGCGATGATGTCTGCCCTGTTACTCCGGCGCCCTTGTAGGGGCCCTCGGCTTCTCCAGTGCAGAGATAATCTCCTTGCAGAAGGCTGGGAGGTCGGCCGGGTATCGTGATGTGATGACGTTGCCGTCTCTCACCACGGGCTGGTCGAGATATCTCGCTCCGGCGTTAACCATGTCCTCCTTGATGGAGCTGAAGCATGTCATGGTCAGTCCTTCCGCCAGGCCGGCAGAAACCAAGACCCACCCTGCGTGGCATATGGCTGCGACCACCTTTCCTTGATCATTCATCTTTTTGACGAAGCCTAACAGCGCCGGATACCTGCGCATATAGTCGGGAGCATAACCCCCGGGGATAACAACGGCGTCGAACTCCTTTGGGTCGGTCTCGGCGGCTGTCATGTCAGGTTTGGCTTCGAGCCCGTGCTTTCCCCGGTAGACGTCGCTCGAACCCGTCCCCACGACCGTCAGCTGCGCACCCTCTTCCTTCATCCTGTAGTATGGGTACCAGAACTCGAGGTCCTCATACATGCTCTCGACTAGTATCGCCACTTTCTTGCCTGTGATTGGCACGCCCCGCGGGGAGGTCAAACGCGATTTAAGCCGTTGTCGGAGTCTGCCTGGGTGGGAGTAAGCCTTACGTTGAAGAGCAAAGCAGACGTGACATTGGGTATGCAACACGGACCGCTGTCGGGAAGGGTGTGCATGGTCACCGGGGCGAACTCAGGCATCGGAAAGGCGACAGCGGAGAAGCTCGCCAGCCTTGGGGCGAGCGTGGTCCTGGTGTGCAGAAACAGGAGTAGAGGAGAGGCCGCAATGGCTGAAATCAGAGAAAGGACCAGCAATAGCTCGCTGGAGCTGCTTATCGCCGACTTCGCTTCGTTCCAGTCGATAAGAGATATGGCCATGGCGTTCGCCGGCAGTCACGACTTCCTGCACGTTCTGGTCAACAACGTGGGGGTTGCGAAACTAACGCGTTCGGTGACGACGGACGGTCTCGAGACAACCTTCGAAGTCGATTATCTGTCCCAATTTCTACTTACGAACCTGCTGTTAGGCGTCCTGAAGAAGAGCGCTCCCTCTCGAGTCGTCATGGTTTCCTCGGTTTCGCATTATGGGGGGCACATCGACTTCGACGACCTCCAGATGGAGAAGGGATACCGTGTGATGAAAGCATATGGTAGGGCGAAGCTCGCTCAGGTCTTGTTCACCCACGAGCTCGCGAAGAGGCTTGAAGGGACTGGAGTCACTGCGAACTGCCTTCACCCAGGAGCAGTCGCCACCAACATCTGGGGGAGACCCCTGGGTCCGCTTTCGTTCCTCGCGAAGGTCAACCGTTTCTTTCTCCTTAGCCCCGAAAAAGGGGCAGACACATCAGTGTTTCTCGCTTCGTCTCCCGACGTCGCAGGGATTTCCGGGAAGTACTTCGACAAGAGAAGAGAGAAGAGGTCCTCTGCGGAGTCGTATGACGAGGCGCTCGCGCAGAAGCTCTGGGACGTCAGCGCCAAGCTCGTGGGCCTTACCTAGATTCCGAGTGTGAATGCCCGTGCCTGCTGGTAAGCCATCCGCCCTCTGTATGACCCTTCAGCCTAACGAGACAGTGTGACCTGACCGAGGGAACCCAAGTACAACCGCGCCGCCGAAGCGGGCCGGATGTTTTACATACGGCGGTGGTGCACAAGCGGGCATGCAGGCCCCCGAGATAGCATCGTGGCTGGGGGATTACGTCGAGCCTGTCAACGCAGCTCTGGAGGAGCTCAACCCCCCTGGAACGGAGACCCCCCTGGAGTTTGCGGTGAGAGATGCGCTTTTCACAGGCGGGAAGCGGGTGAGGGCCACCCTGGCGCTGCTATGGTGCGAAGCTTATTCCGGCGACTCGCGCCCTGCGATCCCTCTGGCCGCCGCCTACGAACTCGCCCATGCGAGCGCCCTGATTCAGGATGACATCATCGACAAGTCAGACATGAGGAGGGGAGCCAAGTCAATAGCTGCGAAGTACGGGTTGACGACGGCTTTGCTTGCTTCTGATCTACTCCTGTTCAACGTTCCCAAGATGGTGGCGAAGTATGAGACTTTGGAAAGCAGAAGGCTCGCGAGGGTACTGGACCTCCTTGGCGACGCTTGCAAGGCGTCTACTTGGGGAGAGTTCATCGACATGGCGATGGCGCGCGACGGAAACGAGACTGAGGAGAGGTACGAAGAGATGATCAAGCTAAAGACGTCGAGCCTTTTGAGCGCGCCCTGCGCCAGCGGCGCACTGGTAGGAGGGGCGACGGAAAGAGCGGCCTCGACTGCGGGAGAGTTTGGAGAGCAGATCGGGCTGGCATACCAGATTCAGGATGACGCGCTCGACCTTGTCGGGGAAGAATCGGAGCTGGGCAAGCCGACACTAACTGACCTCAGAGGCGGGAAAAAGAGCTTCGTCCTCATGCACTGTCTGGACCACAGCTCCGAAGAGGACCGTAAGTTCGTTCTAAGCCTGGTCGGCAGGACCGGTCCATACCGTCATGACGAAGTCTTGAGGCTAAGGACGCTGATAGAGGAGAAGGGATCGCTGGGCTTCGCACGCGAGAAGATAGCCCGGCACACAGCCAACGCGAAAGAGGTGCTCGCATCAGCCCCTCGAGGCAGAGCTAGAGAGAGGTTGTCTGAGCTGACAGAATACCTCGCAGTAAGATACTACTGAAACCCCTCGCGACGTCTTGGGCAATATAAGCGGACCCATGACGAACTGATAGACGCCCCCATGTTTTTGGCGTGTGTAGATGTTTGGTCTTGTCTGACCGCACGCGCCGGCTAGCGCTGTTTGGGTCTCCGAGTCGGGTCGATCAAGAAATATCCTGATCGAAGGATGTCGCGCCCTATGATTACACCATACCTCATCTGTGACCTGTCAGCTACGCCTACTTTCAGCCGGAAGGTCTGCCCCTTTAGGCTGATCGACGCGTCTACGAGCATCCTCTGTACCGTCTGGTTTCCAGCAGATACCTTCACCGTCACCTTCGAGCCTGTCGGAGGTAGCTTCAGTTTGCGGGCCAGCTCGTCGCTGACGGTCGTCCTGTCTGCTCCCGTGTCGACCTTCGCCCTGACGCTCTCCTCCCCAGCTGGGCCCGAGATCAGCACCCTGACCACCAAGCGCACTATCTTCTTCTCGGGAGCGGGCTGGGACGTCACTTCTTCGCCTTCCTGGCCGCATATTCGATTATCTTTCCAGGGACATCGACGTCGGTTGCCTTCATGAGCCCCTTGAACCCCGGAGAGGCGTTGACCTCTATGAAATAGGGTCCGTCCTTCGAGCTGATCATGTCTATGCCCGCCACTTCGACGCCCACCGCCTTTGCCGCTTTCACCGCCATTTCCCTCTCGGATTCGGTGTTGTCGTAGGGGATGCCTTTTCCCCCAAGATGGATGTTGCTCCTCCATTCGTTGGGACCAGCCTTTCTCACCATGGCGCCAACCACCTCGTCTCCCACTACGAACATCCTGATGTCTTCTCCGGGATTCGGGACAAAGCTTTGGATCAGTATGAGCTGCTTGAGTTCCACGAGTGTGTCTATGATTGGTCCTACATCGCTCACCTTCTCGACCTTCATCACTCCCACTCCTTGCGTCCCTGAAAGAAGCTTGAGGACGAGGGGCGGCGGCGACCGCTCGATGATGTCGCCAGCCTTGATCTTGGAGGCGACAAGAAAGCTTTCGGGTATCTGGAGGCCGGCAGCCTTGAGCCGCTGCATGGTGGCGAATTTGTTTCTCGCCGCGGCGAGCCCAGTGGCCGAAAGGGTGGTCGGGACGCCCATGAAGGCGAGGTGGTTGAGCAGGAGGACGCCGAAGTCCGTCATGCTCCGCCCAATCCTGGGTATCACGACGTCTGTCTCCCTAAAGGATTTCGAGCCGTGAAAGGCATCAAAGTAGACATCGTCCACCCTGAGCTGCACGTCCCCGGTCTTGTAGAACTCGGTCTCGTGTCCCATATAGCGCCCGGCTTTGATTATCTTCCGCGTCGTCCAATAATCCATGTTCTTGGACAAGACGCCTATTCGCAAGCGAAGTGCGCGAACCTCCACCCGTTATTTGGGTGTTGGTTACAAGCATGCGGCCCATCCCGCCGCACGAGGCGAGTTCAGAGGAGACGCTTCCGGAGAAGTCTATCTCCTCATGGGAGTGGGAGTCGGCGTCGTCCTAGCGGGGTTAACAGGGGCAAGCGCAGGCCTAGAACCGTACATCAACCTCTAGTCCCGTCGCGGTTCATACCTCTGTTTCGATATGCACGGAGTATGAAAGGTGCGACCCGATCCCCATACTTTTTCTTGACGCTGGCAGGGAGGTACCTGTATGCCCGCACGACCTTCCTGCACGCTGGGCTCCCACACTTGCAAGGCATCGTGAAGCCCGGCCAGTCTACGTCGCAGGAGTAGTCGAAGGTGAGCTCTTCCCCCTTCATGATGTCTCTTTCGGCAATGATCCTCGTCCCTTTGATGCCACAGTTGGGCTCGCACGAGTGATTGAAGTACCAGATGACGCCGTGCCTCCTAGGGACGACATACCTGTCGTACCCCACTTGTAGGGTGTATGGCCAGTCCTCCACCGGGATTTCCCAAATCCATTTCGGCTTCCCATAGAATGCTGCGATTACCGTTGACCGCCAGATGCGGCCCGCTGCGAATACGCCCTTTCCCTTGGGACCCGCGTCCCCGATGACTGTCCGAGCCCTCAGGTCCCTCGTGCCTCCCTTTCCACCCTGTCTGGGATGACGTACAATGAAAGCTCGTCCTCTTCGTCTCTTTTTTTGGGCGTCCAGCCTTCGAACGTCCAGACGTATGAGACCACCCTGGCCCCTGGGCTCAGTTCGGCCAGCAGTTTGGATTTCAGTCGCTGGTTGGTTCCCTGGGTGAGGAACATCGTCACGATTGTGGCTTCGCTCAAGTCAACATGAAAGAAGTTTCCCCACTCCACCTTTGCGCGTCCATTCAGGCGCATCAGTGAAATCATCGCCCGGGAGTAGAGGACCCTAAGAGGGTCAGCCTCTAAGCCCACCGCGCGGGCGCCAAAACTCTTCGCGGCTTCGATCACGATTCTTCCGTCTCCCGATCCGAGGTCGTACACGATGTCAGTGGGTCCGGTCCCGGAAAGCTCCAGCATGCGGCTTACCTTCCTCCGTGACGTAGGTTCCCAGCCTGCCCCGACGGCGGCAGTACCAAGTAGGAACAACCCGAGCGCCGCTCCGAAGGCCATGAGCCCGATTCCAATGATAGCCGAGCCCACGGTCTGAACTTAGGCCCGTCAGATTTGACCGTTTTGTCGCGGGCGCTCAGGAAGATATTTTGACATCAGCACGATGCAGACTAGGGTGCCGACGAGACTAGCGAGCAGGGGGAAATAGTAGCCGAAATACTGGTAGAGGTAGCCCCCTATGATTGGCGCGGGGGCAGCCACCAGGCCCCTGAATGCGGCGACCCGCCCCCCGACCCCTCCGCGCGTCTTTGGAGGGGCATGAGTCATCAGGAGCGAAGACACCCCGGGGACCCAGGTCGTGACGCTCGTACCGAACAGCGCAGACAGGATAAGGAACTCAGGGAGGGTACTCGAGAGCGCCCACCCAGCCATTAGAACAGTGCCAATCGCCTCCGACAATATGAGGGTCCGCTTGGGGCCCACCCGCATCAGCACTCTGGTAGCTGGGAACTGGGACGCGAGCATGGCCAGATAGAATACGCTCACCAGCAGCCCTATCTCTGAATCGGAGAAATGGAACTGACCCTGGGCCATAGCGTAGATTATGTTGATCGTTATGCCGAAGGCGAAGGCGTCGGACGCCAGCGCGCCGTAGAGTCCCCAGGAGGACTTGGGGAAGGTGAAAGCCTCCCTGAGCGAGAATCGCCCCTCCTGTTCCGGCTCGGCTGCAGTCCTGTGCGTGATCTCGCGCAGCTCGTGCCAGTAGAGATAGAGGTCCACACACTCGAGCAGGGCTGCAGCCCCGAAGACCACCAGATACCCATAGGATTCGGCGATGGCTCCGGCGAGATACGGAGAGACTACCCCCGGCAGAGTCCCAAGGAAGAATATGACGCTGTATGCGACGTCCATCTTGCGCGGTTCGAGGCCGACCGATTCTGCGACCATCGCCTGCGTCGCCGGGCTCCCGAGCACGGACACCCCATAGAGGAGAAAAGCGACGAGGACGAGATAGCCGTCTCTCAGGACCGCAGAGCCGGCGAAGCAGAGCATTGAGGCGACCGTAGTAACGCTACCCAACATGATAGACTGCTTTCTGCTGTGGAGGTCTGAATGGTGCCCCGCGAGGGGCTGGACGAGGGTCGCCGTCAGCCCTGAGAACCTGTTACCCACTGCCTGAAGAATCCCTACCGCCGGGACTCCAAGCCCAATCGTCAGTGGGAAGATTTGAAGGGCAAAGTTGAGCATGCCGAGATAGATCCCCGAGATAAGCCCGGTGACCGCAATCGCTCTGATGTTGCGGTTCAGCAGGAGGGACCTGGAAAGGCCGATGATCCCTTGAGGTTTGTCCGCCACAGTCGGGGATGCGTTCGCATGGTTAATGAGATTAGTTCGAATGCGGCACCGGTAAAAGCGACGGGTATCTGAAGCACTTAGACTGGGAGGCCTTATCTAACGACCTCTGCGTCGTGGAGCCATGCCTCGAATCGAATTGTACGAAGGGACCCAGAAAATCGCCGACATCGGTCTGCCAGAGAAGAAGTTCAAGACTGGCTCGGTGGGTTATTGGGCGACTCAGAAGGTGGAGATCAACGGGAAGCGATACCAAGCGCAGTTCCAGATTGTGGAGATAGGCTCCAAGCAGTCTAAGGAATGAGCGCCTAGGCCTCAGCTTCTTCTTCGTATATCGACTCGTACTTCTCCGTCTTTGGGACGATGCACAGGAACTCCGCCGTCGCCTTCCCCGTGTTCTTGTACCAGTGGGGAGTCCCCTGCGGGATGAAGATCGAGTCCCCTGCCTTCACCTGATGGACCTTCTTCCCAATCCCGACTCTGTAGCTACCTCTGAGCACATACTGTTCGTGCTCGATTTCGGGATGATAGTGCCTCGGGATGCTCCCGCCTGGCCTGATTCTGAACCTCCTCATCTCGAAGTTGGGGGCACCATCGTGTCTGTCCACGAGCCACTCGATCTCGGTCTTGACAGCGTTCTCTACCTTCTTCGGCCTCAACTTACCTGCGGGCTTGACTGGCATTTCGGGCACCGGTCGTCCATACACCTGCTATAAGATGAGCGCGGAGACGTCGATGCGTCGTTATCCGTAAATAAACAAACCCAGGTCAGTCAGCGAAAGAGATGTGAAAGGGGCTGTGATGCGCTTTGGTTACGTGTTTCTGGTTCTTCTCCTGCTCTTACACCCCCCGGCGTTGGCTGGGCGAGCGGGCGCGCCGCCCACTGGTCCGGTGGTCTACTCGGTCATCCTGGCTCCCGGATATTACGAGTATTTCCCCCTACAAGCCTTCGTGAACGGGACTGTGGTCCACTATAGCGCGGTCAGTAACGCCAGCGTCGCGACGGCTTTGATGACCGCCGCGCAGTTCCAAGATTTCAGCTACAACAACGGGCCAATGTCGAGCTCGGTCGCTTTCCAGAACGGGACGGATGTGTCCCAGACGGCTAGCCTCGTCAACGGGAGCTACGACGTGCTCGTGTACGCCTATGGTGGGAGCGCTAACGCCACGCTTTCCGTGTCAGCGTATCCGAATAACCCGCTTGCATACGGCCCCATCACAGCGCCAGAGCCGACGGGGATAGCCTCTTTCGGCCTGACCAACGAATCAGGATCGGATTCGCCATATGCTGTAACGTCGACAGGGATCGTCGGGCTGGTCTCTATCTCGAGCATGACGGCGTACAACTCAACTGCAGGTTCGGTCGGTGCCAACCCCTCTGGGGCGACTGTACAGCTCAACGCCATGCTCGTGGTGGACGAAGGAGGAAACAGGAGCCAGGTCTACTGGTGTCAGAACACCCCCGATTTCGTGACTGCGGCTTCGCAGGTCGCACTTTCTGACAACGTCTGGAACTCGAGCGTCACGGGGTTCCTTTCCAACGACTCGATCACTTCTCAGGGAGGAGGAGGGTACGTCTCGGTCTACCAGCAGAACGGGATTACGCAATACTTCTATGCCTACGGTGAATCCAACTCTACTTACTCCCTTCCTTTGGGGATGGCGCTCCTGATGAACGCTACGGCTGAACCGGGGACGGGGGTGCTGGTCAGTTTCGGCGCGGGGATGACAGGGATGGGACTTGGGACGGACTGGTTCGACAACGTGACCATACACGACCCCGGGGTGACGCGTGCGTATTTTGAGACCAACGGTAACTATTCAACCCCCATCGGTACATTCTACGACGCTGAGCTGGTCTTCGCCGGTGAAGGGAACGGAGAGTCTACCAGCTTCACCAGCCTGAATTCTTCTATGGGTCTCTACTACACGAACGGGACAAGCGGTTCCCTGTACGCATTCCCGTCTTACTTCAGCTTTGGTCGAGACACGGCCGAGGCGGCATACAACGTCGAATCGAGTTATCTCGGGGACGGACAGGCTAGGGTCACCGTGGGGACGCCGGCCTACGACTATCTTGGAGCCGCCAGCGGCAGCTACACTATCGCTTCTGCGGAGGCCTCTCTGGGTTTCCCTGGCTTCAGCAACAACAGCGCTTCGGTCACGACCTCATCTACGCCCACTACCACGAGCACGACGACCCAGGCATCCAGCAGCAGCACCAGCCCGGTTCCCCCTCCCAACGGAGTTCCGGACTTCCCATACCAGCTACCAAGCGTGGTCGCTTTCGTCTCGTTGATCGTGGTGGCTTACGTCGTAATCAGGCGGCGTCCCGGCAGCGGCCGACCATCATAGGACAGCCTACAGGAATGCAGAAGGTAGCTGCATATCCTTCATGGTCCGAAGGCCGGGTGCAGATGATACGACCTTGGGGGCCATGTTGACGAGCATCGCCACGGTCCCGTGATCCCCATGGACGCAGGGGCTGATCGTGCAATCCACGGGCGGAACTCCCTCTATCTTCACTCGGTCGTACTCTTCGTCCGAGCCGACATAGGCCATGAAGTCCAGCTGTATGCGCGGCTCTCCGGCCACCATGCCCCTTGCAGACTGTCGCACTCCGGTCACCCTCCCCGTCGGGATCCTGATGTAACCCTGTGCAGGCGACTCCGCGATGACGGGTTTCACGTCGCCTATCTCCACGCCGTCCAGCTTCCATCCGATGGCGTCGGCAAGCATAGAAACAGACTGCTCCAGGCCGACGTGACCTGAAATCTGACCGTCTTTGATAGCCTTCTCGAACTCCGCTTTCGTCAGCCCCGCGCCGACTTTCTTCTGGAAGGGGACGCGCCTGGTGGCAGCGTTCATCCTCCTAGTCACGGTGATCTTTTCGATGCTCTTGCAGGGAGCTGACAGCATGATTGGGAGCGCGTCCATGAGGAACCCGGGGTTGATCCCTGTCCCGAGGACGGTGGCGCCGTGCTTCTTAGCCGCCTGATCGAGCCTTGCAGCCAGCTTCCTGTCAACCGCGTACGGATACGACAGCTCCTCGCATGATGAGACGACGTCCACCCCGCGGGCTATCACCGATTCCAGTTGCGGCACGGCGGTATGCAGGTAGCTGGCGGTCGTGTGAATAGCCACATCAACGTCCTTGGTGAGCACCTTTCCAAGGTCGTTGGAGACCTTTACTCCTGTCGATGAGTCCATACCTATGACCTCGCCCAGATCCTTGCCGACCTTTTTCGGGTCGATGTCATAGGCCCCGACGAGGTCCATGACGCTCCCCTTCTCCTCAAGGATGAACTTGGCAGTCAGACTGCCAATCACGCCCACTCCGAACGACACAACTCTAAGCTTGCTCATGTTTCACTCGCCATCCGGGTGCGATTTTAAGGGCTGCGCCCGGCTGGGTGCCGTGGGAACCGCATCCAGTACGACAGGGGCCGAACCTTCTGGGGAGATTAAGAACATCAGGGAGTTCAGGCAGGTCAAGCTGAGGGCCGAAGGAGTAATCGTGACCACCGGGTCCAAGCCTCCGCGGGCCCATCGGGCGCTTTGCAGGGAGCTGTCAGAAGAGAGGTTCACCGAAGCCGTGGTCTTCAACGAAGGGAAGAAGGGAAGGTATTTCCTGAGGAGAGACCTCACCGAGGCCGTGAGGGAGTTCCAGGCTGTAGCGTGCATGAAATGCAAGCCCGAGAGGCCCATCTCCAGACCAGACTAGATTGGCCGACAACCACGCCCAGTCCGGTGGGAGAGCGAGAGGAGTGCGCTTCTACGCCGCAGCTACGAGCGTCGCGGTCCTTTCGCCATGTCGTTCGGATGGGTCAACCGGAGATCTTCTCCCTGTACCTCGGGGGCACCCTATGCTTCGTGGCCTGCTCGAAGGCATACGCCAGCCTGAGCAGCGTGGGTTCGCTGAAGGCGCGGCCCATGAACGATATGCCCACAGGGAGACCGAAAGCGAATCCTGCCGGCACCGTGACTTGCGGATAGCCCGCGATGGCAGTCGGCTGTGAAGAACCGCCCATTCCGTGGTCTCCGTCGACTAGGTCTACAGTCCACGCGGGGGCGGTGGTGGGGGCCACCAGCGCATCTAGCCTGTGCTTGGACATTACAAGGTCGACTCCCTTTTGACGTGAAAGGAGCAGCCCTCGTTTCAACGCCCTGAGGTAGGCTCTGTCCTTCAGGTTGGTGGTCTTCTCTGCCTTTAGGAGGATGTCCTGGCCGAAGTACTTCAGCTCCTTCTCACGGTGCCTTTCGTTGAACTCTATGACCTCCTTCAGAGAACGCACTCTGGACCTTCCGAGCCCCTTGAGGTAACGGTTGAGGTCGGATTTGAACTCGTAGAGGAGGACGGTCATCTCTCCCTCTCCCATGTTCTTTGCCGTCGGGATGTTCACCGGGTCGATGATCTTGGCACCCAGGGACTTCATCGTCTTGATCGCCGCTCCGGCTATCTCGTCGGCCCTTTCGCTATATCCCCAGTATACCTCTCTTGGGATACCAATCCGTGCCCCGTTCATGCCGTCGGGGTCAAGGAACTTCGTGTAGTCTCGGTGGGACCTGCCACGGGCCGATCGGGTTGAGGGGTCGTCAGGGTCAAATCCGGAGATTGCACCCAGTAGAATCGCGGCGTCAGTCACAGAGCGGGCCATGGGTCCGACTGTATCTTGGGAGTGACCTATTGGGACCACGCCGGCGCGAGAGACGAGGCCGAGGGTAGTCTTGATGCCTACAATCCCGTTCACTGAGGATGGACACAGGACCGAGCCGTCCGTCTCCGTGCCAAGGGCCGCCGAAGCCAGGTTGGCGGAGACTGCGACGCCTGAGCCCGAGCTCGAGCCGCATGGTGTCCTGTCAAGGACGTAGGGGTTGCGGACCTGGCCCCCGCGCGCGCTCCATCCGCTGGTGGATGCGTTCGAGCGGAAGTTTGCCCACTCGCTCAGGTTTGCCTTCCCTAGGATTACTGCGCCGGCTTCCCTGAGCTTCGCCGCTACGAAGGCATCCTTCCGAGGTCGTGATCCGACCAGCGCAAGCGAGCCTGCCGTGGTCTCCATTCCATCGGCGGTCCCTATGTTGTCTTTCAGGACTATCGGGATGCCGTGAAGCGGCCCCCGTGCCCCCTTGTCCTTCCTCTCCTGGTCGAGTAGGCGGGCTATTTCGAGGGCGTCAGGGTTGACCTCGGCGATGGAACTGAGCCGGGGCCCATCTCTATCGGTCTTGGATATGCGGCGGATGTACCATTGGACCAGCCTTGCCGAAGTGACCTTCCCGCTCTCCATGGCGGCCTGAAGCTCAGGGATGCTCGCCTCCTCGGGACTGTGGGGCAACTCTCTCAACCGTCGGATTCCCTGTTATTATCCGGTTTTGTCTCCTTCGGTATGAGGCGAGTCAGAGCGCGACCTTAATAGAAGCCGGGAAAAATCGAAAGATATGTCATTCCTGAAGAAGATGAAGGAGAAGACGGAGGAAGCGGCGAAGAAGACCGCCGAAGTAGGCAAGGAGGTCGGCGAGAAGGGAGTCGACTTAGGCAAGCAGGGCGCCAAGAAGACCGGAGAAGCGGTCAAGCAGAAGGACGATTAGCTCAGCCTTCTGAAACTTAGTCAGAAAAAGAGGGAACTGTGACCTGCGCCCGTAGGCACAGATCACCAGTCCTGTGATTCCTGATTCTGATTCTGGACCGTGCAGCTAGCGGTGCTCAAAGGCAGCGTGCAACTGACGAGCTGGTTGGCTCCGTTAGACGCTATCACGTGGAGCGCATAGACCTGGCCTGGGGTGGTGGACGGCACGAGGGTGAAGTTGGAGTTCCCGTAGCTGATTATTCCCGAGAATGTGAACTGGACGCACTGGCCCGGGTTGATGGTCAGGTTGTGGAAGTCAGACAGCTCCTGCTCTCCGTTGGCCAGCCCTAGCTTGGCCGTCGAGCATGAAGAAGTCGAGGTGCTGGTTGGGGTGGACACAGGGATGAAGACCACTTCGTTGATGTGAGTCGGTATGGCACACATGTCGGGTCCATCTGCATGACTTGCTGAATGGTTCCCGTCCCCTTCTCCCTGGCTCTGGCTTCCCTGGCTTCCGAACGTCTGACAGGCTCCGCCGACAACGGTGAAGTTGCCGTGCAGGCCTATGCCGACGAGGCCCACGGGGACGCTGGCAGAGTTGTTCACTATGGCGGTGAATGTGGTAGCGTTGTTAGCCACTGAAAGGGCAGTAATCGAGGCGGTGACGTTGCCCTTGGCGCTCCCCAGAGCGTTGTTGTCGTTGGCTGTCAGCTGGTGCTGATCACCGACATGGTCGGAACTATTGCTGTGCCCCATGATCCCTACTGAAGATGGGATCAACTGGTAGCCAGAAGGTGTGTCGACCACGACCGGGTTCAGCTGCAGGAGAGCAAAGTCCCCGGCGCTGAAGCCTGTCGGATGGGCCATGGTGACTTGGAACGACGTTCCGCCTGTTGCCAGGGCGACGGTCGAGACAGTGTTGTTGACGTCGATGTTGATCTTGGACACTGTGAACGTCACCGAATAGAGCACCGATGAGTTAGGGAGGCTAGCGAGGGCGATGGTCTGGGATACGTTCTGCAGCTTCATCAGGTCGATGGTCGCCGAACCCCCTGAGGGGGTCACGGCCACTGTTTTGGTGTTGAGCTGCCCCGAAGTCCCGGTCGGCTCGCCGACGAGGAGGGCTATTGAGGAATAAGTGAGGTTCAGAGAAGTGGTGAGCGAAGGCACCTGCGGTGGGTCGGTCAGCCATATCGCCAGTGGCGAAAGCTGGCCCCCGGTGGAGTTGTTTGATGTGCTGTTGGCGCCGGTCATCGGGAGGCCGATGTACAGGAACGAAGCGGCCACGATGCCCAGCGATACGATGATTGCGACTGCGGCGTACTGCAAGGTCGTCTTCTTTACGGACATCGGGTCAAGGGTCACCCCCTGGGGGGCATAATCCTAGAGTGTTGAACGGGCCCATGAAACGGTCATGTGCCGTTCAATCGCCTTGAAACCTCGGTAAAACAGACCCTGGACCCGTGTTTCCACGTCATTTCCATGACGCCAGGCGTCTCCAGACCTTGGCCGTCTCATACCACAGAACGACTACCATCGCCACTGAAGCGGCGACCAGAAGAGGGACATATGCGGCATATGAGAGAGACATCAAAGCGAAGAACCCTATCACGATGGAGAAGAGCAATGAGAAGAAGAGCAGCTGCGGGACCACCACCCCTCCAAGCTTGGTATAGCCATCCAGAATCGCGTTCGACGCGCCCTGAGCAGGAAGGTACCTCCCGTGTTCGTCCTGGGACGCGTACCCCGCCTCTACCAGCCTTCCAAGGTGATATGAAGCGAGGGAAGGGGTCGAGAATCCCAGGGCCCTCTGGACCTCCCTAAGCTCCGACGGGCCCGACTTCACTAGGTAGAGGTAGGCTCTGAGGGTATTCCCGTGGATGTCAGGGGGGCCCTTCTTGTTGCTCGTTGCCAATCAAACTCGGGCTAACCCGCGTCCCTATTTAGATTGGCATGGAGGATGAGGCATGGGGACCATTGCCGTGCCAGAGCAGGGCGTTTTCAGACCCAGTTCAACCTCGCCCAAATTCCCTACGAGGAAGGAGAGCCGAGAGCGCTGTTCGGAAACGAGCGGGTGAGATGCTCGGAAGAGACGTCCGCGCTCATACCGTCTGCGAAAGATGGGAAGCGGGGCGAGCGTGGTCAGGAGGCCGGTTAGAAGTGTTTCAGGAGCCAGGCATGCGTCTCGGGGATCCGCCGCTCGAACAATGAGAGGTGTCCGTCATCTGCCGTCAGGCGGGCGTCTGCCCCTTTGATGTGCTCAGAAAGCCACTGGCCGTGGGCGAAGGGGACCATCTTGTCATGCTTCCCCTGCCACATCATTAGTGGGACGGACACCGCCGAGGGGTTGAATCCCCAGTCTGTGACGAAAGCCAGGTCGTCATCCCTCCAGCCAGCAACACCTGCCCTGATACCGACCTTGATGTTCGAGGCCAAGTACGTCCCGGCTGGTCCCATCACTACTTCTCTGTCCACGGGTGGGAGCAGACTCGCCCAGAGCTCGGCTAGCTGTCCGGGTTCTGCATTCAGAAGCTCCTCTCGCTGGAGCTCGAGGAACTCGCTCAGGTTTTGCGGTCCCGCCATCGCAGCGTTGAACTCGGCGACGTTGTCTTCTCCCTGGCCCGCCATCCAGTCGAGGCCTTGCGATGGATATGGGGCGGGCGATGCCAGGGTCGCAGCTGCGAGCACCCTGCGTGGAATAAGGGCCGCGCACGCCAGCGTGTGAGGGCCCCCTCCAGAGATTCCCCACACGGCGAACCTATCAAGACCGAGCGAGTCGGCGATGGCAGCGACCTCCTTCGCGGCGTCAGCGACGCTGCGGCCAGGGTGTGGAGAGGAGCCACCATAGCCCGAACGGTCGAAGCTGATGAGCCTGATGCCGCGTTTAGAAGCATCAGCGACGTGAGGGCCATAGAGCAGAAGCGAGCTTGGTGTCCCGTGGAGGGCAAAGACTGGCTTGCCATGAGAATCCCCGTCCTCCGCGACGTTCAGGATCCTGCCTTCGCTGGTCTTCACCATGTGCTTGATCATGACAAGGGTGGTCGGAACTTGGTCGGCCCTTAAGCGTTCAGATTTTGGTTCGGTTCCATCTATCTTACGGCGTGGAAGTGGACCGCCGGCTTGCTAGCACAAGGTGTCCCCGGCCGAGGCGGAGTCAGATGCACCATGGAGAAGGCGCGCCTGTTGCCCTAGATCGCCGCTGTGTTTGTCGTGCGTTGTTAATCATTAACAACTGACTTCAAGAAAGCACTAGAGGGCCATTTCGGCTGCGGAAGGCGCCGGTCGAGGAGACGACATACAGCTCCTGTCACACCTCAAGGAGGATTTCGACCGCGCTCATCGACTCCATGTAGCGTCTGAAGGACTCGTAAAGCGAATAGTAGACCGTCCGGTCAAGGAGGTTCTTCATCACGCCCGAGGAGCCCACTTCTGCCGTCACAATGAATTGGGAGGCCTTCTTGAGATCGACCCCGGGACGCAGATACCCTTCTGCTTCGGCTTTCTTGAGATAACGTTCAGTCTCTTCCATCCACGCTAGCAACACTCCCCTAAGCTTCTCCCGGAAGACAGGATCTATCGAGGACATCTCCTGCATCAGATTGTTCAGCGGGCAACCACTGCGGATTTCCTCATCACTGAGATCGTCCATATTCTTGCGGAACCTCGCAATCATCCCCTGTACCGGGTTCTTGTAAGCCGCGAGCGGCTTTGTCCACCGCTCCATCATCATGTCTTTCAGCACCTCGTCCACCAGAGCGTAGCCGAGGTCATTTTTGGTTGGAAAGTGGTGGAAGAAGGCGCCTTGCGTGACGCCGGCTTTCATGACGATGTCGTTGACGCTAGTAGATCTGAAGCCTTCCTTGTACACGAGATCGTAGGCCGCCCCGAGTATGCGCATCCTCGTCTTCTCGGGGTCTCTCATTGCGGCGGCCAGGCTCCCTTTCGAGACCATGCAGACGCGCTCTCAGCGCTTAATATAGCCATTACTATCTGAATGAGGTCGGCTTTCCGCTCAAAATGTGTTAAGCATACTTATCTATGTAGCCCAACATAGTGACCACTATGTTCGTCTGGTACGCGCTGCGGGGGATTGCGACCGGACGATGAAGATTCCAGAAGGGAAGAACGCGGTAATCAGTGAGAAGCCGTCTAAGCGGACCAAGAACGGTGATGCCGCCGGGGTCGCAAAAGCCGAGGTGGGAACGGTCCGGGGGCGACGGCTGATTCAGCCATTCGCAAACGCTTCGCCGGGGATGCTTTCACAGCTCCCGGTCAAGCAGTTCGGGTTGACCCGGAACCCGTTCAGTGTTGAATATGTCTCGTCTGACCTTGGTTTGCTTACCTCGCTGGCGTCGCGCGTCCTTTCAGAACTGAGAGGATGGGCAAGGTCTCCATCGAGGCTAGAGGAGGGTGCGCTGCTGGTGGGCGCTGAGGGGACAGGGAAGGCCATGGTCCTCCAAGCTCTGGTGAATGAACGCGGGGAGGACATCGGTGGAGGAAGCGCGCCCTTGGTCGATGCAGGAGTCGGAAGGACGTACACACGTGAAGGGGAGGACGACGCGTACCAATCGGTGCTGCTAAGGGATGTTTTCGGAGAGAGGACGGACAGGGACGCGGGACTTCGCGTCTTCGTCAACGCAGACTGGATGATCGGACCTAGACCCGGTCCCAGGGGGTGCCCCATGGCAGGGGGGATTCCTCCCTCCACGGTCCTGGGCATCTCCCATTCGACTTACGTGAAGGCGGCAAGAGACGGTGCCCTGCCTTCGGAGGCGCGTGTGTTTTTCTTGGCTCCCCAGCCAGAGGAACGTGAAATCGAAAGGAGGCTTAGGGCATCGGTAAGGACGTGCAGTGAGAGTGGAGACCCCTTCGACCCCGAGGCCTACGCGCTCATTGCATCAGCCTCACTGGGACTTCCGGGGCTGGCCGCGGACCTTGCGCACGCGTCGCTATGGACCTCGGGATGGGTGGGGTCAGAACGAGTAACCAAGTTCATAGTGGACAGGGTCGCCGCGTCTCTTTACTACGACGCGGCTGGAGCATTGCTGGCAAGGAGGCGGCAGTTCAGAGGCATGACGATGGAGATCTTAGCCGAGGCGCTGGATAGATTTCATTTCGAGGGAGAAGTCCGCAGGAACGACCTCTTCAGGGCGTTCGGGTCCGTCCCGAGCTCGACGCTGAACCATCATCTGCAACGGGTGACGAAAGAGAGGTTTTTCGTAGAAGAAAGGTATGGGCATCGGGTACGTTATGAGATCCCGAAACCTGTCAGGGCGGCCATAGAACTCCTCCTGCCCGCAGGTGAACCACTCCAGATTGGTGTGAACCGGTTACCTTCCGGCTTGGAGCACTCCGGTAGAATCCTACCCGCAAGTCCCCACTGACGAGCAATCCTGGAAGCGATAGTCCCGGCAAGACGGTGTGGACGGAGTCTTCTAAGCAGGGCACAGACACTTCTAAAACAGAAAGGGAAGTCCTAGACCGAGGCCTAGGACTAGTTTCGTCTAAGTTGGTTGTGGGACGTAGTAGATCTGGTTGTACCAGTATCCGACGAAGGGGTTGTTCACGAAGCCCTTGACATAGGGCTGAATGAAGAATGTGTAGGTAATCTGGTCTGCGCGTTGTGGGAGTATGCCGTTCTCTACGGTGTCGAGCTCCAGCTTGAGCGCGCAAGACTGGACCTGGGCGCCTACCGGGAAGAGGCATGAGTTGACGTCGTTGATGACGGTCTGGTTGGTGTACCAGCCGTTGTATGGGGATGGGAGCAGCAGAGGCTCGTACATCGCCAGGAACGGATCCTGGTAGTCTGGGCCCCAGCCGATCACGAACACTTGCGGGAATGTCGATGGCGACGAAGTGAGTATGTTGGCTTCGGCAGAAGTAACGCCTACGGTCGTGGCGGGTATGCCGAACACCTGGAGGTTCTGGATGATACCCTGGAGCTGGCCACTAAACTGGGTGAGCAGAGGGACAGTGTAGTAGATCTTCAGCGGCTGCAGTTGCTGGCCGTTGGAGTCTCCGATCGTTGTCCCTGCCTGGATAGTGGTGCCGTTGTCGAGCGTGAAGGTCGACGGGACGACGGTGTACCAGCCCTGTTGTAATCCAGCCTGGTTGAAGTAGTTGTAAGCCGCGGTGGTGTTCTCGCTGAAGGGCGAAAGGTTGGCGGGGTTGTAGTACGCCTGGCCGAACGCAGGGGTGAGACCCCCGACGTTGTATCCATAGTAGGCAGTGCCGTTGAAGTAGTTGGGGAGGTTGTATTCAGTGTAGTTGATCGCGTTCTCCCAGCCTAGCCTGAAGGCCGTGGTGTTCGTAGGTGCGAAATGGTCGTTCATCAGCCAGTACAGCCCGAACGGGAAGGCCCCGCACTTCGTAGTGCAGAGTAGCTGACCGAACGAGAAGGAAGGCTGGTGGGAGTGGAACGCCGAGTACATCTGTCCGAACTCTGCTATCGATTCCACCGACAGCTGTGCCTTGTTGGTGGCAAAGTTCTGGATCAGCGCGGTGTCCGTGGGAGCAACCTCATAGATGATCTCCGAGATCTTGGCCGGCTGAGCGTCCGTCATCGACTTGTTGCCAGTAATGGCCGGGTCGCTGGCCGCCCAGTAGTTGGGCACCGCCTTGAAGGTGACAGGTGCTAGTCCTGCACCGACTGAGGTGATCTCGTATGGGCCGGTCCCGATGGCGCCGTTCGTGTTGACGAAGGCGTTGATGGTGTTGTTCACCACGCCGCCGTTGGCGTCAATCTGTGCCGGGTCGACAACGTTCTGACCGTCGAAGCCGCTCCAGAGCTCGAGTCCGAAGACCCCGAGTGGGTGGAGATAGTTCGCGATGAAGGAAGTGGCGTTCGGGGCGACGACCGCCTGGCTCGGATAGGCCATGATAGCGGCCTGGGTCGAGTTGCTAGGGTTGAAGTTGGACAGCATCTGCGAGAGCACTGACGCGAGCTGGTAGCAGCTCTGCGGGGTCTCCTGGTTCACAGGGAGCCCTGTGACGTGGGCGATTGCGTCTGCTACGCCTGCGGTGGCGCCCAGGCCTGCCGTGTTCCAGCAGTAGTTGTCAGAGTACTCGTCGGCCTGTACGTACGGGCCCGAGTTGCTCGAGATGTTGTAGAGGACCGCGTTCCAGTTGAAGCCCGCGATGAAGCTCGGGGCGTTCATGAAGAGGTCTCTCTCAATGCTGAACCATACGTCGGCTGCGCTGAACTTGTGCCCGTTGGAGAAGGTGACGTCAGACCTCAGGTTGAAGGTGTTGGTCATCCCTCCGTTGACGGTCACGTTGGCGCTGCTTGCCAGGACGTATTGGAAGGAGGTACCAGACGAGCCGTTCAGCTCAATGAGGTTCTGGTAGACGGCGTTGAGCATCCCCGTGTCCTGCGAGTAGAAGGCGTACTGAGGATCCATAGAGTCGTAGGCCGCTGGAGGCGTGCTGCCGGCCCCTGAATCGTCGACCAAGATGCTCGAATTGCTCGGCCCGTAAAGGCCCGCGGTCGAGGTGGTGGTCGTGGTGCCGGTAAAGCCGCTCGAGGTGGTGGTCTGCGTTCCGGTTGTGTTGGTGGTCGTGGTGGTCGAGTTGCTCGACGGGATGAGCACGAAGTATGCTGCGACCCCGGCGATAACGATGATGACCACGACTATTGCGACTGTAGCTGAAGTACTGATAGCATCACGTCTTGTGAAATTCATTCTCAGAATTGCAAAACCGCTTTAATTCTTTTAATGATTGTTAGCAGAATGAAGTGAAATTTAAGCTAAGTTAACACTGAATCAGAATTTAAGCATTGTTAGCAGCCACGGAGCAGAATTCTACGGTTCGGCTTCATGAGAGATGAAGTCGACGTTCTCAATGATAGGAATGTGTCTGGATGGAGGACGGAGCTCAGACGTCCGTATGCTCGGACTCGCCGGTCACCCGTTGCCTCCTGAGAATGAGGAAAGCCAGCGCGACCACGGAAAGGGACATCGGGTAGTAGACGCCTGTCGCCGTTGTTTGACCGCTCACGACCTCGAATTTCGACGAGGCCGAGGACCTTACCCCGTGCCCGTTGTCGAAACTAGCTGCGACGGTGTAATTCCCGGGCGAGAATGTCCCCATCGCCATTGTCTCTATTGTTCCCGCCGTGCAATGGACGGATCCTGATGACCCTGAACTAACTTGCCATTTTGCCTCACCTTCGCACCCCGCCGTGACCGCGCCGGACACTGACGCTCCTGCTGAATACGTCCCGCTTGGCAAAGACCATGCTACAGTGCACGTGGCGGTGGAAGTGGAGGTGGTGGTCGTGGTGGTCGTGGTTGTAGTTGTGGTCGTCGTAACGCTTGAGCTCGTCGTGGACGTAGTCGAAGATGTCGAGCTGCTAGTAGTCGAAGACTGAACGGTCGAGAGAGCGGCAGTTGTGGTTGTCGTCGTGGTTGTAGTTGTGGTTGTGGTAGTAGTTGTAGTGGGGGTAGTCGAAGTCGTTGTCGTCGTGGCGGTGGCCGTCTGTGGACCCGGATTGCTCTGCGAGGTCGTGGTCCCGGAAGGAGACGACGCAGACGACGAGGTTGTCTGGGACTGAGTGCTTGTCGCCGGCGGAGTGTAGATCGTCCTGTATGTGGTCGTCGTAGAAATCGATTGGCCCGAGTCCTGATATGCCGTCTTCGCCACTGCTGCGGTGTACGGGACGACGATTGTCGTCATCACCAATACTATCGCCATGACATTGGTCCCGATGACAACGAAGGTTGGCGCTATGAGCTTCATTTCATCCCCCTCGTAGCTTCCCAGGTCTCTGTAGCGAGGAGGGTCACGATGAGCACGTTGATTATCATCCCGGTCGCTGCGATCCCAGGGGCAAACACCGTCGCGAGCCCGGCACCTACCATGCCGACTATCGATACTATGATTCCAGCGTAGACGCCTTTAATCCAGTGCACTTCAGACCAAAGAAGGATTCCAGAGACCACGTATAAAACTCCCAGTATACCCATTACGATGCCCACCGCGTCCAATAGTCCCTGTGAAGGAGCGGTTCCAACCGTGGCGGGCACGAGGAACGTCCCTTGAAGCATGCTTGGTGCCAGCACCATAGCAATCCCGGTGGCGTCTGAAAACGCAAACGCCACGAAACAGACGAGAGCGGCTACAACCGTGGGGCCCTTGAAGAGGAGGCTCTTCTTCATTGCTTCCCGGCGCTTTTCACCCTCGTTTTCTGCTTCGCCCACTCAAAACACTCCTACTAGGACAGTATCAGGCCGGACCTCGGATGATACATATGCCTTGCCTCAAGTCAGCAGTCATCGGATCACTTGAACAAGACCCGATACGCTTCCTGCCCATATTCGGGATACTCCTTGGTCTTGGCGACGGCCTCCTGGAGCTCGATTTTCCCCTTCAGGGAAGGGTCGGCGCCCAGAATGCTACCCATCCTGATGTTGCAGAGGGTCTCCTGCTTCGCCGCCGCTTCAGCCATCCTGGTCGCTCCGACGACCGCGTGGCCGATGATGGTAAAGTCGCCCGCTATCTCCTCCAGGGCGCATCTCCCGGAATCAATCCCCAAGGCGAGTCCGACGTGAGCAGGCAGGTTCCTCGCATTCTTCCTGTGCTCCGGGAAGATCTCTTCCTCGAAGGCTTCATGGGCGAGCTTGGAGAAGGTGACGACCTCACTGAGGAACTTGGAGTGTTTGGTTCCGTAGATCCAATACACGACAAATCCGTCTCCGGTGAACTTGTCGAACCACCCTGAGTTCTTCTGCGCGAGCTTTCGCATCTTCTCAGTGAACATTGTTGTAATGGTCGCATATTCTCTCGAGGATATCGCCTCCCGCATGAGGTGGGTCGAACCGCGGATGTCGCCGATCACCACGTGGATTCCGGTCTGGTCCCCGGCACTCAGTAGATGAGTGAGTTCTTTTTTCGAGATTGTCTTGTTCCAATCGGGAGGGGCATGGAGATCGAGTTTCTGCATTGCTCTTTCCGCCCGCGCGTCATGCGTCATTCTAACTTCAACCGCCCTGAGCCGTGGGCCGAGGCTTATAGACCCGCGGTGTTCGTTGAGAGGTGTGCTCGGCCGCATGATGAGATATCGTGCGACTCCGTCTCCCGTTCAAGCTATCTTCGTTTTCACATCTTGAAAACCCAAGAAACTTCCAAGTTCGTCTGCCTCGTCTCGGACCATCGCCGCAATCTTTGGCGAAAGGTGGGCGAACGGCCTGACTTTGATTTCGAGACCTCTGTCTGTCTTTTCTTGGGCCCAAACACCAGCGGCCCTGCCATCTACCAACAACACTTGTGAAACCCAACCTGCCTTCCTGTAGACCTGGCTGTGCTCTTCAGGTCCGACGATGTTGCCGTGGGACCGGTGCCCCAGAAGGAAGGAGTCGAAGAAGGGAAGAAGACGCACCACTGGCCCTCCCACGTCGGCGCCTTCCAGTTTGTCGACGTCGTCCCTGAGCACTGACCCTTTCAGTCCATCTGCGTTTACCTGGACCGTGTCGTCTGCCAATTCGGCCCACACGCGTGCGGCGTCTCCTGCGGTCATACCGGTCCAGATGATGAAGTCAGATATGGTAGAGGGCCCGTTGGCTCCGAGATAGCGCGCGAGCAAGCGTCTCTCTGCGTCGCTTTGTTGGACGTCCTTCCAGTGCGGTAACCACTTGTCGGCTCGGACGAATGTCGACTCGTTCCCATTGTTTGGCCCCGAACAGTAGACCCCTCTGGACCCGGCAAGGTGGAGGAGATAGCTGGCAGGTAGGGCGAGTTGGCCGACATCCACCCAGGGCACCCTACTCCTGTTCCCCCACCCCACTCCACCAACCTTGTATTTCAGCGGGTAACCCATGGACTTTGACACTGCGACGGCCAGATTGGTCGCGGTGATCGGCTCTTCCATAGCTTCGAGAACCGCGCCGACGAGCTTCTCCAGTTTCGCTTCCGGCACTCCCTTCCCTCGGACCCATCTCATCTCTCGCTCAGCACGGAGAGCGCTCCCCCTTGCGAAGAGGGCAAGTTCAGCCGAGGGGATAAGAAACATCGTCCGTCTCATGCACCAAGCTTTCACCAGCGTCCTGTCTTTCCAGAGGGCTGTCGACAGATCAGTGAGCTTGGACCCGCGAACACGTATCCCGATTGAAGTCTGGCCGGCCGACAGCAACTGCGCCTGGGCTCCGCCGATTTCGCCTGGCACCGACGTCAGAGCTGCGCGAGGCGCTTTCGCGCTGAGGCGGTGCTTGGCGAGCCTGAAGGCAACCACCTGTCGCGAAGACACACTAACGACTTCTTTAGCCGACTGGGACTCCATCGAGCTGGCTTTGCTCACCCTGGGCATTTTACTTTCTACGCTCTGTGGTTCCAGACTCTAAAAGTCGTCCAGGAGACTGTTCGCCGCGACCTTAATCAGCGCCACCTTCTTTCGGTGCTCTGAGAATCGGTCCGTATATGTCGTCTTCCCCGACGCGCGCGGCCCGACGAAGGCGACTCATGATGGCAACGCTCCCGACGTACGCCGCATGGGAATATTTCAACCGATTCGGGCCCCGCTTCAGGCGATGCCGTGCGTCAGTCGCCCGGACGCCTACGTCCTGAGTGACCTGACGTCAGAAAAGAGGAGGAGCCCGAAAGAGAATGCCGCGGTCCCGAGCGCAGCTAACAGGAAGTCCGGGCCCAGGCCGTAGGCTGCGATGATCAGACCTCCCGCCACCTGTCCCGCAGGGCTCGCGGCAAGGCTTCCGACCTCGTCTATGCTCAGGTACCGCCCCAGGACCTCGCGGGGGACGAACCTCTGGACTCCGGTGAAGAAAGTCGTGTTTCCGAACCCGCCGAAAGCTGTGCCGACGAAGAGGAACACCATGGCCGCGACGGTGTTGGGGAAGAGCACGAGCCCCAGAATCGAGAGCCCGGTCACCCCCCAAGGAGCGGCGAACCAGACGCCGAAACGGCGTTCCGGCCGGAGCCGACCCACGAGTAGAGACCCAAAGCCGAACCCTGCGCCGCCTGCAGCACCGATGACACCGTAGACGAAGGCCGACTGGTGCAACACCGTGGTCACATACACTACGATGAACGTGAAGAACAGGCTCAGGAAGAAGTTGGCCCCGAAAGAGGCCAGTGTGAGTTTCAACAGGCCGCGCTCCCCGTTTATGTATGAGAATCCTCCCTTGAGCTGTTGTACGAAGGTGGACTGCTCCTTCTTGCTGTCGGCGGGATCGCCTTTTGACTGGAGTGAAAGGGAGACGAAGACTATCATGAGCGCCGAAACCGCGTAGCTCGCACCGTTGAAGGCCAGCGTCGCCGCGACGCCGACAGCGGCTATCAGGATGCCCCCTAGTGGACTCCCCGCGATAGAGGTCACCTGCTGAGCGGCCATGAAGAGGCCATTCGCCGCGCCGAGCTGAGCCTTCGGGACGGCCCGTGGAAGGAATGAATTGATGGCTGGACGGAAGATGGACTGGCCGATGCCGAGAATGAAGACAGCTGCCAAGACGACGTAGAGCTGGAAGCCTGCGAAGGCCAGTACAGCGGCGAATGTGATCATGGTCGCGGCTCGGAACGCGTCCGCGACGACCATCAGCCTTAGTTTGCTGTAGCGGTCTGCCAGGGTTCCGCTGAAGACCCCGAAGATTACCCTCGGGATGACTCCTGCTATACCCACCAGAGCCAAGTCGATAGCTGAACCGGTGACGGTATAGACCAGCCAGTTGATGGCGAGTAGACCGGCGGAAGAGCCTATGGATGAAGCGACAGAGCCTGTCCAGAGCCCGCTGAACGCCCTCTGACGGAAGAGGGAGAGCTGGCTCCGCGGCCCTGCCTGCGGTTCCTCGTCCCCCCTTGGCTCTTCAGCGCTCGTCGTGTTCGTCCCTGAGGGCACCTGCGAAGGCGCCTGATGAACGCTGTGGAATTTCTCCACAGTGTTGAAGATTCACCTTACAAGGAGAAGGGGGCGCGGGTGCGCCATGGCTGGACGAGCGGGCTCAGAGCGCCCTACCTTGGGAAGGCTGAGGGCGTTGGTCTTCACTTCGATCGGGCATTTCACTAACGACGGGGCGACTTCGTTCCTCCCGGTGATGGTAGACGTACTGTCATCACTGAGGGGTACCACCCCCTCTGAGGTGCTCGTGCTCCTCTCGCTGTTCTACTTCACCTCCGCGATCACCAGCATATTCGTAGGGATGCGTGGCGACGCCACGGGGAGCCCAGGAGGTCTCATGGCAGTGGGGATAGGGTGTTTGGGAATCGGGCTCGTGGGGTTCGGCATCACCCTGGCTTGGGCATCTGCGGGGGGCCTATTCACATGGGCTCTCGTGTGCGACGTCGTCATGGGGGTCGGGAGCTCGTTCTATCATCCGCTAGGCGGGAGCATCCTGCAGACCGCTTTCGGCAAACGCGCGACTGGAAGGGCCCTCGGGGTGAACGGCTCGATGGGGAGCGCGGGCAGGTCCCTCTACCCATCTCTGTTCTTCCTCCTTGCGGCCGGGCTGAGCTATCCAGGATCACTCTGGTTCCTCGGTGCGATGGAGGTCTGCTTCGCCCTCCTCATCTGGAGCGGGCTGAGAAATGCCGAGTCTCTCAAAGGCAACGGAGGCGCACGTCCCTCTCTCAGGGAGTCGCTTTCCAGACCGATGCTGATGCTGCTTGTGGTAGCCTTTGTCATGGAGGCGGCGTTCTTCGGAGTCACTTCGTACACACCGATATTCCTGACGACCCAGAGAGGCTATGGTGTAGGGACGCTCCTTGGAGCGGCCATCACTGCCCTGTACGTCACCGCCATCCCAGGCCAGCCGTTCTTCGGGTTCCTCGCCGACAGGCTGGACCGAAGGGCGGTGGTGGCGATATCCGCCATAGGAGCTGGCGTCTCGGTCATCGGATTCATCGCCACGACAGGGCTCTTGAGCATAGCTCTGCTGGCGCTCTTCGGTTTCTTCGCATTCACCGGGTTCCCGGTGCTCCTCTCCCTGGCCTCGAACTACGCTCCCGAAGGGTCTAGGGCGCTAGGTAACTCGCTCATCTGGGGACTGGGTGTTACGGCAGGGAATTCGCTTGGGCCGGTCATCGTCTATGCCATGGTCCAAGGGAACTATTCCAGATTAGGAGGGTCATTCGAGGTGATGGCTGCCATGGCCATTGCGTCTGGGGCGGCGGCACTGCTGATACCGAAGCGCCACGCCTAGGTTTTGGCTCGGTGTTTTCCGAGCGCCGTCCCTGACGAAGCGAGTATGGAGAAGCCAATCACTGCGGCGCCCAGCCACTGCACCGGTGTCAGGGTCTCGCCGAGGAGGAAGTAAGAGAGCCCCACCCCTACGATGATCTCTATGAGGAGCAGGACAGCAGACTGACTCGCTCCTGTATACGACAGCCCCTTGGTGAACATGGCGAGCGCCACTACCGTGCAAGGCACCCCCAGCCAGAGTAGAGCGCCCAGTCCCTCTGGCTGGAAGAAACTAGCCACCGAGATCGGGCCGCCGGCCAGCGCAACAGGCGCGGACTCTACAGCCATGACCACGATGAGGGCAAAGGAGCTCGAGAGCGAAGAGACACCTAGCTTCTTGCTGAGGACGATGAAAACGGTGTAGCCGAGGGCCGAACAGATCAGAAGGAGGTCCCCCACGGCGGTACCCCCCGAACCCAAGCTCGATGAGTAGACAAGGAGCACGCCGACGACCCCCATGACGACCCCGAGGGTTGCCCCGCGGTTTGGCTGTTCCTTTAGCACGAAGTATGCGACTATGGGAGTGAAAACAACGAAGAGGTTAGAGAGTAGAGAGGCCAAAGACGCGCCAGCCAGGCCCTGCCCCACGAACTGGGAAAGGAACGCTGACATGTAGACGACCCCTATCGCCCAGACCCAGGGTTTTCTGAGCTCGCTCCAGATTCTGGTCGACTTTCGGAAAACTCCGATGACGACAACGGCGACCCCAGCGACGAGGAACCTCTCGAAAAGGAGCAGATATGGGTTCGCGTAGTGAAGCCCTACAGTGATGGCCACGAAGCTGGTGCCCCAGATGATGCCCGCCCCAGTGGTCAGGGCCACGCCTGCGGTCTCCTGGCGTTCTGAAGTCAGAGTGGACTCCGCAAGTCGCTGGAATTTATCTTGCTCGGATGGAAAGCCCGTCTCCTCAACCAGTCATCTCGCCTGACGGTCTCGGAGGGGCAGACAAGCTCTTGGGGCAGATAGAGGAGTATTCGCACGCGCGGCACTTTCCCACGCTGGTGCTAGATTTCGGCTCGCGTTCTCCCAACCAGTAACCCGCCTTGGAAGCAATCGCCTTCTCGGCTTTTTCTGGTTCGTGTTTCAGGATATGCACCTTCATCCTGCCAGGATACCTCAACTCCAGCCACTTGGTCTTGCCCTCAAGGAGGGCGCCGGAGATCTGGACTACCCACTCCTTCTTGTGCTGGTCGTCGAGTTCCCCCGATTTCAGTCTCACCACCGCGAGCTGCATCTGGGAGCAGTCGAACCCCATCCTCTCTAGGAGGAGGCCATAGATCCTGACCTGGTTCTCCTGATCCTCCCAGAGTGGGGCAGGGTCTCCTTTGGTGGTCTTGAGCTCCACCAACCAGATTGGCCTCCCCTCCGACCAGACGATGTGGTCAGGAGTGCCGACGACGCTGAGACCGCCCGACTCCCCCCAAACGTCCAGCACCGCCATGGATGGCTCCTTCCTCGCGATGAGGTCGGCGAACTGCTCCCTGGATATCCTCTCCGTGGGCATGAGCTCGTCATGGAGGACTGTGCCGGCTGACTTTGCCTCCGATGGTATCTCTCCGAGGGCGAACTCGTTCTCAAGTTTGTATTCGCAGTAGTATTGTTCGGCTATTGAGGAGACCGCGATGAACCGGGCGCCGTGCCTGAACCCTGACTTCTCGAATCCGAAGAACTGCTGCTCTCTCTTCCGAAGCAGCTCCCAGAAATCTGACAACGTTCGGAAGCTGGCGGAGTCCGTCTAAAATTGCTTGACGCTGCCGCTCTTGCGTGTTTCGCACCCAATCTCTTCAGCCCATTCGACCGATCAATTCTCTGACGTGGTCTTCGATCAGCCTTATCCTCTTTCTTTCGAGCGCGCAGTACTCTTCGTAGGGGACGGCGTCGCTGATTGCCCCCACGTCCCAGAGTTCTACTTCGGATCGGTCACGGATGTAATCAGGGACATCAGTCATGTTCTTCCTGTCGAAGACCAGGACGACCTTGTCGGCGGTCCTAGCCTCGCCTTCGTCAAGTACCTTAATCCTCGCCTTCGAAAGGTCATAGCCGAACTCCCGCATGACTTCTACGGGGTTGTGGAATTCCTCGGTGAGCATGACGCCGGCTTTCCTCGGTCTCAACCCTGCGCTGACCGCCCTGTCATCACTTGAGAGCCGGTTGAATGCGGCTTCGGCAATCTGGCTTCGGTTTATGTTTCCTATGCATACGAAAAGGACCTTCATCTCTGCATCCCGAGCACGAACCGCCTTCGCGCCTGCTTCGACACCCTCACGTTCGCAGTCGCTCTGCTATGGTATATTGAGGAATCGAGCGTTTCGGGGGCGGTGTATTTTACCTGACCCCTCGTTCAAAACAATCTTGCATCGAGCGATATACCAAGGTCGAGCACAACACATCTGGGTTGACCCTGATTACGAACGTCGAGCAGGCGGAGTCGGCGGCCGTGGGATGGCTCCAGCAGAAGTATCAGAAGCGTCTCGGCAAGGTTCGGTTCATGGGTGTGATGCTGGAGTCAGGGACTTGGCGGGTAAACGCGGACTTCTACATCAAGGGTGACCTTCTCGACAAGAAGCGGAAAAGACTGGTGGTGAGCATCGACCCAGAGACCACGAGCGTCGTCGGCTACACCGACGTGACTGAAGCTATGCGCGCATCCTCGGTAAAACAGTGAGCTAAACAGCGGGGTCGGCTACGCCATTTATCCCGGCGCTGGTTCGGGGCCATTCAGGTCGAAGCGCCACACGTTAACCCGGAGGCGCTTTCCGCTCTCAGGTGGATACTCTAGGTCCTTCTCCAAGATTCGGGCGAAACCGAGCTTCCTGCATATAGCGTTCGAAGGTTGGTTGCCCACCGAGGGAAAGGCGAGGAGGAAACGCCTGTCGAGGAGCGCGACGTGGCTGATCAGCAACTTGGTCGCAGCTGCTGCGATCCCCATTCTCTGGAACTCGGGCAGGACGAACCACCCTGTCTCCCACGCCTTCTCCCCTTCCCATTCTGCTTCCCAGTACCCTACGTTCCCCACGGAGTGTTTCTCAGGGCCAGTGATGATGGTGTACATGCACCCAGCGCTTCGGTCGGACGACATCCTGACGTACGCCCGGTGGCGCCGCGATATTCTCTCCAGGCTCTCTGGCCCGTTGAGGTGCACCATCTGAGTGGGGTCGCCAAGGGTCTTTTCCAGGACCCACATGTCTCCATCTGCGTAGGGACGGATTGATACTTCAACGTCGGCCATGGGCTTTATTCGCGGGAACCAAGTGCCGCCGGAAAAAGCGTTTCGCCCCGGCCAGACGTTGACAGCCTCCCTGCGTTGCTGTCCTTTTGTTATCGACCCAAGCCGGCGCGGGCAGCTACTCCCATACGAACTTGCCTTTCTCGTAGGTCGGTACTCCGTCGAGGTATATCGTGCCACCCTCCTTCATGCTCTTGATCATGTCGATGTGGATAGCGCTCTTGTTCGTCCCGCCTGTCTCGGGGTACGCCCTCCCCACGGCCATGTGGATGGTGTCCCCCATCTTCTCGTCTAGCAGGATGTTCCTTGTGAACCTGTCTATGCCTCGGTTCATCCCGATGCCCAACTCGCCCAGTTTTCTTGACCCCTCGTCCACATCGAGCATGGCATTCAGGAGCTCTGCTCCATCTTCAGCGTCGGACTCCACTACCAGGCCCTTCCTGAAAGTCAGGGTCGCCCCTCTGATCTCGCGTCCCTGATAGATCACAGGGAGGTCAAAATAGACCTGCCCTTCGACGTGGGTGTCTACGGGAGAGACGAACACCTCCCCGCTCGGCATGTTGTGATCTCCGGCGCTGACCTTGGGACGCCTCCCTTCGACGGAAAGAGTGATGTCGGTGTTCTTCCCGACAACCCTGACGTTCTTTGTCTTGGCGAGCCGTTCCGCGAGAACCCCCATCTCGGCTGCGAATTTAGGCCAGTCGCGAAGGATTGCCGAGTAGACGAAGTCGCAGTATGCTTCGTAAGACATCTTCGCATCCTGCGCCATCGCTCCGGTGGGGTGAACGGTGACGTTCCAGCGCTTTCCCTCCATCATCTCCCCTATTGCGGCACCGGCCCGCGTTGCAAGCTGGAGCTTTTCCGGCGGGACGTCGGCCATCTCCATGGCGTTGGAGTGGCTTTGAACCAAGAGAAGAACGTCAGCACCCCTGAAGAGTTCCACCACTTGAGGCGCCGTCGCTGAAAGCGTCTCGTGGTCCGCAGCTCGCATGTACGCCCTGTCGAATTGCCTGTCACCGTCCAGAACCAGGTAGCGTGCTCCGGCCCTGCCGATCTCAGAAGCCAGAGCCACGACGAACTCGTGGGCGTCGTGGGAGGCGTTAATCAGCACAAAGTCACCCCGTTTCACCTTACAGGAGTGGCCCACGATGACCTTCGCGTGTTCAGTGATCCTGGGGTCTGTCAAGCGAGACAGGATTGGTGGGACTCGCTTTGAACGTTTGGCTGGAACGAGTAGCCACTAAGGGGGCACCACGGTCAGCGATGGATGACGTGCTCTGGCGGAGGTGACGATGTGTTGCTTGAAAACAGTTGGCAGAAGGTGCGGTGCCCTAAACTAAACACAAAGGTATAGAGGTCGTAAGGGCCAATTCGTGCTACAAACCTTTCACACTATTCGCTCGAGGGCTCGCTCTATGCGACCAGGTGGCTGTTAAACGCGGCCGTGTCGAAGTAGATCGCTACTGAAACGAGCTTCTCGTCCTTCATCTTCCAGAACTCCGCGACTTCTGACGAGAACGGCTTGCCTTTCGGCGAGACCAAATCATATCGTACGAGGGCGAAGCCAGTCTCGCCTTCGGTGATGAGTTCTTTCACCTTAAGATCCCTGACCATTTTGAAGAAGTTGTTGTTGACATAGAGGTCGCGACCCCTCGTCTCTTTTACGACGGTCCCTGAGAGAAGGAAGTCTTCCGAGAGCAGATGGCCCCATGCATTTCGTGTGGACAAACTGTCGTAATACTTCTTGAGAAGGGTCTTGAGCCCGGACGAAGCTTCCACTCGCACTAGCCTCCGAGCGTCAACAATGTCGACCTGATTTAAGATGACTTGGACGACGCGAAGATGAAGGAGGCAATGCGTGTCGGACGCTATGCATCAAGCAGCACGCCGTTTCTTGATACTTCGGGTTCGGTGCACTGGCTTCGGTCGAAGCAGCATGCGCTCCGCTTACCTGACTTCAGCTTCGAGAGGGTCTTTTCAATCCGTATGCCGCGCGTCTCAGGGTTTCTGGTCGCGTTGATCCAGCGGATCCAGTCCCACCGCGAGTTGGAAGTTATGTCCGCCCACAGATGTTGCGCCTGCCTATCAGTCGCAAGCGCCTTCCTCAGATCCCCTGGAACCTTGGGCTCGGGCCATTTCTTGATGGGCTCAATCTCCAGCTTTGCCGATTCTCCTGCGTCAGCTCCGATGGCTTTGCGCATAGCGCCGTCCACCTTTAGCCAATGGCCGCCCTTCCCGTCGGGCTCGAGGGGTGCCTCAAATGAGTAGCCGTTGATCGTCCCCTTGGCCATCACCATGCCTCGCGACGGAAGCTTCGCGCTTGCGCCCTTCGGGAGCCTGAGTAGCGTCAAATTTCCAATCCTCGACAGCCTGGATTCGAAGTGCACTTCGGACATGTGTTTCCTTTCCCTGTCCGTCGTCCGACAGGGAGAGTGATAAAAGTTGCAGGTGTGACGGACTACAGGTCTCATGCTGTAGGGACGTTCTTACTGCTCCTATGTCGTCTGCGGTCGCAGTTGAAAGCTCTTAACGAAGTGCGCACCGTCGGCCCTCTGCTTTGGCGAGCGTCCCTGATGACAGGAAAATCCCTCTCTTCATAACGGGCAGCGTTGTCCGCCGCGTCCTTTCATCCCCGAAGAAGATGGTTTCCAAGTACGTCAATGAAGGAGACGTGGTGGCCGACCTCGGTTGCGGCCCTGGGTTCTTCACATTTCCCATGGCGGAGCTCGTAGGACAGGGAGGGAAGGTCTACGCTGTAGACTTCGACCCCAGGGCGGTCGAAGGTGTCGCGAGAAAGGCGAAGGACAGGAAGCTAGACGGGGTGATAGAAGCCCGGTTGAGCTCTGCATCAGAGATAGACTTCATACCCGACGCCTCGGTCGATTTTGTTTTCGCACATGGCCTCCTGTGCTGCATGAAAGACCACTCGGGAACCCTGAGGCAGATCGGCAGGGTTCTCAGTAAGGAAGGGAAGGCCTATCTCAGCGTGACCCGCTTCTCTAGGAAGCAGGACCCCAGGAGCGTGACCGCGGATGAGTGGGAGAAGACCTTGGCGTTGTTCCACGTCATAAGGTCGGGTCAAGGCCTCTTCATCAGGTGGGCCCTAGTCTCAAAGGACGGGGGTTGGCCGGAACTCCCTGCGTCGGGCGGAATCAGTCCCGCGTGTTGTTGCACGTAGCGTTCACTGGCGTCTGGAGTGGCCTTGGGCGTCTCTGGTGGAGAATGGAGGGTCCATTACGGCTGCGAAGACGGACGCCGCCAGAAAAGCAAGTCCAACTGCCAAAAAGACCACCATAACTAGGAGGTACTGAATCGAAAAGACAGCGGCGGCCGAGAAGAGTATCCCCAGGGGAAGCGAATATTCTCGCAACCAGCGTGGCGGCCTCATGGTGAAGATGTTCCATCGGCTTCCTAAAGTTCATTGCGCCTTCGTGCGACATGACGACTCTAGGGATGAAGTGTGTCCAGGGCTTTCTGGCTCAGGTGTCGGAGACCAGAGAACACGACCCCGGTAAGGAGCCTTGCGTACACTCCGCTCGGGTCCAGGTCAGGGTTGAAGACAGTCACTTCGGCCCCGGCAGCCCAGGGGGCAAGCGTCGCCAGGAGCTTGGCGAGCTGTCGCGGCCCGATCCCTCCTGGGTCAGGGCTGTCGACCGCGGGCATGTAGCGCGGATCAAGGACGTCCACGTCCAGGTGGAGCCAGAACCCATCGACCCCCAAGCTCTTCATCGCGCTGACCGCTTCCTCGGCTACGCTTCTCGCTCCGCACCTCTTCGTGTCGTTGGAGGAGGCCGCTGAGTGTATGGCGTTTCTCACCTCGGGGAGATATTCATCATTGGCTCTACACCCGAGGTGGATTACATTTTGCGGGTCAAAGTATGGTCCGGCTCCGTCGATGTCGGAGATGGACTTCCAGTGGAGCCCGATAGCCGCGGCGAGGTCTTCGCCAGCCAAGCTGGCGATTCTGCTGGAGTTGCCGGGGTGCCTGAAGTCGGTGTGGCCGTCGATGTGGACAAGGCCGTAGCGTCCCCTCTTCTTGAGCGCGAGCCCCGCACCCATGAGCACGCTGCAGTCGCCCCCGATGACAAGGGGGCTGTCTCCGGCATTTACCGCCAGGGAGATCTTTTCCGCGAGAGACTTCGAGAATTTGATGATCTGTGTCTCGTTGCGGATATGCCCGGTCTTGACATCGGCTGAGTATCTACCGGGAGCTACGGTCCCTAAATCAGCGGCTCCTTCGTCTTCGAAGCGTCGGAAGAGCCCGGCACTTCGCAGCGCGGTTGGTGCGCCGCTGCACCCCGGCAGCGCCCCCGGTTTAGGCGGACGCAGACCAAGGCCTGTCGGCGCGGAAATCAACCGGATCAACCTGGCCATAGGCTGAGGCCGGTCGGGTCATAAGGAGGGTGTCCGACGACAAAACGTCATCGCCCCACGGGATAATTCACCTCCCGTGTAAAGCCGAATAAATCGTCATCCTCGCCGTAGTGGCGTGGCAGGCGGCATCCCCCAGTACGGCAAACTCGCCAGATACTATGACCGCGTCTATCATTGGAAAGATTATCGCCGGGAAGCGACAATCATCCGTGAGCTCGTCCGGGAGCACAAGAAGTCGGAAGGCAGGGACCTCCTAGACGTTGCCTGTGGGACAGGGAAGCACATTCAGTATCTCCGCCGGACTTTCACATGCACAGGCGTCGATTCGAGCAAAGAGATGTTGGAGGTAGCTAGAAGGAACGCACCTGGAGTCGAGTTCCTCAAGTCCGACATGCGTACCCTCAACCTTGGGAGGCGGTTTGATGTCGTCCTCTGCCTTTTCAGCGCCATCGGCTATCTGAGGACCAGGTCCGACCAGAGGAAAGCGATAATCAACTTTACCGCACATCTCGAGAAGGGAGGCGTCTTGATAGTCGAGCCGTGGTTCGAAAAGCCTGACTGGAAGAGCGGGACAGTCCACATGCAGACCTACGATTCGAGTGGGCTAAAGATTGCGCGAGTAGGCTTCAGCAGCGCCGCCGGAGAATTCTCGATAGCCGACGAGTCTTATCTGATAGCCGAGAGAGGGAAGGGAACGGCCTACGTGAGAGATGCCCAGAGGCTGAGGTTCTTCGAGGCCGACTGGACCGTGGAAACCATGAGGAGGGCTGGGCTTCAGCCGACCTTTTCGAAGAAGAGTCTAATGCCAGGCCGCAAACTGATGGTCGCGACCAAGATGCCATAGCGCCGTGCGTTGTTTTCGCAGCGCCGCCAGGTACATGATGATATCCAGTTCCAGGGAGCCCCTACGCCCCTAGAGTCTGCTTGAAGCGGTATCGCTCATAGCGCGCTTCCGCTAAGAAGCCTTCGGACGCCAGTAAGCCAAAATGGCGCACCAAGCTTTTTCAGAGCCGTCGGCTACCGGAGGCCGCTTGGAGCAGGCCGTTGCACCGACGCAAGCCAGGTCGCTGCCGCCATTCACCAAGAGACTGCTACAATGGAGCTTCGCCGTCGGGATCATTCCACCCGTCGCTCTGGTGGCCGCCCTCGCAACGAAGAGCGGATATCTCCTTGACTACGTGCATGTTATCTGCGGAGGGACGTGGACGGGGTTCGACCTGTACACCGGTCTCGTCCTGTCGCGCATCCTCAGGTCGCTCGAGGTGCCGGCGAGAGTGGAGGTCTCGAAGAGGCTCACCCCCACGACGTTCTTCATCATTCCTTCCCTGGCGGCCACAGCGATAGTGTCGGGCATCTATCTGGCGATAAGCCTAGGAAAATTCAACTTGGGCGACCCATGGATCATGGCCGCAGGCGTGGTCGTGGTCATCCTGACCGCCCAGGGGTTCGGCGTGTTCCTTCCCAACGGACTCAGGGTCTTCCTTGAGCTGGCCAAGACGAAACCTGACGTGGCGCTGATTTCGAAGCTCACCATGAGGAATGTTCGCCTCGCTGCAAGCCAGGCGGTCTTTCAGGTAATCATAATACTCATCATGGCCCACCTGGCGGTGTACTAGGAGATTGGAATGAATCTGGGCGCCCTGACTGCGACGTTCCTTCTAGCCGGAGCGCTCCTGGTCGTGTTCGGCCTGGTGTATCGGGTGGCCGTCAGGAGCCATGCTAGAGGAGAACTGAGTTACGACGGGATACGGCTTCTGCGCTGGGCCCTAGCTGGGCAGCTCGCTATCTTCGTGGTCCTCGGGATAACAGCATTCCTGACTTGAAAAGCGAGCTCTGGCACGCGTCGCGCGTGGAGTCCAATGCCATGATGACCTACGGGTCGGGTCCGAAGGGTGTTATGGGCCCTTCGACGTGGTTAGCAGGTTCTCATTAGCCGCACGTGGAGCCTACTGCACCCCGCCGAATGGACCTCTTTCTCGATCCCGTTACGCGACATGCGAAGCCTATGGATGTCAGTCGTGAAGGATGAGGGAGACCGGCAGGAGAAGGATGAACCCTGCACCGACCAGATAGAAGGCGCTGGTCATCCCGAGTGATTCTATCAACACGCCTGCCATCAGGGGCCCCAGAGTGTACCCAAGGTCCTTGAATGTGGCTATTGCCCCAGTCATCGCGACCTTGTCGCCGACCATGATGTCTGACATCCTCGAGTACAGGATGATGAAAATCGCGGTATAGCTCACCGTGAAGAGGGTCACGACCACCAAGGCATAGTAGAAATCCGCCGAGAATGGGATCATGATCGCCGTCACCGTCGTCAGGACTATTGCCACTGGTAGGGTCCTTCGGATCCCCCTCCTATCCACCAGATGCCCGATGGGGACTTCGAGGGCCACGGCTGGGATGAGGGCGACCGTAAGTATCACCCCGATAAGCGGGATTGAGACCCCTTCGTCGTTCAGGAACAAGGAGAGGAAGGAGTAGTATACGTTGATGAGGGCGTAGAAGATTACGATGAGGAAGATCGTCTTCAGGAACCGCCTCTCGCGCACGTATCCTGACAGCTTCTCCAGCTGGAGCTTCAGAGATACCCTGTCAGGCTTTGGGACCTCTTTGAGGAATAGGGTGACCACGACGAACGCCACGAAACTGGTGACGCTCAGCGCATAGAAGGGGAGGAAGAAGGACAGAGTCGCGACGAGACCGCCCACTATCGGCGAGACAGCTGATGCCAGATCGTTCATGTCGGAGAAGAAGCCGGTCTCTTTTCCTTTCACGCTCTTTTCGGCGAAGCTGAAGACGTAGGCCCAAGACGTCAGCCAGAGAAATGACGACGCGACTCCTCTCCCCACGCTGAGCAACAGCAGAGAGACGAAGCTACCCGCCTGAGGGTACAGGAGCGCCAACCCGGCATAGAAGAGAAGGACGACCTGCAGGACCCTCTTGATGTTCAGCCTCCCCTCGATGACGCCGAAGGGGATGTTGAGGAAGACCCCCGCCATCGTGGTGATGGATAGGACGACCCCGGTTAGGAACGCGCTCCCCGTCACGTTGTTGACATAGATGGAGAATACCGGCGAGGTCAGGCCCCACCCGAAGGTGTAGATGAAGAACGCTGACGACAGCGGGAGGATGACGCGGCTGAAGTTCCTTATGTGGCGCAGCTCGGCGAGCTCTTTGAACAGGTCTCTCTCGGTCGGCTCGGCTTGGGCGGCTATAAGAAGCGGCCTTGACGCCTGGCCAAGGTCAAACGGGCTTACCGGACGGCTTCGTAGTGCAAAACCAGCTCTCCATAGGGTAGCGACTTGACGGACAGCAGCTTCATGGTCTGCTGGTTTGCCATCGTCCCCCAGTAGTGGTTACCCCTCCCGAGGATGACCGGGCTGACTACCATCCTGTAGTCGTCCGCTAGTCCGCGTTGAATGGCTTCGTGGGACAGTGTAGGACCGCCCTCTATGATGATGCCCTTGCCAGGTTCGGCCCTCAACCTGTTGACGATCTCCGTAAGGTCCCCGGACATGATTCTGGAGTTCTGCCAGTTGGTCTCCTTGAGGGTGTGGGACAGGCAGACTTTCTGGACGCGGTCGAGCCAGCGGGAGTATTCGAATAGGTACCATGGGTCTTCTGGTTTCCTCGCTTTTTCGGAGTGGACGGCCAGATGGCCCTCGAAAGAGCGGCGCCCCATCACGACTGTGTCGACTTCAGGGTAGCGGTCGACCCACATCTCCTTGAATTGGGCGTCAGGGTCTTTCGGGATGAAATCCGAGCCAGGATATGCGGGGAACTCCCCGTAGCCGTCGAGCGTCATGTAGAGGTTGACTGTGACTTTCCTCGCCATGCAGGGACGTTGGGCGCATTGCTGTCCAGTTAAGGACTGTTAACACCCGGACTGTACGGGCGCCAGTTTTGCGACAGGACATAGTGAGACATCCACGCATAGAGTTCTAGCCACAATGACGTCGTTGGCTCTTGTCCGCCTAACCTTCAGCAACCTCAGGTGTCTTGAGCCGGTTCGTCTATCGCAAACAGCTTCCTCGCGATTTCGAGCGATTCGGCAGGATAGGGCTTCCCCTCGAGGAAATGGCGGGCATACAGCTGGGCCACGGAGACGAACCTGTGCGACCCGAGGCCCCTACCGACCTCCAGGAGCATGATGGTCGCAACCCCGTGTCCCAGGGTGTTGAGCACGTCCTTGGCGTAGAACTGGGCCGCGGCGTCTTCTGAAGAGGAGAGCAGCGCCAGGGCATCTTCGATCTTCTTCACGGCGAGCGCTGCGACCTCCCGCCCCTCGATGAGTCCGGCCTCAAGAGATTTCATGTCTTCCAGGAGCATCAAGTGAGCCCCTTTCTTGGAAATCACCTCGAGCATGTCAAGAGCTTGGATGTTGCTGGGCCCTTCCCATATCGGCGTGATGAGCGCCTCCCGGTGGAGCCTTTCGATCGGATACTCGTTCAGGAATCCCAGCCCTCCCAGCAGCTCCATCGCCATCTTGGTCGTGTAGGCTGACATCTCGGCCGTCGTGTTCTTCGTAATGTGAGTGAGGAGCCTCGCGTAATGATAGGCGTTGGTGTACGGAGGGGTTTCCTTCCAGGAGTTCTCGAACTGGTCTACGGCTTTGAGCGCCAGGGCCAGCGAGCCCTCGACGTACACCTCCATGTCCAGCAGGTCCCTCTGGACCAGAGGCTGCTCGACCAGGAGCCTCCCGAAGGCCCTCCTCTTCTGGGTGTAGTAGTATGCTTCGAGGAACGCCTTCCTGGCGACCCCTAGGGCGCCGAAGGAGTTGGCGAGCCGCGAGACCATCAGGTTCTCCATGGTGTAGTAGATGCCGCTCTGAAGGTCTCCCACGGGCTTCGCCTCCGACCCGTGGAACTCGACCTCGCCGGTAGGTACGCTCGCCGTCGCGCTCTTGTCCTTCAGCCTCCTCACATCGAAGTTTCTTCTTCCCCTCGTGTCGTACCGAGGAACGAGGAAGAGCCCCAGTCCTTTCGCACCTGCTGGCGCTCCCTTCGGCCTGGCCGTGACGATGGCGTAGTCGGCAAGGCCCGCGTCGCTTGCGAAATACTTCGTGTCGCCGACAATCCGCCAGACGCCTTCCTCCTGATGGGCTTCGACGAGATTTGCGCCAAGGTCGCTCCCTCCCTGGAGCTCCGTGAACCAGGTCGCGCCGTATTTCACCTGCTCCTCTTCGCCTATCATCCCCCCGACGAGCCGATTCTGCTCTTCGTCCCCGTACTTGTAGAGAGCGTAGGCGGTCTGGTTGGTGACGGTCAAGATGCAGGCTATGCCAGGATCGGAGATCAGGTATATCGCAGCGTAGTGGTCGAACCAGGTCCCTCCCCTGTAAGGTGGCTTGTTGACGCCGAAGTCTTTGAAGAGCTTCTCCAGGGCGATGCGCTCTGACGGGTCGAGCCAGACCCCGTCAACCCTCTCGCCGTTGATGCTCCAGTTCACCAACCTGGGCCTCGCGGTCTTGTCGACGTAATCGGCCAGCTCGTAGAGCTCCTTCCCGGCGAATGACCCCAGGGAGACGAGATCAGGGACCGCGCCAGTGAAATGTCGGAGAATCATCTGGAACGGCTTGTCGACCTCGAAGTGGTTCTTGCCGTAGGAGTTGGACATCTGGCCGTAGAACTCGTCGACGTTCAAGGTCGCGCCGTCCCTCGAGTCGAGCCTCCTATTTACGATGCGTGTGTTGCACGGACAGTTTCAGCTCCGCGAGCAATCTACCGATTCGGAGAGTTCCTCGCGTCCCGGCTGGCCGAGGGGCGAGGGTAGGTAGCGGCCTTACGGCAGCGCTCGACGAGGGACGATTGGTATTTCCACAAAGCAAAGATAGACATCTCTGCTTATTACTTGGCACTCCGAATACCCCCCGTTGAGCCCTGACCCAGCTGACCTCCAGAAGTTCCTTGTTTCAGAATGGCAAGAAAGCAGGAACGTCGTCTCGAAGCTTGACTCTCAACTTTCTGGATTGCGCCAGTTCGGGTTCAGCTTTGTCACCGTGCTCCTGGTGGCAAGCTCCGTCATATTTCAGACGGCGGTCGGTCCGACTATCAAGCTAGCGGTCATTCTAGCAACGTTCGGCCTTGTCCTAGCCCTGTATGCGACGGACTGCTTCTACAGAATAATACAAAGCAGCGCGGCTCACAAGAGCAAGATGCTTGAAGCGAGTCTCGGTGACGAGCAAGGGTTGACTGCGGTCATCGGCTACGCCTACGGCATGACAGGAGATTGGATTTTCATTGAGGTCCTCTACGTGATCTTCCTCGTTGCGACCGCTGGTCTCGGGCTGGCTGCACTCCCCTTCCTCAGTTGGCAGAGCGTGGGCATGCTGAGTGGTTTGCTTTATGCCCTAGCCCTGCTCAGCCTGATGGACAGCCGGACCGAGACGGCGGACGACGAGAAGAAGAAGAGATTCCCGGTATCCACGACATCGGAGTCGTAAGCCTGAGGGGTGCGGGGCGGCTCCACGGCACTTCCGCCGGAAACCCACTCGTCCTGAGCAGGCGTGGTTTGAATACATGAAGTGCTAGATCGAGAGCTCTAACCTGACTGCCCTTTTGTGATCAGGCCGCACAGGTCACTCCCTATGATAGAACCCCACGCGTCCGAGCAGGAGCCATAACATTCGAGATTGGGAACCAGGCCTTGGTGAGTGAACCGGACTTCCGTCTTGTCGCCTTTTTTGGAGATGTCAAACATGATTCTTGTGCCCTTCCACTCGGTCTTGTCGTTGGTAAACTTGGGGCCGCCTTCCAGGACGAGCCAAACGACTCTCTTGCTGGGAACGAACTCGACTATCTTCTGCTTGGATTGGTGGAAATCCCCATACCGATAGGTGAACTCGCCGCCGAGCCTGTCGGTGTTGCCTTCGATCTCTCCCTCCCACCACTTGCGGACGTTGTTGATGGCGTCAAAGACCTCCTGGGGCGTTTGATTGACCGAGAACCTCTTGGCGTAGTCTTGGCTGCTCGTGGGTGGGTTCGCTCGCGCCAGAGATTTAAGCCGACTATAGGCTCCCCTGAAGCATCGGTTTGTAGAGTCGTTTGCCTCTCTGCCGGAAAATGCCCGATACCAAGGTTGAGGGAGTCTAACGAATGTTTCGCTTTAGGTACTCAACGTCGCTACCGTTCCGAAGAATCTGCCGTAGTCCCCGACCTGTTCCCTGACTTCGGCCATCTGCTTCGCGGCTAATCTGCGGAAGGGTGACAAAGTAATGGTGACCCCGGCTTTGGTGTTTGCCCTCTTCCACACTCCTGCGACCGTTCCATCTACCACCAGCGTTGGGAGGAAGACGCCGTTGCTGTGCACGACCGATGCCTTGGCGTCATGTATCCGCTTCCGGGCATCCTCGACTCCTAGAATCGCCGACCTGTCCGCGTATCCGACGAGGTATTCATCGTAGGCCGGGAGTAGGTACACAGACCGTTGCTCCGTGGTCCTTCCTGTTGGGTGCGCGGGGACATAATACGTGGCGCCGTTGAATGTTTCCTCCTTGATCTTCCGATGAGCATTCTCTATCCCGAGCCGCGCGTCAGACACCGCGAGGCCTGACCACCAGACGAAGTCCTTGACTGTGGCCGGCCCATGGCTGCAGAAGTATCTGCCCACTATCTCACCCAGCGCTCGCTCGTGGTCAAGGGAGGACTGTTCGGGGAGCCACTCGTCGGCAAGCACAAACGTAGGCTCTGCACCTAGGCGAGGGCCGAAACAGATCAGGCCGTCCCATGCGGCCCGGTAGAGCATGTGATATCCGAGGTTATTCGAGGCTGGCACTCCGCCTCTCTCCATGACCTCATACATTGTAGATCTGGTAAGCTGCTTGCCGCCCTGGAGCGCGCTGCGGAAGAGAGACCTCGTCTTCTTCACGGTCTCGTCGGTCAGACCGAGGTGGCGGTCACGTTGCTCCGCTGTATGGACGAGGCGCGGAGAGAACAGTTTGAGCATCCATTTTATGTCGGAGGCCGCGGCAAAATGGAGCGTTCCCCTCATCAGCCATGTACGTGCTATCTTCCTTCCGAGCACCGCGGCTTCGACATCGGACTTCGTATAGGATTTGCAACGCAGCCCGACGGCCCATAAAGCAGCCATGTAGTCCTGCGCTTGGGCTGCGCCGAGGTCTTTCAAGACCGACTCTGGGCTCGACCCTCTCGTGGAGATTTGCTGGTTCTGCAGGCGACTGTAGAGAAAGTCGTAGACGTCCATGATACGGGAGTTAGGCTCTGTCCGAGCGAAGAGATATGCATGATGGTGCCTATGTTGGTTTCACGGAAGCAGGGAAAAGCGAAAGTGCCTCAGCTCCGGTTTGGGAGATACTGTCCGTGGCCTCTTGGCCGTGCATAGGGTTCATTGCGCCTCCGCCGGACTAGCCATCCTGCGTTAGACTATAGCCTGCCTATTTCTTCGAGGAACTTGCGCTCATGGCGCAAAATGTCTTCTAGATTGGCAGACCACACCTGCTCGTCGATGGTGTCTTTCGCGCGTCTACTGGCCATGCCCTCTCAACCAAACTGCGACCTGCTGGCTCTTATGCGTTCCGCTGCGGATTCCTTTGATGACATCAACGTCATAACCTGTAGCCGTGGAAAGGCCGTTAGACTTCAGGAAATCGATGGCCGCCGCATAGGCGGTCCTCCTGTTCCCGCTTTCGAAAGGATGTCCTTTGACCAGGCTAATTAGCAAAGCGGCGGCCTTGTCATAGCCGTCCCCGTCGGTCGATCTGGCTCCTTCTATGGCAGTGCGTACCTTCTCCTCCCCCACCTTCCCCATCAGGACACCATGGCGGTCCGCCTTGTGGACCCGGATTTCCTCAAGAATGCGCCTGTTCGCTTCGATTATCTCTTCGAGCGTAGGATAGAATATCTTGGTCGTGGGCTCTGCGTCGAGCCTCGGGTCTTAAGAATCATAGCGCGTGGCGCCGTGCATAGGCTCACAGCGCCTCCGCCGGGACAACTACTCATCCTGCTCCGGGTATAGTCACCCAGGCGGCGTGGCGCTCACGGCGTCAGATTCTAGGTCAGTTGGTGATTGCCGCGCCACAATTCCCACAGAACATAGCCCCGAAGGGGATAGCCGACCCACACCTAGTGCAGAACTTCTGGCCCATCGGCGACCCGGCCGGGATTGGTACCCCTGGAGGCGTTGACTGCGCAGGCGGGTATCCCACCGGAGCCAAGCCTTCTTTGTAAGTCAACCCGAGGACACCACCAATCAAAGTAAGTATGAACCCAAAGCCGACTCCCCCGAGGGTTGGAACCGCCCCGATGACCATCATGGAGATTGCGAGGATGCCACCGCTCTTCCTGCGTCCCGGCGAGTCGGAGTTGAGCATTGCTCCTCCCACGATGATCATTACTCCGGTGAAGAGGCCGAAGAGGGTGGCGATGGCGATAGCTGCATCAAAGCCCCCGAGGCTGAAGGTACCGAAGGGAGAGATGCTCCCGGGTCTGGCTACCCCGTAGAACCCAGCTAAGAATCCGGCTATCGCCAATCCACCGATGAGCGAACCAATGATGTAGAAGACGCCGCCTATGATTGCCAGGACAGAGCCCAACTGCTTCGAAACCAATCTAACCCACCGCCATGGAGACAGGACTCCCGCACTTTATGCAGAACTTGCCTGGCGGGCCGATGGGGGTTCCGCATCCGATGCAGAACTTCGCCATTCCCGCGACGGCCGTGGGCTTGGCTGGGAGGTCGAACCCGGCGGTTTCCCTGAACTTGGCCCTGAAGATCCAATCGAGATTCCCCATGTTATCTGGATAGAGGCTTATGAACCGGATGTGATTTTGGCGGTACTGCTTCATCTTCCACTTCATGATTTGGCGGTACTCTTTGCTCGCGTTCACGAGGCCCCAGTATTCCACATAGATTCCATAATCTGTGAGGTAAAAGTCCGGGTGGGCGAAAGTCTTCTTGAAGAGAAGGGCGTCAGTCCGGGCTCCTGTCTCGTATTGATATCGGATGCCATTCTGGACGAAATAGTCAGCGATCCTCTGTTCGGCATGGCTCCGGACTATCTCCCCGTGGAGGGTCCTGGACGGGATGCCGTACTGGGAACGGTTTGAGCCAGAGAAGCGTTTTGACAGTTTCTTCAGCAGACTCATGGCCACTTTGAGGGGGGTTGGCGCATATAATCAAGACAGATTCTGAATCCATCATCATTTCAGGTGACCTGGAAGTACAGCAGCTTCACGTGCCCCCAGGCGTCAGCAATCAGGAGAGTGTACGTCCCCGTCGGAAATGGGTGCAGGACCCCCTCGGAAAACCCGCTGCCTGGCTCGAGCGTCGTACCGTTGGTCCAGTATCCGCTGATGTCCAACTGTCTCGTGGCGCTCTGGAAGGGCCACAGCCTGTTGTCCCCGCTGAACATCGCAGGGCAGCTGTAGAAACCGTACTCGTCGAAGACCTCGAGCTTCTTCGCTGCGGAGATGTTCGACTGGACGTACCTGCCCTGAAAGGCGGCCGCACCGAAGGGGGAGCTGAAGTCGCACGGTGCCGCAGAGGCGTTGTCGGGGAAGGTGCCGTACGCTGGAGGCTCGTTGGGGAAGGGGAGGTAGTTGGTGTCGGTGACAGAGACCCCGAGCGCCTGGCTCTGGGTGATTGACGTCGAGTTCATGGAGGCGGAGAAGGCCACCGTCGCGGGGGAGCTGAAGGCGTAGGTCTGCGCAGGGAAGAGCTCGAGGGAGCCAACCAAGGAGACGACGAAGACTATGACAAGGGCCACGGCGACCAGCTTCGGTGTGGTGGAAATCACAGCGCGTGGAAGCTCAGATATGGTATATTTCTAATTCATAGAACGGTCTTTGGGTGGCCCTAAACTTCCCGTCCCACTAGTGCGGACTCTGCTTCGAGGCGGCCTTTCCTTCTGTCCGACCGGCATCCAGGGTCCGGAGTTTCTCAAGGGTGGAAATCAGGGCTTTGTGAGTCGATTCGACCAAGGCGTGGATTTCCTCCTTTTCTCTCTCTGAGAGCCTCTTCCCTCATCAGTTTCTCCAACTCTCCTGCGTCCTCTCAAAACTTGCAGAGCCGTCGGCATAGCAGAGAGTGCCGCAAGCAGGATTGGGGTCGCCCGTGTCAGGGGGCGACCTTCAGCTTCTCTTCCATCAGAGCTTCGGCCTTCCTCGCGGCCGCGATGCGCCTTGACAGGTTCGCCGTAAACCTGTAGTTGCTCACCCCGACGTAGAGCCAGGCGAGTGCGAGGGCAAGGACAGCGACTTCGGTGGCGACCAGGGTCGGGTCGGTCAGGCTCACAATCACGCTCGCCGTCCCCGCAAGCGGGAGGGCAAGCTGCGACAGGTACGAAATGATGAGGAGCGCGGCGACGATGACTGTCACTGCAGAGAGCAGCCGCATCTTCTTGCTCCCGTCCTCTACGTGCTGGAGGAAGTCCTCGTGGATCTCCACTTTGCTGAGCCTCTCTTCAGCCATGCGAAATAACGCCTCCAGGCGCAATTAAAGCGGTTGCTCCCCTCAGGGGAGTCGTCAAGGCCCCAGCTTCTCCCAAAGCTTCTCCCACTCCAGGAACGCGTCTATCCCGCTCTGTGTTATCTGGTAGACGTCCCTCCCCTCTCTCGTCTCCCTCGTCAGGAACCCCTTCTGCTCCAGCGACTGAAGATAGGGGACGCACTTGTCGAATGAGAGGTTGACCGCCTGGGCAAGCCTTGTCGGACCCCGCGGCTCCCTGCGGACCGCTTCGAGAATCTGCATCTTGATGACGATGTCCGACCTCCGCTTCAACCCAGCCCCGCAAGACCACCTGAAGACACCTTAAATCTCGCTCTGGGATGTCATCCCGTGCCGGGTCAGAACTCTCGGCTGGTTTTGTGTCATCATGGCACATACTCAGAGCAGAGTGGGGTCATCATCCCCGTCCGTCCTTGGGGATGACATCTTTCCAGGAGCCTCAGCCATTTTCATGCATCGACCATCTGACCCGATTTAACGGCCAACTAGTCGGAGTGGGTGGTGAAACTCCCCTCTGGGGAGCCCCACAGGTGCGCAACCGGCTTTAGCGTTCCTCGCACGCTCTCCGCCATGGGCTGGAAGGTCACCGCCTTCGTCTTCCTCTTCGCCGTGTGGGCTCTGAACGTCGGGGCCCTCGTGGTGGGCGTTCCGATACTGGTCTTCCTCCTCTACAGGTTCTGGACCAGCAGGCAGGCGAAGCCGCGGTCTGGAAGGTCGCATCGGATCGTCTACGTCGGGGTCTTGCTCCTCTCCCTCTCCTTCGTCGCGGTCGTCGAGCAGGGGACCTACTCTCCCATCGTCTTTGGGGCCGCAGGCGTCTCTCTCATCGTCCTGGGGCTCTTTCCGGGCGCTGCCCAAGGGTTCACCGAGCTGGTCACCGGTCCCGCGTCAGAGATCTTCGGCGGCACCCCGCGGAAAGTCGAAGAGGCCTCCCGCTGCGTCGAGCTCACCACCGTCCCGCTCGGCTTCATGGACCCGAAGAAGACCGACCCCAAGGAGACCCTGCAGAGGTTCCAGCGCCTGTCGCAGACGTTCGCCGAGCTCGGCTATCCTGTGGAGGCGAGGCTCGAGTTCGCCGAGGGGAAGGGGAGGATCCTGTTCTCGTCGGCAGGCAGGGGAGCCGAAGAGGGGACAGACGCGCTCCTCCGGATAGTGAAGTCGCAGCTCCCCGAGTTCAGGGCCGAAATAGTCGAGGAGCCGAGAGATGGCCACAGGTGCACCTCCTCCGTCGAGGGTGTCCCAGAGCCTTCGGCCGACCCGCTCACGCCGCTGGCGAAGTTCTTCACAGAGAACCGCCTCCGAGGGGGTTACAGCGTGCGTCTCTCTCCAGGCTGGGTGAACCCCTTCTCACGGTGGTGGGCAGGCCACAGGCAGAGGAGGATAGCCGAAGGCTCGGGGTACCAGCGGGTCGACTACGAGAGGACCACGACGGTGGTTGACCACCCCAAGCAGGTGGAGCTCGAGGACTCGGTCAAAGGGGTGGACAGGCTCCTCGCCCGGAGGCCGGTCAGGGTGTCGGTACAGGTCTATGCCGATGATGAAGCGACGGCGTCTCACGCCGCGTACGTGCTCGCAGGCTCTCTCTCCAGCCAGAGAAAGATAGACGGGCTGAAGGTGATGAAGCCCCGGCCCGCGTCCAGGTCTGGGTGGCGGAGGTCCACCCTCATGCTCCCGTCCGAGGCTGCGCCCTTCCTCTGGCTCCCCCAGACCTCTCTCGGGACGAAGGTCGCCCCTTCCGCCGAGTTCCACGCGCCCCCCACCACCGAGGGAGAGATCCTCCTCGGGGAGTCCGTGTCTCTCTCCGGGACGGAGGGGCAGGGGGTGCGGGTGCCGAAGGACCAGCTGGTCAAGCACCTCTTCATCACCGGGATGACCGGCTCCGGTAAGACCACGTCCTGCTTCGTCCTCCTCAGGCAGCTCGCGAAGCTCGGTGTCCCGTTCCTCGTCATCGAGCCCGTGAAGTCAGAGTACCGCAGGCTGCTCATGGTGGTGAAGGACCTGCAGGTGTTCACCCCCGGAGAGAGGATCGCCCCGTTCAGGCTGAACATATTCGAGCCCCCGAAGGGGGTGAAGGTCCAGGCCCACCTGGAGAACCTGGTCGCCGTCTGGAACTCGTCGTTCGCCTCCTACGCCCCGGTGCCGTACGTCGTTGAGCGGGTCTTCGCCGAGACGTACAGGGCGTGCGGTTGGAGCCTCGAGGAGGACACCCGCGGGCGGCCTGTGACCTTCGACGACGTCGCCGAGCAGGTGAGGAGGGTGGTGAGGGGGCTCGGGTACGAGCCGAGGGTGACGATGGACGTGGAGGCCGCGATAAACGTCAGGCTGAGCTCCCTTGCGCTCGGCGGGAAGAGGCGGCTCTTCGGGGCCACGAGGTCGACCCCGATGGAAGAGGTGATGTCGAAGCCGACGGTGCTGGAGCTGAAGGGGATTCAGCGGGACGACGAGAAGGCGTTCGTGGCATCTCTTGTGCTGACGAACGTCGCCGGTTACGTCCAGGCCCAGGGGGCGTCGCGGAAGCTCAGGCACTTCACCCTCATAGAGGAGGCGCACAGGCTCCTGCCGAAGGTCTCCACGGAGAAGGGGGACCCGGAGGCCGCCGACCCGAGGAGGGTACTGGTGGAGCAGTTCGGGAACATGCTGGCCGAGCTGAGGGCCTACGGGGAAGGGCTGGCTGTGGTGGAGCAGATACCCACGAAGATACTCCCCGACGCGATAAAGAACACGGCGACCAAGGTCGTCCACCGGCTCCCCGACCTGGCCGACAGGAGGGCCATGGCAGGGGCGATGAACGCGACGAAGGAGCAGGCGGCCGTGTTCACCGCGCTCAACCCCGGCGAGGCGGTGGTCAGCGTCGAGGGGCACCCGGTCCCCGCCAGGGTCAGGGTGAGGGAGGACGTGTGGAGCATGCAGCCCCGGGAGGTGTCGGACCAGGACGTGGAGGAGTGCATGGCGATGTTCTATCGGAAGAACCCTGACTCTGAGGTCGAGGACACCGTCGACGCGAAGGTCAGGGCGCTCGTGGACTCGGGCAGGTTCAGGGACGCGTTCCTCGTGGCGTACAGGGAGTGGTTGAAGCTCGGCAAGACCCAGGGGCTCAGGGACCTGCTGGTCTGGGAGGCGCGGGAGGTGACGAAGGACCAGGGGCAGGTGGTGGAGATGGCGACCAGGGTGCTTTCGCTCGCCACAGCGTACTACCTCCCCTTCGACGCGGAGCAGAGGGAGAAGTTCCCCAGGCTGTTCAGGAAGGAGCTGGAGGCGGGGCTCCGTGCATGAAGGGTCGGAGGCGCCAGAGGAGGGCGAGGGGCCGAAGGAGGACGACCTGGAGGAGTTCAGGAAGCATGTCATGGAGAAGGGGGCTGAGGGGGTCGATGAAGAGACCCTCGAGGATTGGCGCGAGGGGATAGCGGACAAGGAGGACGGAGCGCGAGAAGAGAAGGAAGCCGGCGACAAGGAGGGGACGGCCGAGGGTGGGAAGCCGGAGAAGGAAACCGCCGATGCAGATGGGGCCCAGGAACAGGGGGAGGAATCGAAGGTAGGCTCGGAGAAAGATGATGCGGCCACCGTAGGGGGCGAGGACAGGGGCGACTCTGCGGAACAGGAGAAGACGACGGAAGTTCCTGCCGACGCTGCTGAGGCGAAGGAGAATGATTCGGCCAACGAGGCCCCAGACAATGGCACTAGGGAGGCTCCAACAGAGGACAAGTCTCCGGAAGAAGGCGGAGCTGCTTCCGCGAGTGAAAAACCGACAGAACATGAGCAAGACGAAAAGTCCCTCCCGACTGATAACGTGAGCTACTCTCGGAACGACGACCAGATGCTGGTGGTCGAGCACGCGAGCTCCGGGTCCGAGAGGGACGAGCAGTCGGAAACGCCCGGTTTGCATCATTTACAGAGCCATCAGGACGCGGTCGAGTCCAGGACCTTCGAGGCCGTCGACTACGGCAGGGGGGCCAACGTCCGCTTCCCTCAGGGAGACCTGGAGCAGGCAGGGTTCGACCCGCCTGAACACAGCACGATTGTCCAGCTGGGACTGAAGCCGGAAGGGAGCGAAGACGTGGAGACCGTGTTCGCGAGGTACAGCGCATCAGACCACAGGGCCGAGGCGTACGTCGGGGACATCGGTGGTCAGAAGGGGAGCAGGTACGAGCTGGTGGAGGCGAAGGAGGTCACCGAGGACGCGCTGACAAGGGCGTTCGAGCGGGGAAAGTGCGAGCACCTGGAAAACGTGAAGCTGGAGCATCAAGATGGGAAGGTGTACATGAACGTGGACGGGCGTGGGGTCGAGCTCTCGGATTACAAGATGGCCACGAGCGGGTCGCACCTGGTGGTAAGGGGGAAGCTGGAGGGCGAAGACAGCTGCAAGCTGGAGTTCGACGGGCGCAGGGCCTCGGTGAAGTTTGGGAGGGACTACCCTGTCGAGGGGATGAAGCTGGAGAAGGACGAGCTGGTGGTCAAGTACGAGCAGAGCAGGAATGAAGTGCATGAGCACCGTCTACACCTTGAGCATCTGGCCGCACCGGAGAGGCCGTCCCTCAACCAGTTCGACAAGCCGCAGATGCTGGAGCATATCCAGGCGCTAAACAGGCCGCCGGGAAGCGATGGGATGTACCAAATCGCGTTGGACGAGCCGGCAAGGCGCGAGGTTGAGGGCCTCCTTGCGGATGCCCCGGACTATGGGCTCATGAAGGCTGAGATTAGCGAGCGGCTGGTCCCGAACATCCTAGAGAGCCTCGGGTGGGAGAGGATCGAGAGGCACCCCTTCAGCAGGTCAAGGAAGGACAGCGCAGCTGCGAACGGAGTGGACTGGCTCATGCGAGACTTGGATGGAGACACGGCTCTGGTCGAGATAAAATGGCTCGAGGACAGGCGAAATGGGATCAGGAAAGCGGCGGCTCAGGTCGAAAGAGACTTTCGAGATTGCGGCGAAGATTCAGGCTTCGATATCAAGGCGGCTTATATCGCGATAGTCGACTATGATGAAGAGAACCGTGAGAACAAGCCGATGAAGGTTCACGTCCTGCGCGTGGCGGACAAGGAGGGATTGAGATGACTTCTGAAAGCGATGCCATCATAGATGTTATGAATTCGATCAGCGCTGTCAAGTTCGCGATTTCTGAACCTAAGAAGACAAGGCTCCATCTCAAGCAACAAGCCTCATGGGTCATACAAAGCACGAGCAGGAAGGAACCTCCTGAGATTGGTCCTCTCAAAGCAGTCTGGAAGGACAAGGAGGGAGCCATCTGGTTGGAGATAGTGGGTATAGATGACACGATGTCGCTGGTGGAGAGAGATTATGGCGAGGAAGGGGTTCGAAGATTCCCCTACATCGAAGAGGGGAAGGCGCCGACTGGAGACTTCCCTGAAGAAGTGGCCGAGTTCCCCCTAGTGGTCGCCATGCTGAAGGAGTGCGAGAAGTGCATAGCAGAGATTTCAGCTAGAACCAGTGTCGAGTTGAAGATGATCTATGACGGTGGGACAGGAACGACCTCGTTCAGGGTCGGAGCTGTTATCGATGCGCCTACGGACATGCGTGTCTTTCGTCAGGACGTCCTGATGATAGCCCAGGTGCTGAAGGAAGCGCATGACGCTGTCGTGAAGGTCGTTTGGGCCAGGTGGCCCGATATGCTCGTGGACATCCCATGAGCAGATGCAGCGATCGTTACTTCAATCCTGCTTTCGGTACCGGAGCGAACATGTTACGTACTACTCGATCTTGATTTGGGCTAGGTCTGTTGTCGCCTCTTCAATCAGCCCTATCTCCTCCTCTGTAAGATTATAGAGTTCGTACACTTTTTTGTCAATCTCAGAATCCACAGATGCAATCTTCTCCCTAAGGCTGCGTGCCTCTGTTGTATCTTGATCGCTTATGGGCTGTAGTTTCTTACTCAGCTCAGAAATTTCATCCACCAGGTTGCTTACCCCGTTGTCGGGCTTCTCCGAGATGGGGATATTACCGAAGTACTCCCAAATCAGTTGGTATCCTCCTCTGATTTGTGTACACGTGTTTCTGACTAGGAACCAGCCAAGTTTTGAATTAAGAATGGCAAGAAGCCTCTTATCTACAGTTGGAATGAAGAAATTAGCGTCGTTTACGAAGTAACCTTCGGTGTCGATGGTGAATCTTGGTCGCGTTGTAATCTTGCCGTAGACTATCTTGGGTTTTTCGAATTCGTCGTAGTAGTCACAGGCTCGAAGTTCATACCAATGGTTTCCCTTGTCCCACCTCTTCTCAAGCTCCTCTTTGTATTGGGTGAGCCATGCCAAGATAGCGGGATAGCGATGAATGTCAACCCCAATCTTCGTTAGTATGATGTAAGTGTCCTTGCTATGAATATAGTACCTACCTACCTCGTTGCCCTTGAGGAAGGGCTTGATAATCTCAGAAGACTTTGGGTCTTTGGTGACGATTGCCCGTCGAGTTCCTCCACTAATCACGAAGGCCTTCGTTAGTCCAGTCAGTATTCCTCGATAGACCTCACCCTTGATGTACTGTTTGAGAGGAGGATTCTGTGACTTCACTTTCTGGAAAAGGCTTGTTTCTTTGGTGTCTTGGAAGCTCCACGCCTTAATCTGTAGCGTTCTCTGGTCAATGGTGAAACTATTCTGGTTCACATAACTTTCCAGTGAGTCGAAGTCTAACGTCTTAACAATGCACGTCCTGATTTTCGGATTCTGCTTTTCGGCCTTGCGTACGACGATAATGCAGGGATATGTGGTGGCATCCTGAAAGACTGGAAGGTCGCCGAAATCTATGAACTGGTCTATCCAATACTTGCTTAGAAATGCTCTGAGCTTCTCCCCATAACCTGCTCGCAGCCATTTGTTTGAGACTATCATTCCAAGATATCCATCTTCTTTCAGGAGTTTGATTTCTCTCTCGAAGAAGTAAACGAAGAGGTCAGCTGAACTGTCATAGACTCCATAGCTCCTTTCCAAGAATGGTTTCAGCGGTCGTATGTCCTCCTGTCGCACATATGGTGGGTTACCGATTATCACATCGAACCCACCTTGCTTCATTATGTCTGGGAACGATTCGCCCCAGTCGAATGGACTTTGGTCAACTGCATCCCTTTCAGAAATGAGACTATTTCCTGAACGAATGTTCTTCTGAAGTAAGGGCAGTTTCTCACCCCGCTCGGCTATTTTCATGAGGAGGTTGAGCTGAGTAATCTCGACGGCCTTCTGATCCAAGTCGACACCGAAGATGTTGTCCTGGAGGATTCTCGTCTTCCGGCTAAATGGGACAGAAACTTGATCGAGCGTCCCAAAAGACTGTTGCCCAAAGTCTTTCGACCTCTTTGCATGTGTTTCCATCATGTCATAGGCTTTGATGAGAAAGCTCCCTGATCCACACGCAGGGTCTAGTATCTTGATTCCGCTGTGATTCTCTGTACCCTTGCTCTTCAGGAGCTCCCCCAAGGTATGCCGGACAATATAGTCCACGATGTAAGTTGGAGTGTAGTAGATTCCCTGCTCGTGTCTGTGGGCTATGCCACCCTCGAGCTTAACCCGCTTCGGAGTTTGCGAAAGAATGTATGCCAGATACTGTTCATAGATTGCCCCTAGAACGTCAGCGTCGATGGTGTCAAAATCGTAATTGACGCGCCCATTCGCTGGGCGCAGAGTCCCTTTGATGACCTTCTCGATTACTTGGTTAGAGAGCTCGACCTTATCAGCTTCGTGCAACACGGTCTTACTTTCTCCAAAGAGTTTGCTGTCGTAGGTTTCCCGAAACTTCTCGAATACTTGCTTGACTTCGCCGTAAGTGTTGGTGCTTTCCCGTCTAATGATCTGCTCCAGAACGGGATCTTCCAGATGGCTATCCTCAGCCTTTCGAATGAAGATGAGCCTGTCGATGATTCTCTGAACAATCTCGTCCAATATCTGCGGGGGATACTTGTTTGGCTGTCTCCTCTTTATGTCGGTTGAGAGAAGCTCTCTCCAGGTTCGTAGGTCGTCGAGAAGTTGCTTGTCTATCTTTATCTTCTGGACTGCATATCCTCGTTTCTTGGCTTCGGCCTCAAGTGCGTTCTTCAGAACACTTTCCTTTGATAGATACCAAAGGATCTCAAAGCTCTCATCAAACTTGTTCAGAGAGTCGAAATCTACACGGTAAAATGGTGTCCCACCCTTCAGATCCACATAGTAAATACGAGTTGATGCAAAATTGGTTAGGACCGCCCACAAGCAGGCTCTGTTAAAGGAATAAGTTATCGCCTGTGTTTCATAGTCAGGATTCTGAATGTCTTCGCCAATCGCTTTCGCTTCGACAATTAGCCGCGTAATCCCGTTTATCTTGAATGTGTAATCCGCTTTCTTCTTGCCTGGCTCCTTCGTCTTTACGGGCTGTTCTCTCTCAACCTCATCTGGAATGACATCGCCGAAGACGTCCCACCCAAGAGCCTCAAACATCCTGTCGATGAACTTGGTTCGTGTGTCAAACTCGCTTTGTCCTGATACTTTGCCCCGGTTCTCAAGGTAGTTCTTGACTAGCGTTCTAATCCTTGACTTCGCCTCGTCCTTGCTCAACATCCCTCAGGAGCTGGCAGGGATGACGATTTAACCTGATTTGCAGTCTTTTGCCACTTCTGCAACGCGACTGCCTTCTTCACCTCTACGAGGGTAAGAAATGCCTGTCTTCTTCTATAGACAACCCAAGAACGTTCCTTGTCTGAAACCACCTTGCAAATACGCAGTTGACTTTCGAGGACCTCAAACACCTAAGCTTGGGATGAGCTCATCATGTGAGCCTATCCTATAATTTCCAGAGCCGTGCAAACCGTGCATAGGGTTCACTGCGCGTCGGCCTGGAACTGCTCATCCTAGCGTTGGGGCCTATTCTTGTTTCAAGTCTCCAAAGGGCTTCTCGAAGATTACCTTTCCGCCGTCGCTCACGTAGACTCTACGGTCATCTCTACCTATCTTAGATATTGGACCGGCAAGGAAAGCTGCTTGTTCACCGCGGCCAAGCACAGTCTCAGTCTTTAGTGCACTACCGGAACCGTCTAATGGGAGTCTATCCGCGCCAAAGTAAACCATGCACTGTTCAATTAGTCCTTTGGAGCACCGCACTCTTACGATCCAATTCTCGCCGTCCCTGAACCGCGTCACAGTAAATTCGGGCCGTTTGTCCGTGCGTCTCAGATATAGTCCAACGTATGCGGGAATGACAGCCGCAATTGCGATTGTAAGAGCAACGTAAGAGAGATAACTTTGGTCCTGCTGACTCTGGAGCTGGTCTAGCATCAAACTCGCTTGGTCTGAATTCAAGACTACCTGAAATGAATAGGGGAATATTGTTCCTCCTGATGATGAAATCATGAAAGTCCACTCGCCAGTCGAGAAAAGTTCTTGGGTGAAATTGATAGAAGCCCTTCCTGCTGGAGGAATGCTGAATGCACGAGAGTAAACCACTTGACCGCCACCCAAGAGCCGAACAGTGCCATTCTCAGTTGCGTCAATCAGGTTCGTCAAATTTACCGTGAAGTTCGCCTTGTCGTTAAGCACGGCAATGTTCTGGCTAGGGGCGAAGATGTTTGGTTCCACGCTTGCCGAAAGTACATTGTTAGAGTAGCCGAAGATTCCGAAGACATATCCGAGAATGGCGGCAGTAGCAATTAGGGCGGCGGCGACAATCAAAACGGTAGCGAGCATTGGGGCGATTGCTACTCGGCTTCGCATTGTCGAACCGCAGTATCCTAGTTTCAGAATGATAAAATCGTTCGCCGCACATAGGGTTCATTGCGCCTCCGCCGGGAATAACTCATCCTGCGTTGGGGTATAGGTGCCAGCCCAGCTGAACTACTTGGCCGTGTGTGAGAAAGTTCGGAGACTACGCCGTAACTGTTCTAATCTGGGCGATTGCGCTCTCATCGAAGAACTTGTCCAGTTTCTGTTTGATCTCTTGGTTGTTGCTGTTTACCCTGAGGAGGAGGTAACTCCTGATTGCAACTTGAGCGAGCTCAGAGACCTGTGTTATTGTCTCGTTGCTAATGGTTGGAATCTTACCACCGTGTAGAATCTCACTGCGGGTGTGGTAGAATCTCTTGAATCGGCTAAACGTCTCTTGCATATCATTATACTTAGAGCTCACTAAGACTGCTAGTCTTCTGGAAATCTTTTCAGTCGTCTCGTCTCCCTCTGATAGCATGGCCTCTATAGTTGTAATGAAGTTCAGGAATTTGTAGGTGGTGTCCTGTTCCCTTGCTGCCACTCCATAGTAGTGCAATGCTATGTTGCAGTCATCCTGGCCCGCCAGATTGTGGACAGTCCTAATCTGTTGAAGTCTAGTTCCGATGCTTTCCCCCGCGAACACTGCGTCGGGGGCTTCGCTATAGACTGTTACAGTTACGGAATTTGATACCAAACGACGAAGTGGAGAACCGATCTCCTCAATATCAGCTTCCGAATTGTTGGCAACGAACATTGTGAAAGAGGCAACTAAACCAAGCGAGAAGATTTGGAACAACGTCAAGTCTGTTGTTGCGACTTGGCGTGCCTGCTCGACAGCTTGACTTGGATTGACCGACTCCAGTTCGATTGTTAGCCTCCAGCGATTGTCGTCAAAGACCAGTTGTGAGTCTCCTCCGAGTGGCAAGTTAAGCGGTTGGATGGAAGCAGGGAGATTCCCTGTCACAGGTAGAGCAATACGATACCTAGGCACGCGGAGCATGAGGTCTAAGGGAGATTTAGTGTTTGTCTACCACAGACCGGTAAACTTCTCGATTACGTAGTTGACAGAAGGGGATTTAACTATCAATATGACTGAACCGTAGATGGCACAGTCTCGCAGAATAAGGTGCGGTTATTGTGGCGGAACTGGAAAGGTGAAGGTTCTGGGAATTCCCAGCGTGTGCCCTGTCTGCGGGGGATCGGGTAGAATTGTATTGCCATACTGATGCTGTTGTGATAGTGGCCTATGGAGGTCTTTGAAGTGTCGGAGTCGACTAGAGAATCGAAAGTAGCTGGTTCGCTTTTTACTAATCTTATTGCTTTCAAAACCAAGATGACGGTTGCCCGACAAATCTGCGAAGCTGCTCCGTTGTCCACCGACACCTTCTTGATGCCCATTCGAAAGAACTTGAAGAGCGAAGTCAATCCTGAAACGATGTCGGACATCGAGAGATTTTACCAGAGAAAGCAAACAGATCCCTGGAACCCTCCGCTGGTCCTTCGAGAATTTACAAAGGCGGTTATTCTTTCGAAACGGGTCCCTTCGTTCTTGAATGAGATGTGCCTGTCATATCTCGTAAGTGTTTTTGAAGACTTGTTATGTGCAGATATCCGAGATATTTATGCTGTGATTCCTCAAATGCTAAAGATGTCGGACAAGACAATCTCACTTGGAAATCTTGTGGATTTTGCTACTATCACCGAGATGCGAAAAGCGCTGATAGAGCGTGAAATTTCAGGGCTAACCCGGGGCGGAATAGAGGACTTCCAAGCTTACTTCAAGAGCAAGATGCAATTCGATATAGAAGCTGAAGACTGGAACGACTTCACAGAGTTCTTCTTCCGACGAAACCTCCTAGTCCACAACGACTTGGTTCCTGACGATGAGTACGTCAAAAAGACAATGTACCAGGGTGACAGAATCCGTTTGCCCATCACAGATGAATATCTAGATACTGGGTTCAGGTTATTCGAGAACTATGCCGAGTCGATTACGAAACAACTTCACTTGAAGTTTTGCAAAGACCTGGCGTTTGTCTCAACTGACTTGGTCATAAAATATGAGCTCTCAGAACTTCAATCCCGCATTCGTGACTTCGTGGATACCGGAAAAGTGTGAGAAGAAACCGAGTGGGCGATGCTGCGACTTCAGCCGTGCATAGGGTTCATTGCGCCTCCGCCGGGAATAACTCATCCTGCGTTGGGGTATAGGTGCCGGACGGGCTGAACACGTCGTTCTTGCGAACTTCGTGCGTACACCCCCGGTCCTTCAACGCGATCTTCTATCGCCCCCCTCCTTCACCCGCTCCCCCAGCTTGCGCCGGGGGTTAAGGCGAAAGGCTCACTCTTCTCGGGAGTGGCTTCCCG
>DAHVLJ010000003.1 GCA_027320425.1 Nitrososphaerota archaeon
ACGAAAGAGAAGCGAAGTCTTCCCAGCTCTTCTCGGGCCGACGACGGAGACGACAGTCTTCGGGTCTGTGGTGAGGCTGACGTCCCTTTCCATCACTGCCGGAGGCCCGTTCGTCATCCATTCGGCGATCACGACCCTGAACTCATGTTCGCTCATTGTCACCGGAGGGTCGCACGGGCACGTGTTATTAAAGTTGGTCTATCTTGGACTAGTTTCATGCACAAAGTGGTCTGAAAAAATCTGCTCCTGAGGCTCCCCTCGCTCTGGACGCACTCCTATTTCGCCAGCACCGCGGGCCATGTCTCTTCCAAGACGATTCAGAAGTATATCGAGGGGCAGAAGACGATTTGAAGCGCTGCAGGTTCAGGTGCGGCTGCGGGCGTCCGATGCACCTCGTCTAGAGGCTCCACAAGAATCGGGCCGCGGGCGACGGGTGCAACCGCCTGAAGGAGAGATGCGGTTGCGTCCCCCTTTCGCTGACGACAGTCCAGATCGGGCTCGAGCCTGATGCGGTACAGAGGCAGTCCCTACTCAAGACGATGGAGGCTTTCAACGGCGCCTGCAGCCGCATAGCTCCGCTGGGAAGGATGTCAGAGTTCGAGCTGCACGACGCGTGCTACTACGACCTGAAGACGATGGGCTTCAACTCACAGACCGCGATGAACGCGATAAAGAGGGTTGCCGCGGCTTGGAAGCACGCCAATTGCTCTGCGCTAATTGCAACCAAATAAAGCGATATGAGAATCACGAAAGGTGTGGTCGATTGACAGAGTTCGTTGGGCGGAGACAGAGGGGCAGGCACGCAAAGTGGGCGTTCCACGAGCTGAGGGGGTTCGTAGAATACAAGGCCCTGAAGCGAGGGGTCCCTGTGGTCCTCGTCAACCCGAGGAACACCTCGAGGAAGCGCCCAAGGTGCGCATGCTGCAGCAGGGGGAACAGGGTCTCGAGAGGCCTGTTCAGGTGCCAGAGGTGCGGGTTCGAGGCGCCGGCAGGCTACGTGGGCGCACTGAACATCCGGGCCAAGGGCGTCAGGAAACTCGGATCGGGGGCCGCTTTCAACCAGCCTATGGCGGCGCAACAGGCAGCTGCAATCTCCGGGCCTTTAGGTCGGAGAAGTTGAACTCAGAGGACTCCAGCGACCGCTGCCACAGTGATCCGGCACAAGAAAGGGGGCAACGGGCCCGTTGGACTCACCGTCTCTGGTCGACGCCCCCCTCTGGAGTTGGCTTGGAGCCTATCCCAAAAACGGGTGCCAGATCGAGTCTGCCTGACTGAAGGCCGGAGTGTGCCAATAGGACATTCGGTCGTTCAAATCTGGTCTTCGCGGCCTGATTCTTCCGCAACGCGTAAAAAGACTCAACCACAGAGAACATCGGTGGGACATTGGAAAAGTCCTACGGTTCTAAAGCGAAACTAACTCTTCTTTCAACGCTTGCCGTTGTAGCACTTCTTTCATTGACAGGGGTGGCATACGCTGATCCCTCGCCCCAGATGGTCGGCTCGCAATGGGCCGTCTACGAACAGACAACGCTGCCCAACGGCAGCCTGCTCTTCTATGTTGCCGCTCACGCCACAACCATATCGACGGGCGGGGTGGAGTTCCAGATGCCTGACGCCACGAGTTCGAGTCCAACATACGTGAATTATCTGCTGAATACCTACGCTACCTCACTTGTCGAAGGCAACACCATAGCTGCAACAATAAACGTCGTAACCAGTTCATCGGCCACAACCTTCGTAGGTAACCCTGACGGTGGATGCCCGGCAGGTACCTGCCCTGGAGCGGTCAGACTATTCTTCCAGTCCAGTCTTGCGGTAACCAATGCGGCGCTAAGCAATTGCATTGGTGGATTTGGTACGAACGAAAACAACTACTGGTGGTCGAACCCAACCTCGTACACCTTCGTCGCCGGAGGCTCGGGTGGCACCATCACGTTGTCGGTTCCGCTGAATCCAGCAGACTGGTCTAACATATGTGGGCAATTTGGTAGCTCAAACATTCCTGTATTCAACTCTGCACTTGCGAACATCAAGTACATCGGTCTGTCGTTCGGCAGCGGATACTACTTCGCTAACGGTCTTGGCGTAGACGGTAGCACTGGAACTGCCACCTTCCAACTAGTGACCTATACAATCAGTTAGTAAGCACGAAGCTAGAGGGAGCGCTGCAGCTCCCTTCCCTCATTTCTGAGCCAGAGCCCTCTCGAGAATCATCCACCATTAGACCACGATTTAGCAAGCCGAATGGACGAAACCAACATGGTCCTCCGCCTGCTCCTCACACTTGATGAGCCATGAGGTGGAACGAGAGGCGTATCATCGAGCGAGCCGTGGAATCTTGGCCGTCAGCTCGTTCTTGGGATAGGCTCTTAATCAGTGGTCCTGGCGAGCGATGACCCGGCTGATCTCGGCTTCAGCATCTGCGGCCGTGTACTTCAGGGCCACGTTCCGCCTTCTAAGCTCGTCGAGGAAACGCCACAGCGACACCCCGGCCACCCCGGACGCCCTTTCCAGGGACTCCCTGTTCTTGGTGTACCTTTCCACCGCGATGTCCATCCTCGCTTCCGTGAGTCCCTTGTCAACCACCCTCCTCAGCAAGGTCGATTGGTCTTCACCGGTGAGAGACTGCAGTTCTCTGAGAGACTTCCTGAGTTGCTTCGGTATCACGAAAGAGATTCTCTCACTCAAAGTCTCTTCCCCTCTCGATGAACTGCTCGATCACGTCCCCGCTTACCCAGCCGCTTGAGCCGTATTCCTTCACGTTCTTTACGTAGTCAATCTTCGAGATCGTTCTGGTGGCCAGGAGTTCGAATATCACCCCCAGGGTCGTCGTAGTCTCTATTCTGTAGAGATCCGCAGTCCGCCTCCCCTTAAGGTCGTCCATGAACAGTCTATCGCTCTTTTCGACCGCAAGGGCAATCGCCTCCGCTTCTCCTTTCCCTACAACCCCGGCGAGTTCCGACGCGAGTTTTGCTGACTGGCGTGAGAGTTCGGAGGTCCTGAGCCAGCCATCTCTTTCGGATCTTTCTAGGTTCAGGGCGTCAGGGTAGCCATCCAACTTGCCGGCTTCGATTGTCTCTTCTCGGACCGCTGGTGGTATCAAGACTGAAAGGAACAGTTGCCTCACGTATCCCAGCTTGCCCAGCTGCGCCAGGTGGATGAGAGGACTGGAGTTGCTTACGGGCATAGCCGTCCTTGGACCGGTCGTCGCTAATAAGTATTACGACTTATGAAGACGTAATACCGAGGTGAGGAGCGAGGAAATAGCGTCGTTCTATACCAGCCGGAAGTCCGCGGTGAAGTTGAATGTCTCCCGTTTCCCCTTCTGGAGGTCCGCAACTATCCTCTCAGGTACCCCGTTTTTGAGCTGCAGGTAGTAGAGCCCTGACTCAGGTATCGTCTGGCTGCTCAGCTCCTCGAATGACTTCAATGCTTCCGACGCCTTTGCGAGCTTAGCCTTCACGTCCCCATGTAGCTGGAAGAGCACCTCCGCCATCGCGCCATTGGGGTCGCTGATGTTGACGAGCAGCGAACCCATCTTGGTCCAACCCCTCGCCTGGGTCTTCTGAGGAGCGGACTTCTCGTCCTTCTCCTTGGGCTGCGCCTTCGACGCCGCCTTCTCCTGTTCGAGGGTCCGGAGGAGGGATCCAAGCTGGTCCCCGTAATCCTGG
>DAHVLJ010000012.1 GCA_027320425.1 Nitrososphaerota archaeon
CCTCGACTGCGGCGACTTCTCCTGGTACCTGGCGTATTTCGTGTCCAGAACGTTCTTGATCTTCTCAGCCCTCTTCCACCCTATCCCCTGGACCTGCGCGATCTCCCCTGAGGTCAACCCCAAGACCCTCCGGGGGCTCCCGTATCTCGAAAGCAGCCGCTCTGCAAGCTTTCTCCCCACCCCTGGAAGCGAAGAGACCAGATAGAGCTGCTGCTGCGGGACACTCTTCGCCTTCGGCGGAATCTCCGAGGGCATCCTCGCAAGCGGCTTCGCCCTGGCGTGGTTCAGCAGTTCCGCTATCGCGAGGGCGGTCTCCCTCTGATTGGCCGTATAGAGTACTCTCAGCCCGTAGGCGAGGGTGACGTTGGCTATGGCTCCGTAGAATGACTTCAGGTTCTTGGCCAGGGACTCGACCTCCTTCGAATCCCCTTCCACCAGGAGGTATGGCTTCGAATATGCGGCGGAGATCTTTGCCGCCTGGTAGAAGAGCCGGGAATCGTAGACAGATGAGACCAGGTCTCTTATCGACTTCCTTTCGACCGCGATCTCCGGATTGAGCACGTAGTCGGCGACAGGAAGCTTACTGAAGTACACCCTTACGTTGAGCCTGGCCAACTCATCGGGGACCCCACTCGCCTTCTCCCTTTCATCGGCGACCACCCTAGTGGGTATCACGGGAACTGGACAGGCAGGACGTAATAAAAGGAATAGGCGGCCAACGCGAACAGCAGGATCGCAGCCACGGTGACCGCCTTGTCGGCGGCGCTCGCTCTGTACTGCACCAGGCTGGTAGGCCGGGGGACCACGCCGTATGCCCGCGACTCCATCGCTTCAGCCAGCTCTCCGCTCCTTACCACAGAGTTGACGACCAGCGGAATCAGGACCGGCACCATGTTCCTGACCCTTCGAAAGACGTTCCCCTTGTCGAGCTCGAGGCCCCTGGACTTCTGGGCGTCCATTATCTGGATGGTGTCCAGCATCATCACGGGGATGAAACGGACCGCGGTCACAAAGGCGAAGACCACGTCCCTTGGCAGCCTGAACGTCTTCATGACCTGCTCCAGTTCGTCTGGGGACGTGGTTATGAAAAACAGGCTTGTCGACACCACTATGGCGACGAACCTGGCCGCATAGAGGACCGATGACTCTAGGTTCCTGGTGAAAAGGAAGTTGATGAGGAATATGAACACCGAGAAAGTCCCGGTCAGGAGCATGGTCCTAGCGACCCTCCTGAGCACCGTCGCCACCGCCGCCACCGCCACCAAGAAAACGATCACCCCCAGGAGCTCGTAGACGGAGCGCACCATGAGCGTCGACGCGAACATGAGGACGGAGTTGAGGAGCTTGACCCGCGGGTCCAGCCTGTGATACACCGAGTTGCCTCTGCGGAAGATGAAGCCTCCGCTAAGCCACATCAAAGCTCCGATCCCTCCACCCAGCGCCGTGCTTCGAGGGGGTCGATGAAAGGCCCGGCCGGCCTGCGCTTCAGCCCTTGGTAGAACTCGACCATCTCAGGCTGTACGACCCTGGCAGAGGCGAGGAGCCTCTCGTCCTGCATTATGGCGGCAGCGGGCCCATCTCCTACCACCCTCCCTCCCTTCATCACGACCACCCGCGGCTGAACCGGCCAGAGGAACTCGATGTCGTGGGAGACGACCACCACCGTCTTCCCTGTGGACCTGAGCATTCCGATGGTCCCCGCGAGCTTCTCCTTCTGTATCGAATCCTGGCCGACCGTCGGCTCGTCGAGAATCACAACGTCCGGGTCCCAGGCGAGGATGCACGCGAGAGTGAGCCTCTTCTTCTCTCCACCGCTCAGCACGAGGGGCGAGGACTTCCGATATTCCTCCAGCTCGAAGAGCTCGAGCCCCCAGGACACCCTGTTCGCGATGAGCTCCTGGGTGAACCCGAAGTTGCGGAGCGCGAATGACATCTCTTCCTCGACGCTCTCTGAGAAGAGCTGGTGGTCAGGGTTCTGGAACGCCACTCCCACGCGCCTTGAAAGCTGGGCGGTGCTCGTGGACTTCGTGTCCTCGCCGTCCACGAGGACTCTGCCGGAGCTCGGCTTCAGCAGGCCCGTGACATGCTTGACCAGGGTCGTCTTCCCCGCTCCGTTCTCGCCGACTAGCGCCACGATCTCCCCGGACCCTATTGTCAGGCTGACCTCGTCAAGCGCCTTCACCCCGCTCTGGTGCACGAAAGAGACGTCTTCGAACTCGATCATCGCGCCCTCTTCTCCGAAAGGGCCGCGAGGTCGGCCGGCCTCATCAGCCCATCTGCCGTCGCCAGCCCATCGCGCGCAAGCATCTTCTGCAGCCTGGTGACGGCGGGGGTGGCGACGCCATACTTCTCTGACCCTTCGCCGAGCAGGACGTCCTTGGGTGCCCCCTCCATGACCTTCCTCCCTTCGCTCATCACCACGAGCCTGTCCGCGACCCTCACCAGGAGGTCCAGCCTGTGCTCGACGATGACGAAAGTCGTCCCCAGTTCTCTTCTCAGCTTCGCGACCAGGTCCACCAGCTCCCCCGCCGTCTTCGGGTCCAGAAGCGAGGTGGGTTCGTCGAGTATCACGAGCCTCGGTCTCATGGCCAAAACCCCCGCGAGCGCCACTCTCTGCTTCTGCCCGTCCGAAAGCTCGTGCGGCGCCCTCAGAGCGAGGTCCCCTATCCCGAGGAGACGGAGAGCGTCATCGACGCGTTCGCGCATCTCCTCACGCGGGGTCCCTATGTTCTCGAGCCCGAAGGCGACGTCCCTTTCGACGCTGAACATGAATATCTGGTTCTCAGGGTTCTGGAAGAGGAATCCGACCTTCTGCGCCAGCTCGCGCATGTCAGAGCCCTTCACGCTGGCTCCGGCGACCAAGACGTCCCCTGAATACTCCCCTCCGTACATGTGAGGGATGAGGCCGTTTACCGCCCTCAGCAGCGTGCTCTTGCCGCATCCAGAAGGGCCAGCGAGGACAACTATCTCCCCCTCCGGGATGGCGAGGTCGAATCCGGAGACCGCCATGCGGGGGGCCTCGGGGTATCTGAAACTCAGGCCCCGTATCTCCAGGATGTCTGACAATCGCTTCCCCTGGGTCAGGACCGCGCAGCGACGCTCTCAGGGGGCGCGATCCTCGATTCTACCGCCCTGCGGATCCCGAGAGCGACTGGCACCACATACAGCGCCACTGACGCGTTGAAGAGCGCGATCGGTACCAGGAACCCTAGTACCGCACCCTGGGGGATGCTGAACCCGATGGGATATGGTTGCGGGAGGACAAGGTAGTTCACGACCGTCATGACCACGGTCCTAGCGACAGCTCCCAGGACGACCGCCGCGACGCCCAGCACGGCTGTTCCTCTTCCTTTGGCCAGCTTCATGGCCGCGAGCACGCCGGCGAACATCGAAAGTTCTGCGATAACGTTGTAGACCGGCCCGGTGGGAAGCGGGCCTGGATTGATCGCCTCAAGGGCGAGGGCGTTCAGCAGTGCGACCGCCGTCCCCCCGCTCAACCCCAAGAGCAGGAGCGCCAGGAGTATGGGAATCTCCCATACCCCATACAACAGGAACGTGGCGTATGGAGCGGGGACCGTGACGCCACCCAGCACTACCGCGAGCGCGGTCAGCAGGGCTACAAGGCTGACCCACCTCGACCGGTGCATGTTTCGCCGAAGCCGGGGATATGTTTATAATATTTTAGTAACTACAAATCAGATTGTAGATGCCTGCCAAGGCCCAAGCCGAAAGGACTCGCTTCCTGGAGACTCTGGTTGAGTTGGTGAAGCACGGTGCTGCTGGCGCCTACGCCGACGTGTCCTCTTCCCGGCTCGGCGACGCCCTGGGGCTCACGCAGCAGGCAGCTTCCAGGAGGCTTGTCGAACTCGAAGACGCCGGCTATGTCGCGCGCGTGCATTCGGGACGCTCCCTCAAGGTCCGCATCACCCCGTCCGGGATGAAGGCGCTGTCGTCGTTCTACGGGGAGCTCAAGTCGGCTTTCGAGAGCCAGCCCACCCGGCTCACCTTCACAGGTACGGTCTTCAGCGGAATGGGCAAAGGAAAGTATTACGTCGGCCTCCCTGAGTACCAGAGGAGGTTCAAGGCTGCCCTGGGGTACAAGCCTTTCCCCGGCACCCTCAACGTGAAGTTCGAAGACGAGAAGCAAGTCTCACAGCTTCGAACTCTCAGAGGGATGGGCGGAGTCAGGATCGGCGGATTCAGCGAGGGCGAGGAGACGTTCAGCGCACTGACGTGCTTTGACGGGACCCTGGCCGACTTGAAGGTGACCCTCCTTCTCATCGACGTCACGCATTACAACGAGAGCGTGGCGGAGCTCATCTCCCCTGACTTCCTCAGAGGGAAGTTGAAGATCAGAGACGGAGACTCCATCACGTTCTTCATCGAAGCATGACCGGGTGGTCCCTGCGCCGAACGAAGTCCGATTGGCTTATCTAGAATCACCCGTCCGAGAGGGCCGACATGCCAAAGCAAGAGACCCTGATTCTCGTCGACGACGACGACAACCAGATAGGCACGGACACCAGGGAGAACTGCCACGCGGGAAGGGGGAAAAGGCACAGGGCGTACACCGCCCTAATCTTCCATGACGGGAAGCTGCTCCTCCAGCGTAGAAGCTCGAAGAAGCTGCTCTGGCCGGGTGCTTGGGATGTTTCATTCACCAGCCACGTCTATCCTGGCGAGACATACCAGGGGGCCGCCTCGAGGAGAGCGGTCGAAGAGCTGAACGCGAAGGTCGGAGCGCTGACTGACGTCCATTCATTCGTCTATTTCGCCCCGCAAGGCGCGAACGCGGAGAACGAGTTTTGCCGCGTCCTGGTCGGGGACTTTGATGGGAAGATCACACCCAACAGAGAAGAGATGATGGAGGTGAAGTGGGCTAAAGTCGGCGATGTCGCGTCCGACCTGAAGGCTCACCCAGACTCCTACACGCCCTGGTTCATCCTCTCGTTCGAGGGGTTTCTGAAGAGCCCGGTCTCGAAGCGCTACTAGTCTAGCTTCTTCAGCGCGCCGACGAGTTCCCCCAGCCTGACAAGGGTGGCTTCCATCGCTTCCTCTTCGCCGACGCCGGTTGAGAACGAGGCGGCTGTCGAATGTCCCCCGCCATGACCGCCGAGCTTTCGTGCCATCTCCTCCGCGACCTGTGTCCCGAGCTTTACCCCCGTCGTTTCAAGGAACCTTTGGGTCGCCCTGAGACTTACCCTCGTCTCGCCGTCAGACTCGCCTGATACCACGGCGACGTCAGCGCCCAGATAGATCAAGGACCTGGCCACGTGGGCCTGGAACGACCCCACGAGCGTGGAAGCGACCAACCAGTCTCCCGCTTTGTAGATCACCGTCCTCTGAGCACCTTTCAGCTTCGCCAGAACCTCCCCGTAATCTGGTTCGCTCCGCAGCTCTTTCCTTGCTGCCGGCAGGTCTGCCCCGAGGTCCAGCAGGGCGGCTGCGGCGCGGACCCCTCCCGGGCTCGCTATGGCGAGGTGAGAAGAGTCGAAAAGCAGTGCCTCGAGGAGCGCCTGGGAAGCCTGCGCGTCAGGGACCATCCCCTTCGCCCTGTAAAGCGCGTAGACCACTTCGGCGGCCGATGTCGCCGATTCGTCGACTATCGCTCTGTCGTATATCTTGACGTCCCTCATAGGGTGGTGGTCGACCAGGACCCTGAACCCTTCCGCCTTCTCAAGCCTCCCCTTCCACTCGTTGAGGAGCTCTATGTCACCGACATCTACCGCCACGAAAAGGTCGTACTTCTCCCCGGTGTCCCCTTCACTCGTCTCTTGTGGGAACTTGGAGCTGAGCTTCTTGGTAAGCACCGTCATGCCGCCTGGGGTTATCACGTCGACCTTGCATCCGGGAGCGAGACTCCTCAGAAGCTTGGAGACGGCATAAGCCGACAGATAGGTGTCGGCATCCGCGTTCCTGTGACAGATTACTGCGACCCTGCCAAGCTTCCGCGTCTCTATGAACGGGAATTCCTTCAGGTCTTTTTCAAAGGACAACGGTCGCCACGGGCTACGCGTCGCCTGGAGGCTGCACCTGAGGCTGGGCCGGTCTGGCCTTCACCGACTCGTCGATCTTAGTCTGCAGGTCCTTCAGCGTCTCCTTGAACCTCGTCTCCTGCTTTGCCAGGACCATCTTCCTGGTGTTTGCCAGTTCCTTCTTCTCCCCCAGCTCCTTGACTACGTCTTCCTTCTTCACCTTCACCAAGAGGTTCCCCGCGAACTTGTACACGGCTTCCGAATCAGAAGCCTTGCCGAGCTCTTCGAGCGCCTTCTCGGTCTCGCCGAGCTCCATCTCCACCTGCTGTTTCTGAGCGAGCACCGCCTGCAGGTTCTGCTGAGTCTGCTCGTATCTGGCGAGCTGTTCCCGGAGTATCGGAGGTAGCTCAGGCTGGCTCATTTTCGACTTCGCGACCTCGGTCTCTACTTAAAGCCTTTCGACGTCCACGTCATCTTACGAATCGTTTCCAGCAAGTCCCTCGCCTTTGCGTCGACTTCCGCCGGCAGCTCGCCTCCTATCCGCACTTCGCAGACCCCTTCCCTGAACTTGGTCGACGGGAAACCCTTCTTGATCTTCGCCGCGGTGTCCTCGTCTGCCCTGAAGGATATCTTCAGCGCCACTGACTCGATGGGCCTATCTTGACTTCGCCTGGGCGAGGTCAAACGCTCCACCAGCGACGGTGTAGCCGCACGACTTGCACTTCCATATGCCGGATGACGTCCTGCTCAGCCTCTTGCTTGAACAAGATGGGCACTCTCTCGCCTGCTTCAGCGTCCTGAACACCCTGGCGTAGCGCTTCCTGAGGGTGCCGCCGTATTTGGCGCCCAGCCCCTTGATGTTCTCCCTCGCCTTTGGCGTTACTTCGTCGCCTCGATTATCTTGGCGCGTATCGCCTTGCCGACCCTGATCGAGGTGTCGGCGGCCTGCAGGACCTGGGCCGGGGTGATGGTGCTCGCTTCGCCCTTCTGGCTAGCGCAGACGTTCCCCCCGTCCTCGGTGGTTATGGTTATCCTCATGTCCATGGAGGCTTCCTCCTCTGCGCCCGGATCGACGACGACCTTGTCGCCTATCCTAGCGAACGTAAGGGAGACAGGAGTCTTCTCGACCGGGACTTGTATCAGCTCGTTGGTCGCCTCGGCTTTCTCGTCCTTGATGACATACTTCTTCATCTTGGCGGTCCTGAGCGCGGCGACTACGGCATAGCTCGTGGCGTCGAATAGGTTCCCGTCGACGTTCATGACGTTGCAGTCGACGAAAATCGCTATGACCGACTTGCCTGAAACAAGGTTGAGCTTCCCAAGGTCGACCATCTTGGACTCGCGAATGCCCCTGTCCACCACCCTCGCCAGTTCGATTGCGTCCTCGCTTGGAGGTCCCGCCTCAGCGTAAGGTGACGACAACGGCAGTATCTCCGCGTTGACCATCAGTATCCCTTTGTCGGGGGTGTCGGGGAATGGGGTTCCCGTAGCTATCTTTACGCCAGCTATCACCTGGGTGTTCCCGAGGAACACTCTCGCCGAACCGTTCGCCTTCGGGATGACACCTGTCTCGATCTTCAGCTCACGGTGCTGGTCCAGCGACCTTCCGTCGACGCGTTTCCCGCTTGCGAGCAGCTGCACCATCTGCGCCTTGCGGATGGTCTCTACGACGTAATTCTTCTTCATCGACATCTACTCTGCAACCTCCTCTACTTGGGTGGTCTTCGCTTCGCCTCCGAAGAACCTGGTGTTCAGCGCCGCCCTCTGCAACGCGTTTACCTGCTTCCCCTTCGCTATCGCGAGTTCGAACGCCTTCTGGAACTGCTCCCTCGAGTAGATTCCGTCGACCTGCAGCAGGCTCACCAGCCCAAGGTTCGGCATGATCGCTACTGGCATGTCGCCGCTCCCTTCCTTGTCTTCGGTGTCGTCAAGGTCGGCCACCACTTGGTTGTTGATGATGCCGCACGAACACCCGACCACCAGGTCCCTCATGTTGATTCCCGCGTCCGCGAGAGCCAGGGAGGCAGCCGTGATGCCTGCTACCCTTGACCCACCGTCCGACTGCAAGACCTCCACCCAGACTTCGATTGCGGTCCTAGGGTAGTCTTCTACGATGACAGCAGGCACAAGCGCCTCTCGTATCACCTTGGAAATCTCGATCTCTCTCCTTGAGGGCGCCGGATTCTTCCTCTCATCCACGGAGAAGGGGGCCATGTGGTACCTGCACCTCAAGAGGGCCCTGTCCGGGAGGACCTGGTGCTTCGGGTGAACTTCCTTCGGGCCGTAGACCGCGGCCATTATCTTGTTCTTCCCCCACTCAATGTAAGCCGAGCCGTCCGCGTTCTTCATGAGCCCTACCTGGATGCTGATCGGCCTAAGCTCGTCCCACTTGCGGCCGTCGAGCCTCTTACCAGACTCGTCGATCAGCTTGGTCTTCCCTTCACCCACTTCCTGTCCCTCCAACCAGCGCTTCCACGCGCGTCATAAGGTCAGGCGCCTGCGTCTCTTCTTCTATCATCTTGATGGCGTTCGCCGACTTCGATATCCCCTCGGGACTGCCATTGATGACGACCACACCGTTCTGGCCCACCCTGATGTCACATCCTGTCTTCTCACTGATCAAGTTGATCATCGCACCTCTTTTCCCGATTAATCGGGGCACCTTTGTTGGCGATATCTTAACGATTTCCCCCGAGTCGACCCTTCCATAGCCTTCCCCCCTGATGCTCAGCTGGGGGTCCCTGGACCTCTCATAAGATTCGATTCTGCACCCTATGATGTCGCCCACCGCGAACTTGCTCGACAGGTCGTGGGTCGAAGGGGAGAACTCCCTCCCGAACACGAACGAGGCGGGGAGGAATCCGTCGAAGCAGGAGTTGATGTCTATGACCCACCCGAAACCGTTGATGTCCACCACCTTCCCGATGACTTCGTCTTCCGCCCTCGGGAGGTACGGACCTGTGAGGGGGTTAAGCTTGACCCCGTCTCCCCCCACTTCGGCCAGCCCCACTCTCAGGGCGACGTACTCGTCTCCGCGCTTCTCGATGTAAGGGCCATACCTATGGTTCCCCTTCGCAATCACGTCCCCCGGTATCACCTGCTTCCTTTCTATCATTGGCAATTCTATTTCACCACTGTGACCTGAGCGGCCCCTCTCGTCGTTGAGCCGAGTCGGTCCAGCAGGCCGGGCTGTCCGCCAGCCGGTATTTCTACTATTGCGGAGAGCGTCCCGTCAGCCAGCCAGTCCTCCTTCACTATCTGGCCGAAGTTCTTCAGCACGCCTATCGTCTGACCCGTGTACTGCGCAGAGACCTTTACCTGCAGTCTGATCCTTTCTGACTTCATGGGGAGTATGATCCTCAGCGCCTCCACCACGGTCTTCATCTGTTCGTTCGAGTCCTGGAACGGGTCCACGGACACCCTCGCCTCCTGCATCGCCTGGTCTATCCTGAGCGGCGGGTGGGGCAGAAGGGTCCTCGGGTCTACGAAATTCTTGGAGATCGCGGCTATTATCGCCTTCCTCTTCTCATCGGTGAGCTTCTTCCTTTGTTCCTGCGTGAGGTTCAGCTCGCCCTTCTTCAGTATCTCCAGGGCGGCTTTCGCGTGGTCGTCGGTCCCGAAGTGCAACTTCAGCTTCTCGCTGCTGGCCCTGAGGCCTTTCCTCGAGTCCGAAAACACTTCGTCGACTGCGATGACGGCTGATGGTTCAACGTTCCTTCCCTGCTTGTACGCCAGAGCAGAGTCAGGGTTGACAAGTATCTCGAAGTGCTCTCCTGAAATCGCAAGCTTCACAGTCGTGAACTTCGAAGACTCATGGGTCCTGGGCTTAAAATCGCCGCCCCCGTGTCCGAATGACCCGCTCATGCGAGCTTTCGCTTCTAGGAGCTCTTGGCCGGCGGTTTGTCGGTCTTGGTCTTGGCACCGGACGCGCCCTTGCTTATCTCTTGGTCTGCCAGGCGCCTCCACTTCTTTGTCTCGGCTTCAACCACCGCGACCTTGATGTGGGCGGTCCCGGTCTTGTCCTCGCTGACCAGATAGATGCATTCGATGGCAAGCGTGACGGCGTCATTCAGGCTGAGGTCTGCTGAGTAGTTCTTCTCCAGGTAGTCGTTGACCTGGTCGCTCCCTTGCCCTATCGCGATCGCATGGAAGCCAGAGTATGTCCCTGTCGGGTCCGCCAGGTACACCACAGGACCTGCGTCGTCTACTCCTGCTATGATGAGGGACACTCCGAAGGGCCTTACGCCTGCATACTGGGTGTATTGCTGGTTCATGTCGGCGATGCGCTTCGCGATGGCTTCGACGTCGACCGGCTCGTCGTAGATGAGCCTGTTGCTCTGCGCCAGCACTCTGGCGCTGTCGACCTGAATTCTCGCGTCTGGGATGTACCCAGCGCCGACCGCTCCAACGTGGTCGTCTATCTGGAACATCTTGACGACCGACTCGGTGCTCTGGAGCTTCTTCTGCTTCTCCTCCACGGCCAATACCACTCCTTCGTTGGTCCTTATGCCGACCGCAAGGTTCCCCCTTCTCACTGTCTCAAGGGCGTACTCAACCTGATACAACCTGCCGTCGGGCGAAAATATGGTGATCGCCCTGTCGTATCCTGCCGAAGGTGCAAACATTTTCTTTGCCTTGCTCCTTTTTCGCCAACGAATTCCTTAGGCATTTAAACTGTTCTGACGGTCAGCGACTCTCCGCGAAAGTTCTTATCACGAAAGCGAAGGCGATTCGCCATTGCCCAAGGTCTTGGTGGTGAACAACTACCCGACGCAGGAGCGGGTCACCCGGCTCGAGGGTTCCATCGAAGGAAACGGAGCTGCAGTGAAGTCGATGGACTGGTCAGAGGTCTCTGCTTCGAAGTTCGACTCGTTTGACGGCGTCGCGCTGAGCGGCTCTCCTGACATGATGACTGAAGAGAAGACCCGGTCCAAATTCGCCAAAGAGTCCCAGGCGATACTGGACGCTCACGTCCCCATCCTCGGGGTCTGCTTCGGCCACCAGCTGATGGCCCACGCTTTCGGCGCTCCTGTCGTGAGGGACAAACGGCACGTCCAGGAGATGGTCAAGACCAGCGTCCTCGGGGAGGACCCGCTTTTCGAAGACCTGCCCAAGTCCCTGACCCTGTTGGAGTCAAGGTATGAAGTGGTGGGGGCCATCCCTGAAGGGTTCTCGCTGCTTGCCAGGAGCGCTACTACAGAGATAGCCGCCATGAAGCACGGAAACCGTCCACTCTATGGTGTCCAGTTCCACCCCGAGAGGTTCACCATCGCGAACCCAGAAGGGAACAAGATCATCGGCAACTTCGTCAGTCTGCTGAGGTAGATGTCTCATGCCGGTCCAGAAAGTGATATTCCACAAGCAAGTCGTGGACAGCCTGTTCAGCTACTCCGCTATGGCCTACCCCAACGAGGGGATCCTCCTCATGAGAGGGAAGTCGAAGAAGGGAGTGGTCGAGGTCACCGGAGTGGTCATCCCGCCGCTCGCCAGCCACGGGGCTGCCTTCTCGTCATTCAGCTGGTGGATGCTCCCGGTCGACTTCTCGTACGTGGGGGTGGCGCACTCCCATCCATCGGGGAACAACAGCCCCTCCCACCAAGACCTCCTTCATGCGACAGGGAGGCTCATGGTCATCATGGGGTACCCGTACGCCACGGTTGACAACCTGGGGGTCTACGATCACAACGGGAACAGGATACCCTTCGAAGTGAAGTGAAAGGCCCGTTTCACATGAGACGTTAAGGCTTATATCGTCTCACTGAGTGGTCTTGTCTCATGTCACAATACACGAAAGGGCAAAGCTGGGGAGCCCTGAAGAAGGCGTGGCGTGGCTACAAGGTGGCCAAGGTCCAGAAGAACGCAGAGGACATGAAGAAGTACGCCGAACGCATCCGGACCCTTCAGAGCGAGCTCGGGCTCGTACAGGCGAAGTTCCCTGAGCTAGGTCTCAACTAGACCCAGCTCTCCCTCCCTTTTACCTCACGAGATCAGCGTGGTTAGTGATTATCTGGTTCCTGAGGTCCTGTGCCTGTTGGAGCGTGAAATCTGGCTCTGCTGAGACGAGCACCAGTTTGTCGCCGAGGTAGAACGTCATGATGTTCAGCCTCTCTCTCTTGTTGAAAGTGAACTGGTTCTTGCCGAAATAACGGTCCCAAGTCTTGTCGTTGTTGATCTGGATTGTTATCCCGGCAATGAGCCTGATGTCCTCGCTCTGAGGCTCAAGGGATGGTATCCCCTTCTTCATCCCTCCGGCTATCTGCCTCCCCGAACCGTCGAGGATCTGCGCGGAACGAACCCTCCTGTCGAACTTGAACATCTCGGTGATGATCTTGTCCCATTGGACTGCTAGCATTACGACCTGCCCAGTGGGAGGCGGTGAGATATAAGTGACACCCCCACCGGCCGGAACTTCGTCCCTGGCGACGGTGATCTTCAGTAAGTTTTTTGTACCAGTAAATTTCGGCTACCTCTGGAATTGGCAATCGTCAGCGCTGACCTGGTCTCCCTGATCCTGAGGGTGGCGGTAGGAGCAGCTCTCATCGCTCACGGTGTCCCTAAGGTGAAAGGTGGATGGGGCGCTCAGTCTGGCCAGTGGGTAGGGACAATGGGGGTCCCGCCGTTCGCCGCGAGGCTTGTGACCCTTCTGGAGTTCTTCGGAGGCATCTTCCTCATCGTTGGCTTTCTGGTGCCGCTTGTCGCGGCTCTATTCGTCATCCAGTTCGCCGCCATCATCTTGATGAAGTCGTCCAAGATGAAAGCGAACTTCATGGGGGCAGGAGGGAAGCCCGGGTTCGAGATCGACTTCACCTATCTCTTGCTGGCACTGGCGATACTCCTCATCGGGTCCGGTGCGTTCTCGGTCGACGCGCTAATCGGCATCGTATAGCGCCGTCGGCGAACGCCGATTTTGTCGAATCATCGTTACGGACTTGTTGACAGTGTTTGACTCAGCCTCTGAAGTGGCGCATCGCCCCGTATCAAAGACAACTATGGTCCTAGAAGTAGCAACCATCCTGCTTGGCGCGTGCGTGGGCGCGGTAGTCGTGATCTACGCTGCGGCAAGTGGCTATTTCGGACACAGGAACACGAAGGCCGCCGCTCCAGTGACTTCCATAGAGACTTACCCGTCGACGACTGAGCGGGCATCTGATGTCTCTGCCGCGGAAACGTCTGCCGTGGCTGCGCCTGCTGCATCATCTGCACCAGAGCCAGCACCTGCACCTCAAGCAGCACCTTCGGGGCTGTACGAAACAGTCCAGCCCGCACCTGCGCCCGTAACCTTCTCGGCGCCGTCGTCCGTCTCCATCGGGGCACCCACGTTGGCGAAGAAGCCGACGCGGACCTACAGAAGGAGAACCGCTCCGGTGAGGAGCGCAACCGGCGTGAAGAAGACCCTGGCCAAGCCCAAGAAGCGCTAAGCGAGAAGACGAAAAGAAGAGCGTGGGTTCATAAACCCACACTCTGCCTCTTTTGACGCATTTTGACTGAAGAACCTATGGTCGGGCTGCACGTATCAGCCGCAGGTTCCCCTGAGTTCGCTTTCGACAGAGCCAAGGAGATAGGCGCCAACACGTTCCAGATCTTCACGAGGAACCCTAACCAGTGGAAGTTCAAACCGATCCCCGACGAGACGGTCGCCGCCTTCAGGGAGAAGAGAAAGGAAGCAGGTTTCAGGCGCATCGTGGACCATATGCCCTATCTCCCCAACCTCGCATCCTCTGAGAAGGCAACCATGAAAATCAGCAGATTCACCCTCGAGGAAGAGCTCAAGCGGTGCGACGCCCTGGGGATCGACTATCTCGTGGTGCACCTCGGGAGCCACCTCGGCAAAGGGGCAGCCGTGGGTATCGCCAACATCGCCGCAGCGTGCAACCAGGCGATCGCAGCCAGCCAGGGGAACGCGTCTATCCTCCTCGAAAACATGGCGGGACAGAAGAACTGCGTCGGAGCGAGGTTCGAGGAGATACGGGCCATACTTGACAAGGTAGCCGACAGCAAGCGCGTCGGCGTGTGCCTTGACTCTTGTCATGTCTACGCCGCGGGGTTCGACCTGGCTAGCGAGGAAGCCGTAGACGACACGATGGGCCTGTTCGACCAGCTTGTCGGACTGGAAAGTCTGAAGGTCGTGCACCTGAACGACTCAAAGGGGCCCCTGGGGGGGAGGCTTGACAGGCACGAGAACATTGGAGAGGGGAAGATCGGACGCAAGGGCATCAGGGCCTTTCTTCACTATCGGGGGGTTGACGAGAGGCCGGTCATCATGGAGACCCCCTATGAAGACTACAAGACCATGGAAAAGAGCATCAGGCTCGTCCGCACCCTGATGCAATAGCGCGATTCGGTCAAATACGGGAGTAAACCCGATGGCTGGCGCGGGCCCGTAGCTTAGATCCAGATGCGGAGAGAAATCAGGTAGAGCATCGGGCTTTTAACCCGAGGGTCAGCGAATGCCCCTAAACGGGTTCGATTCCCGTCGGGCCCGCGGACTTGAGCCAACCTTCGGCGTTAATGGAGAACCCGTGATGGTGTGCGGAATGTTCAAAACACTGAACCGTCTCGACATCAAGCCGTGATGCGCCAGGCGCGGATTTCCTCGGCCCGAATGGCGCGCGCAACCGGCAACGTTGAAGATAGCACTAGCAATGTCTTCCCGATCATGCGCCGCACGGTACTGGATGGCGTGCTGGATCTCGGGCCATCGAATGGTGGGGGCGACATTGGCTTCGGAACGAACGGGGCGTCCCCGTGACTGCGAGAAGGGTACGTCCTCCACGCCGCGTTCGACCAGAGTTCCCAGCCGAATGGCACGTGCCAAATGACCCGAAGAAGTGGATCACCTGGGACCATGCTAACGGAAAGCTGGAGAAGGAGGAGGTCTACTGGGTGTCAACCACGCGCCCGGATGGAAGGCCCCACGCCGCGCCGGTCTGGGGGGCATGGACGGACTGCACCTTCCACTTCGAAACCGATCCACGGTCGGTCAAAGGCGTCAATCTCTCTAGGAACCCGAACGTTATCATACACTTACAGGACGGAAGCGATACAGTGATTGTTGAGGGAATCGCCTCGATTGAGCGGTCTGCTTCGGTGCTGAAGAAACTGCAGACGGTCTACTTACAGAAGTATGAGTATACGCCCTCTTGGTCCGAAGGGTCTGGCCAGGTTGTGTATCGGGTTGTCCCTAAGGTGGCTCACGCATGGAAGAACCCACGGATGCATAGAAGCCTGGTCAAGTTCGTTTTCTGAGCCTCCGGTCTATCCTTCCGTCTAGGAGGATGGAGTCCTTCCTGCCCCCACTGTCATCCTCCCGTTGGAGCGGAAAGATGCGACGGTCGCGGAGGTTGGCTGCCTGTCAGGGCGCCGAGCGATCGACAGCGGCGTCTGCCCTTACGACCCACGCCACCAACCCTTCGACCTTGACGACCCGGATCTTCTCTCCGACTCGGATGAGCCCTTCGCTCTTCGCAGACCACAGCTCCGACCTCACCAGAACTACCCCCTTGGTATCCCTGTCGACATCTTCCACTACCTCACCGACTTCCCCGTCTATTCCCCATTTCGCCGTTACCGGATGGATCTCCTCTCCTATCTTGACAGCGAACGTCACTATCCCTCCTCCCAAGCAGATAGCACCAAGGACTTCGAAGAAGATGGATCCCCTGAGCGCCCCTTCGGCCATGCCGACCAGCCCCAGAACGAAGAACGCCCCTATGACCACGATTCCCCCGGGACCCCACCTCCGAAAATCGAACGCCGGGACCTCCTTCGACATGTGCTTGTCTCGCCGTGGAGTCACTACTAAGCTGTTTTCAGTTCTTACCTGCAGTATGCTTCAGGACATGATCGCGTCACGCATGTCTTCTGACTCGGCGACCAGCTTACCATAGTCCCACGAGGTGAAATATGCGGGGGTGATTTCGAACACGACGTACCCGCCTTTCTTCACCTTGTCAAGCGCGAACTCGATGAGCGGTTTGTCCTTCTTCACGTACCTTCGTAATATCTTCGAAGCAATCGAATACGATTTCGCTTTTGAAACGACAAGCTTCGCCGTTCCCTTCCCCTTCACCCCCTTGTAGGGCCATCTGTCGCTGTCCACGTCAAAATAGACAGACTTGTTCCTCCTGATGTTGGCGGCCTTCTTCAAGGCCGGCTCCGTGTAGAAGTACAGCTTGGTCGTCGCCGAGTCGAAATGATACCAAACCGGATGGATCATCGGGCTCCCGTCGGAGTTCAGGGTCCCCAGGAGGAGCGTAGACCTGCTGCTTTCAAGGAACCTCCTGGCGTCATGCTCTGACATGCCGATGCCTTCTTGTCCTTCGTAGCTCTTCATGTCCCACCGCCCGGCCAACGGCGATACTTCAACTCGACCGCCCCACCATCGCGTCGCCACGTTCACGTATCGTAGCCGTCGCTTGCCGCCTGACCCCTGTGACCACGAGCGCCATCGACGTCCGTGAGACGATCGCAGAAATCACTGTCAGCGACCTGACGACCTCCGGGGACTGGTACCCCGCCTGTTCGGCAAAGGGCCCGACCTCGAACCCTTCGAAGGGAACGCTGAGTACAAAATCGGCGGGCGCTGGGTCCAGATAGTCAAGGGGGCTGTCCGACCGTCTAGCTGGACCATCCTGTTCGAGGTCTGGGACCTCGCTCATGAGAGATCGCGCCTGATGAAGGGGGATATCCGTGCTCCAGAAGTCAAGACCGTCCCGAACGTGATCTCCTGGTTTGACATCAGTGACCCCGAGGGGAAAGCGATGCGCTGGTTACAGGTCCTCACGACAGACAAGAAGGTCGTGGGCGACAGAGCCTAGCCGCGCAAAGAAGCTCAACGGCAATGGCACTCCCATCATGCATAAGTCGCCCCGCCCCGGACCCCGAACGATGACGGGACGAAGCGCGCCGAATGTCAGAGGGCTGTTCACCGCGCTGATCACCCCCTTTGACTCGAAGGGGAGGGTAGACGAAGGGCAGCTCGCCCGACTCGTGAAGTTCCAGGTCTCGAAAGGGGTTGACGGCATCTATCCTTGCGGAAGTACGGGCCTTGGGCCGATGCTGAACACGGATGAAAGGAAACAGGTCGCTGAAACCGTCATCGACGCCGCAGGAGGGAAGGTCCCCGTGGTGGTGCAGGTAGGAAGCGCCGACACGGCGTCTACGGTAAAGCTGGCCAAGCACGCGGAGGCTCACGGCGCGTACGCCGTCGCCAGCCTGACGCCCTACTATTACAAGCCAGGCGAGAGCGCCACGATCAAGCACTTCCAGGCTCTCTCTGAGGCTGTCGACGTGCCCGTGTTCGCCTACAACATACCGCATCTCACCGGAAACAACCTCACCCCGAGCGCCGTGGCAGAGCTTTCGAAGGTCGGTGTTTCAGGGATAAAGGAATCATCCCGCGACTTCCTCCAACTTCTGGATCTGATCTCAGCCGCCCCGGACGGCTTCGTGGTGATGAACGGGGTCGAGGAATACGGCCTCTTCGCCCTGCTGTCCGGCGCCGACGGCCTCGTCAGCGGGGGGGCCAGCGCGTTCCCTGAGATAATGGAGAATCTGGTGTCAGCAGGCGAGAAGGCAGACCGGGCAGCCGCGCTGTCGGCCCAGAAGAGGGCTCAGCAGGCGAAGGCGCTGGTCAGATCGAGCCCGATCCCGTACTACTACGCGATACTGAAAGCCAGGGGCATCGACTGTGGGGACCCTAGGCCTCCCTTCCAGCCGGTGGGCAAGGCAGACGCGGCGAAGGCCCACTCTGCTCTCCGACGGCTAGGCATGGGCTAGCTTCTGGCGGCCAGCTCTTTGTGCCGGAAACACCCGGTCACATGGTCGTTGACCATCCCGGTCGCCTGCATGTGGGCGTAGCAGATTGTGGGCCCCACGAACCGAAACCCGCGCTCTATCAGGTCCCTGCTCATCGCCTCCGCGACAGGCGTGACCGCGGGTATCTCCTTCAGCGTGCGCCAGCGGTTGACCTTGGGCTTCCCGCCTACGAACTTCCAGATGTAAGAATCGAAGCTGCCGAACTCTCTCTGTACGGCGAGAAAGGATTTTGCGTTCTGGATGGCGGAGTTGATCTTCAGCCTGTTCCTGATTATCCCAGCGTCGCCAAGCAGGCTTTCCACCTTCTTCTGGTCGAACCTTGCGACCCTGGCTGGGTCGAACCCGGAGAAGGCAGCCCTGAAATTCTCTCTCTTCCGAAGGATCGTCCACCAGCTCAGCCCTGCCTGCGCCCCCTCGAGGACGAGGAACTCGAAGAGGGTCCGGTCGTCATGGACGGGGACTCCCCACTCCTTGTCGTGGTAGTCCCGGAAGAGCGGGACGTCCAGCGACGACCAGCCGCACCGCGTGACCTCCTTCACGCCTCATGTCCCGCGACGATGGTAAATCAACTGTATCTTGGACGTCCTAACGCGTAAGTAGACCGTTCCTTCCCCTTCACCTAATGCCAGTCTGCCCAAAGTGCGGCAAGCTCATCAGTTCGAAGAAGTACAAGCGGCACATCGAACGATGTGGTGAGACCCACAAACACGCAGCGGGCCCCCTCCCGGCGAGCGGGGACAACTTCTTCTCGCGTGTTTGAAACTTAAAACCACCCCCAGGCTTGGGCCGCCAAGCGCCCTGGTCGTATAGAGGTCAGTATGCTGCCCTGTCATCGGCTACGCCGACAGAGCGGCAGCGACCCGGGTTCGAAATCGCTGTGACGAAAGTCCCGGCCAGGGCGCCATCTCTGCCCGCTTCTCGACGAGGTTACGATGGCGGAAGTCGGCATCAGTCTACTGCGCATAGCGGTACCGCTGCCGAACTTGGCGGCCGACCCTCGTCTCGTGTCCTTGACGCCATCGACCCTCTGACTACCCTGCTGAACGCCCAGAGCTCCCCCGTCGCGAGCCTCCGCCTGCCGCACAAGCCCGACCTCCTCCAGTACGGCTGACGTGGGTCAGCTTTGCCCGGGCGAGCTTGTAGCGTACCCTTCCGAGCGCGCTATCTCGTCATAGTCTTTCTGAATCCGCGGGCCGAGTAGGAACAAACCCACGAACACACATGAGGTGAATGCCGCGATGGCATACCACCCCAGCGCAGGGGCGAACGCCAGGGCTTCGAAGCTTGCAGGGCCAAGGAAAGCCGCTGTCGACCTCCCGGTGTTCGAGGCGGCATAGAAGTATCCCTGGTATGTCCCCCTGTTCCCTGCCTTGGAAAACAGGGCAGCGATGGTCTGGGACGGGACGGTCAACAGGATCTCCCCGAGGGTGATGACCACCATCACCCCTTCGTACTCGAGGAAGCTGGTAGAGATGCCCGCCATTATGAAGCTCAGGACCAAAAGCACAGGCGAGATGAGAAGTGGGAGCATCAGGCTCTTCGACCTCTTGAAGAGGCCTATGACCGGGAGCTGGAGCAGCACGATGACGAGTCCGTTCGTCGCGAAAAGATATCCGATCTGGGTGTTTGTGAACTTGAGGAAGTCGCTCACGTAAAGGGACACCGGCTGTATCTCGTACCCAACCGAGACATAGAGGCAAGCTGTGAGTGCCAGGAACGTTATGAAGTTCCTGTCAGCGCTCCACTTCAGGGCCCTCTTCACCTGCCCCCGGACGCCTCCCTTATGCCTGATGCCTCCCTTGATCATGAACACGGTCAGGACGATGACCGGTATCACCATGGCCGCGCTGAGGAAGAACACGGTCGAATAGCCGAAGACATCGGTGATCGGTCCTCCGACGGCTGGGCCGATCGCGAACCCTAGGTTCCCTCCGATGGTCAGCAGATTGTACCCCGGTCTGAGCTGGCTTTGCGGTTGCTCGGCTATGATAGAGCCGGTCGCTGGGTTGGAGAACCCTCTGAGGAAACTGAACAAGGGATAGGCGACGAAAAAGAGCGCGACTCCCGCGCTATCGAGGACCATGTAGCCCAGGACCGCGGACGTGAAGATCGAAGTGGCGTATCCTGCGAGCATCACTCTTTTGGGGCCCACGGCGTCTGTCAGCCTCCCTCCTACCAGCTGGCTCCCAAGGTTCAGGGCCCCCGATGCGAAGTAGACCGTCCCTATCGTCGCCAGGCTCACTCCCCTCGAATCCAGAAGGTAGATCGCAAAGAAAGGCATGGCCATGGAGAAGCCGAACGAGTTGAGCGTCCGGATTACGAAGAGCACCCACGACTCTTTAGAGAGGCCGTCGAGCCCGTATCTGCTTAGAATTCCCAAGGATTTCTTTCTCGAAAGACAGTTCGCGGCCGGGACTACCTGAAGCCCAAGCCAGCCGAATCCATCAATTTCACGCATTCGGCGCACTTGAGTCCCCTCGGGGTCCTGTACAGCCTGGTCTTGGCGCCGCACTGGGGACACTCGGCGGTCTGAGCTCGGGCCTGCACGGGGGTCTCTGGCATTACCCAAACCCTCCTTTCCGGGGGCTTCTTATCTCTGCTGAGGGCGGGCGGGGAAGCTCGTGGCCGACCTCCCAGTCTTAAATACAGGGAGGCAGGTCCGAACGTAGTTTTCTTCCGTGGCCGGTTCTTGCATGAAAGTGATTTCAGATTGAGCAGTTTCGAAGAGTTCCGTCTCAACCCCGCGGTGAAGAAAGGGGTAATGGCGGCGGGTTTCATCCGCCCCTTTCCCATCCAGTCGGAGGCGATCGGTCCGCTGCTGGAGGGGAAGAACCTCATCGGGCAGGCGAAAGCAGGTTCTGGGAAGACGCTCGCCTTCGGGATTCCCATCGTGCAGGCAGTGAACGACCGAGAGCCACGGGTCCAGGGCCTCATCCTCGCCCCCACAAGAGAACTCGCCGTCCAGATAACCCTCGAGCTCCAGAAGATAGGGTCTTACACATCCGTAAGGGTAGTCACAATCTACGGCGGCCAGTCCATGAACGTCCAGCTCGACGCCCTGAGGCGCGGGGCTCACATCGTCGTCGGCACCCCCGGGAGGACCATCGACCACATCAAACGCGGGACGCTCAGGCTCGACTCGGTGAGGTTCGTGGTATTAGACGAGGCCGACGTGATGCTCGACATGGGGTTCATCGACGACGTGGACTACATCCTCGACAAGACCCCTGGCACGAGACAGATGGCGCTCTTCTCGGCCACGATGCCCCGCTCGATAGTGCAACTTGCCCAGAGGTACATGGCGGAACCGGTCAGGGTGATGGTGGACGCGAACGAGCCCTCCGCCGAGACGCTCGAACAGTTCTATGCGCGCGTAGAGCGCGACGAGAAGCTCCCTCTCCTGCTCGACATCCTCGCGAAGGAGAATAGGAAGAGCGCTGTGGTCTTCTGCAGGACCAGGTACGGCACCATCAGGCTCGCAAGGGAGCTGGAGAGGAGATTCCACAACGTCGTCTCCCTGCACGGAGACCTCTCTCAGAATCAAAGAGACCACTCGATGGGGCTGTTCCGTTCAGGGCGGGCAGATGTCCTCGTTGCCACCGACGTCGCCAGCAGAGGGATAGACGTCAGGCAGGTGGATTGCGTGATAAACTTCGACGTCCCCGAAGACCCGACCGTCTACTTCCACAGGGTTGGGAGGACTGCGCGCGCCGGCGACCTCGGCAGGTCGTATACATTCGTCAGCCCGGACGAAAACCACGACTTCACCAGGATAGTGGCGCTTGCGAAGGCGCCGATCAATCCGCTCAGGGAGCAGGACACGAAAGAGCCGCGGCGCTCTTCGACGCTCTCCTCAAGAGGTCCCCGGCCATGGCGGCACGGTGGCAGGGATGACCGCCGTGGGAACCCCAGGCGCTGGCGCCGATATCGTTAATATCATCAAAAGGTCGGCGTCCACTGAATCCGGATGGGAAAGCGCAAGGTACTCAGCGAGTCCAATCTGAAGGAACTCGTGATGCCCCAGCAGGGGGAGATACTCGGCAGGGCCATCAAGATGACTGGAGGAGACCAGGTGATCGTGAAGTGCGCAGACGGGAACACCAGAAACTGCAGGATCCGCGGCAAACTGAAGCGGAGGATGTGGATCAGGGAAGGGGACGTCGTCCTCGTCGCCCCCTGGGACTTCGACAACAGCAAGGCCGACATAATCTGGAGATACATAGCCGCCCACGCGGAGTGGCTCGAGTCCAACGGGTACCTGAAGGGAATCTAGGCAAGAGACATAACGCGCTCCGGCGGCCGAGGCCCCATGGGCGAACAGTCTGACGTCGACATCCTCATCGTCGGGGCTGGCGTCCTCGGCCTGAACGTGGCTTACTGGCTCTCCACACGGTTCGAGTGCACAATCGCCGTCGCCGACCTCGCCGACGGCGCGGCGAGGCACACTTCTTCGCGAAACACAGGCGTGGTCCACAGGCCATACTACTTGGACCCGCAGAAGAAGCGGGTGTTCGCGCAGACTTCGCTAGTCTCACATGCGCTTTGGGAGAGCCTGGCGAAGGCTGCCGGGCTCCCCTGGAAGAGGGCCGGGACGCTGAACATCGGCGTCGAGGAATCTGAGGTCAAGGTCCTAGAACAGTATCGGAAGTGGGGGCTACGGAACGGGATGGAAGAGTCAGAGCTCGAGCTCATGGACGGGAGCGGTGTGCGAAATAGGGAGCCTGAAGTGAGGGCGATGGCGGGGCTGCTCTCCAGGACCGACGTCTCGGTCGACTTCGGCGCCTATTCCCGCCACATCTGGAGCCGCCTCGCGGCCATGACGAGGTTCCTGGGCGGTCGGAGGGTCGTCTCGGTGACAAGGAGGAAAGAAAGCACCGCGGTCAGTCTTGTCAGCAGCGAGGGAAGGGAGTCTGTCACGTGCGGGTATCTCATCAACGCGGCCGGGGGCGGGGCTCTCCGGCTGGCACAGAGCCTAGGCTTCGCCAGGGAGCACGCGACGCTGAACTTTCGAGGCGAGTATTGGGCGGTCGACGAGCCTTTCGCTTCAAGGGTGAACACCAACATCTACAGGCCCCCGAAGTTCCCTCAATACCCGTTCCTCGATCCTCACTTCGTAGTCAGGGCGGACGGGTCAAGGCAGATCGGTCCCAACGCAGTGGTCGTTCCCGGTCCCTACGTCTACCGGGGGTTCGGTCTCTCCCAGGCCGCTTCATTCTTCGACAGGCCCGTGCTGCCGAAGGCCAGGCTCTTCGCCAACAGGGACTTCGTGACGATGGCAGCTGCAGAGTGGAGGAGCTCCGTCTCGAAGGGCGCCATGTGCCAGAGGGTGAGGAGCTTCGTTCCAGGGCTGAACCCGGGGATGCTGACCCGGCGGGGAATCTTCGGGGTGAGGAGCTCTGTAGTCGACCGGAGAGGCTTCGTCCCTGAGGCGCTGATCTTTAGGGACGAAGCGTCAGCGCACATCACTAACTTCAACTCCCCGGGCGCCACTGGAGCGCCTGCATTCTCTGCCTTCGTCATCGAAGGGCTGATTCGTGACGGCCTTCTGCCGCGGTTCCGAGAGCGGACTGGCGGCCAGAAAATCCCCGGATGGGACTATCGCTCGGTGATAAGCCGCCTGGACATCTGACGCGCCCTCCCGGGTCGGACGCTTCGCTGCCCACGCCTCATCCGTCCAGGGCGCTTGTCTACGCCTGCGCCAGATCCAGATATGTTTCAGCGGTATCTCTTCCGGAACGAGAAGTAGGTCGCCAGGTCATAGATGACCTTCACCCCTCCTCCGGCGAAGGGTATCGCCGATATCGCGCCCAGCCCAAGGATTCCTGCGGCCACAGGTCCCGCGAAGAACGAGCCTGTGCTTCTCAGGGTGTTGGTCACGGCGTAGGCCTGGACCCTCTCTTCTTTCTGGAACATCTCGGTCATCAGGGCCTGCCTTGTCGGCACGTCCATCTGTGACAGGCTCTGGCGGAGGAAAAGAAGGGAAACGGCTGGAAGCAGAGCCCCCGCCAGCCCCATCATGATCAGGAGCGCGTTGGAAACGAGGTGGGTGTAGACCATCGTCCTGAGATTCCCGAGCCTCCGCGCGATGCTGGCCGCCGCGTAAACAGAACCGGCGGAGATGAGCGCGGCCACAAAGAAGATTGATCCCAGCGCCTCCAGCTGGAGGCCATATGTGACGTTGAACCAGATCGACAGGAGGTAGGTCGTGACGAAGACTCCGCCGAAGGCGTCCATCAGGAAGAGCCCCGACAGCCTCGCCGTGTCCTTCCTCGCCTGAGGGCTGAGGTTCGCCAGGCCCGGTCTTGTCGACCTCCCCGACTCGATGGCGTCAAGCCGACTGTAGATCAAGAAAAGGGCAGCTCCGACCAGGGCGAAGCCGACGAACACTACACGGAATGAGTCCAGGCTGTTCCCAAGGAGCCCGGGTCCGGCCGAAGCGAGCTGTCCGACTGCCGCCGCCGAATAGCCGATGAAGTTGTACCTTGCGAACGCGTTCACAGAAGTCTGAGTCCCTGCCAGCTCTGGGAGCGTGCCTGCTTCTATTGACTGGAACGGCCCCGCTTCCGTCCCAGTGCTGCTTATGTTGCCGATGAAGCACGCGGCAAGTATCAGCGCCGGGGACGCGTTGGATGCGAGGATGACCCCTGAAGCAACCATGAGGAGGCTGAACCCCTGGAGGAGCCTCTTCCTCCCCGACCAGTCTAGGTATGTGACGGCGATGTTGGACGCGGCGTTCCCAGCGAGTATCGCCACCAGAGCCAGGCCCTGGAAGAAGATCCCGTATCCGGCGATCCTCAGATAGAACGGGATGACGATGCTCAGGAGCCCGGATACGAAGACGCGTATCCCCTTCGCGACGTAGACTGGGGTCGGCCCTCGGCTGACCCGGCCCGCGCTCAAATCCCTGGCTTTGCGTGCTCCAGCTTCACGGTACCGTCAAGGCGCCCCTTGCAATACCTGTAGAGGGCGTCATAGAAGGGGAACTGCAGCCGCATGTTCTCATGGTCGTCCTTCGCCAGAGCCCTGAAGCCAGCCGCTGCCGCTTCCAGGCCGACAGACTCCGGCGGCGAGTCCGGTATCTTGGCGTCTGCCCCTCTCACTATCTTGGCCAGCTCAAGCAGCGCGGGGTCAGTGAGCTTGTACTTCCTGACGACCGCGTCGAAGCTGACGAACTCCTTCCCCGCCTCCCTGTAGTGCGTCAGTTCCGTTCCAGAAACGTCGAACGGCGTCGCCCCTGTCTCCTTTGCCACCCCGGCAACTTTCTCCAACGGTACGAAAATGAACTCGGCGTCCGGGTCGACGAACCTCTTGATGAGCCAAGGGCACGCTATCCTGTCCACCTTCGCCCTTTCGCGCGTTACCCACTTCATCGCGCCGAATCCTCCAGGGACGGGCCTGATAAACTGACACCGCCCCTCTTCCTTCCCCAGTATGCGAACGCCACCCCGGCCGTGAGCCTCGCGGTCTCGACGGTCTCGAACCCGTTCCGCTCCATCGCGAGGGGGACCTCCTCATCCCATCGCGTCTCCTCGATCACCCAGGGGAGGTTCCTGAACGTGGACGCTTCCTCCCTCCGAGCCGCCGCGAGCGCCCACCCTACCGCCCGAAGCCCCCCTCGCATGTATGCCTGGAGGAAGGGCGAGGCGACACCCCGGGGCATGGCAAAGTCGTAGAGAACGGCGTTCGCGCCTGGCTTGGACACCCTCGCTACCTCTCGGGCGAACTTCCAGGGGTCGATGTACTTCGGCACGTAGCAGCTGACCACGTCGTCGAACGACTCGTCAGCGAAGGGGAGCGACTCTGCGTCAGCGTTGGCGAGGAGGTCCACGTTCGAACTGCGTTTCCCCGCTCCGACCTTCGTCATCTCGGGTGACAGGTCGATCCCTACGAACCTGTGCCTCGTCCTTGCCATCATGTCTTCGAGGACGAGGGTCCCACACCCCAGGTCGAGGACCGACTTCCGGCGGCCGTCTCCTAACCTCCGTGCCACCCACATCTTCCACCGCCTGTCCTGATACATCGTCGCAAGGTCGAGCGTCCGCTCGTACGACTTCGCCAGTCCCGCGAAGATCTCGATCGAGGTGCCTTTCAGCCGCCCTTGAACGGCCATCGGTCCGGGCGTGCTCCTGCCGACTTATCTCTTTGATTCCCGCGCGCGCTCGTCGGGAAACGGTCATTAGACGAAGGGGTCTGGTGGTCATGCCGATGTCAGGCGAGGTTTCAGAGACCCGTGAACGCGAGTGGTGGGTCCCACCATTCGGCCCTAGGAGGTTCAGGCTTCTTGTCGGCCTCAGCTTCTATCCGTACTCCCTGATGAACGCCAGCTATGTCGTGATAGGCTCCCTCCTTGCGGCGGCGGTCAACTACGACAGGATGGCCGGGATGGCGTTGGCGTACCTCCTCGCGGTCGGGGTGTCCGCGCATTCCCTCGACGCCATGGCGCCGAACAAGCCGTGGGGGGACTTCCTGACGCGCAGGCAGCTCGGAGGACTGGCTGCAGTCGCCCTTGTCCTCGCGCTGGGTATCGGCCTCTACTATGCGCTACTCTTCGCTCCCCTGATGCTCCCGCTGGGGGCGGCAGAGCTTTTCTTCCTCCTGGCCTACAACCTAGAACTCTTCGGCGGGAGGTTCCACACGGATTTCTGGTTCGCGACTTCCTGGGGCTTTCTTCCTGTGCTCGTAGGCTACGTTCTTCAGACCGACTCGCTCTCGCTTGCCTCCCTCTGCGGCGGTCTCTTCGGCTTCTTCACGGCATACGTCGAGATCAGCGCGTCAAGGCCGTACAAGGCGTTGAAGAGGGAAGGGCGGGACCTGCAAGCTGCGTCCCGTTTTGAGAGCGTCCTGAAGGCCGTGGTCGCGACGGTCCTGGCGACGGCCCTGATGCTCCTCTTGCTTTCGTTCCAGAAGTGAGTCTTCGCCGTCAGGCGACCTGGAGAAACGCGTATGCCGACTGCTGGACCCCTCCTTCCGTCAGCGTTACAGCTACGACATAGCTCCCAGGCTTGATCGATTGTGCGAGGGTCAGGTGCACCGTCAGGACGTAGGGCGTCCCCCCCGGAGGAACCTCGGCCACGCTCGGAACGAGCTGGATGAGCTTCGGGACCGAGGTGAAAGACTCAGTGTCGGACATGTTCACTTCCAACGCAGATGACCACGTCCCGGTGACCCTGAACTGCAATGTCGCGTTCTGCCCCGGCGACATCGTAAGGGAACCGCTCTCCTCCGAGGCGATCTGGAATGCGGGCCTGTAGTTCGCGCTGATGAAGCCGAGGTAGTTCCCCGAAAGGGAGGTGAACCAGACCCCCCCGCTCCCGAGCGCGATGGACTCGTCGTTCTGAATGCCGGCGGCGGTAGCTGCGGGAGGGTTCGACTCGCTTATCTCGGTCAGCGTCCAGCTGGCGCTGTCGATGAACGCTATCTTGTTGGCGTAGTGCTCGTTGAACCAGACGCGGCTGCCGTTCGCCAGGATCTCGAGAGGGAGCGTCGTCGACCACGGGACGGTAGACGTCGGATAAGACGTCCACTGACCGGTCGCGAAGTCGTAGCTCAGGACGTTCGAAGGCAGGTGCTGGGCGACCCACATCCTGCCGTCGACGAAAGTGACCATCGTAGGCAGGGTCAGCGCGTAGTTCCCTCCGACTATCTCGGGGGTGATGCTCGAAGTCACGTTGGAAGGGTCGAATGAATAGATGTGCCCTGAGCAGATGCACCCCTTGGTGGTCGTGTTCTCGGCCTGATTGATGGTGTCGAGGAGCGCGTAGGACGAGTTCACGAAAGTGAGCTGGATGGGCTGGTCGTTGCCGAGCCCCTTCAGCTGGATGATGGATAGCGTGAGGTTCGGAGATATCCTCCCTAGCGCCGCCGGCGTGTTCTCTGAGGTGAACCACAGGTTCCCGTCGGGGCCGACGGCGAGCCAGTACGGGAACCGCGCGTTGGACGTCGTGTTGACCCTAACGGTTGACCCGTCAGCCGGGTTTACTCCGAAGATGGCGTTGTTGTATTCGTCTGCGGCCCAGACTCGCCCCTGCCACAGTGCGATGCCGGACGTCGTCGCCCCGGGTATGCAGTCTGGGGGCTTGGGGGTGGCGTATCCTGGCCACGCGTACTCTACCAGCGTCCCATTCCCCGGGAAGAAATGGGCGACGCCAGGGACCTCTTCCTCCGCAAACCAGACTGACCCGTCGGGGGCCGTCGTCACCGCGCTTGGCCACCTGTCTTGGCTCGGGAGCCTGTACTCGGTCACCCCTCCGAATGACGTTCCCGAGAGGGTGGTCCGGGACATGGCGCCTGGCGTTACGGACGCGCATCCAGGCGACGGAGCGGAGAAGAACTCGTAGTATGACGCCCCAGCGACCACCACCAGGGCTATCACGACAACAGCTGCGACTACCTTTGACGTCACCATGGGCATGCGGCTCCGCTCAGGAGTACGCTTCGAAGCCCTTTCCCAGGACGCCCAGGGCGAGCTTCTGTTCCATGATCTCGTTAGCCCCTTCGTAGATCATGGTGACCCTGGTGTCGGCAAGGTGCCTGCCCGGCCTGTTCTCAAGAGAATAGCCGTTCGCCCCGAATATCTGGACCGCCCTGTTCGCCGCGTCGAACGACGCGTTGGCAGCGAAGTATTTCGCGCGCGAGCATGCGAGGTCAGTGACGTCCCGCAGCTCGTTGTTCTTCGGGTCCTCTTCATACTTCTGCTTGATGAACGCCGCCTTCAGCAGGAGGAGCTTTGCGGCTTCTAGGTTGGTCGACATGAGCCCGATGTGCCTCTGGATCAATTGGTGCCTTCCGATCTGCTTCCCGTGCTGCACCCTCACTCCGGCATATCTCACCGACTCGTCAAGACAGTCCTGGATGACCCCGACGCACCCCGCGGCGACGCTCAGCCTCCCGTTCATCAGCCCAGAGAGCGCCACGGACATCCCCTTCCCCTGCGGCCCTAGGACGTCTTCCTTGTTGACTTCCACTTTGTCCAGGTAGAGCGTGGAAGTGTCCGCGGTCGGCAGACCCAGCTTGTGCTGGATGAGCTCGGCTTTGAACCCCGGCGTCTGCGTGTCCACGATGAACCCGCACATGCCTTCCCTCTTCCCTTTCGGGTAGGCAAACACGAGCACATACCTCGCCGTGGAGCCGAGCGAGATCCACATCTTCTGCCCTGTGATGTAGTACTTCCCACCCTTCTCTTCGAAATACGTCTTGAGAGAAGCAGGGTCGCTCCCTGCGCTAGGTTCCGTGAGCCCGAAGGCGAGGAGGGCGTCCCCTCTCGTCGCCGGCGGGAGTATCCTCTCTTTCTGCTCTTCGTTCCCCCAGTGCTGTACCGTCATCTCGCCGAGCGCGAGATGGACAGAGAAGAACGTCCTGAGCCCCGTCCCTTCCCTCCCGATCCTCTCGACGGCTAGCGCATATGTGACCATGTCGGCGCCCTGACCGTCGCCGTACTTCCTGGAGACCGGGAGCCCGAGGAGGTGCGCCCCGGCGAAAAAGGGCTTGACCTGGTCGTTTATCTTATGGTCCAGATAGAATCTGTCTTCGATCGGCCGGAACGCTTTGCATGCCCTGTCCACCTGTTCCAGGATGAGGGTCTGCTCCTCCGACACGTCGAAGTTCATCTTGGACAGGTTCATGAATTCGTCCTGCTCCGGCATGGTTACGCCTTCCACCTCTCCTTGCTGACGCGGGCTCTTACGTGTTCCACGATCTCTTCGAACGAGCTCCCTGGACCGTATAAGCCGGTTATCCCTAACTTCAGGAGCTTGGGCTTGTCCTCCTCAGGGATGATCCCGCCTCCGACGACGACAATGTCGTTTCCGCCCAGCTTGTCAAGGAGCCTCTTCACCCGTGGGAACGCTGTCATGTGTGCCCCGTTGAGGAGTGAAAGAGCTACGACGTCAACGTCCTCGTCTATGGCCATCTGGGCGACCTGGTCAGGCGAAGGGAGGAGCCCGCTATAGATCACTTCCATCCCTGAGTCTCTGAACGCCCTTGCGAGGACAAGCACGCCCCTGTCATGGCCGTCGAGCCCTGGCTTGGCGACCAGCACCCTGATCCTCCTCTGGACTGCCTCTTTCTTCAAGCTCGAACGAGAGCGAGCCCGGGCGGCTTCAAAACCTTTGCTGGCTGGAGACGGCCGGTGCCGCAAGAAGCGCCTTCTACAGGAGCATGGGCTCTTTGTAGCCCCCCCAGACCTTTCGGCCGACGCCCATTATCTCGCCGAGCGTCGCGTACTGGGCGACCGCGTCCAGCATGGGGTAGATCGAGTTCGCGTCCTCGCTTTCGAATGCCTTCTCCATCTTGGCCAGGGCGGACTTCACTTTTGTTCCGTCTCTCGCCTTCTTCACTGCGGCGAGCCGCTTTAGCTGGCTTTTCTGAGCCCTGAAGTCTATCTTCAGGGTCTCGATCGGCTCTTTCTCGACCTTCGCATACTTGTTCACCCCCACCACCGAGTCTTCGTCCTCCTCGACCCGCTTGGAGAGCCGGTAGGAGTTCTCCGCGATCTCCCTCTGAAGGTATCCGGACTTTATCGCCTTCAGCAGACCGCCGGACGACTCGATTCTGTCGAAGTACTTGTATGCCTCTTCTTCCATCTGGTCGGTCAGCCACTCGACGTAGTAAGATCCGCCGAGCGGGTCGATGACGTTGGCTGTCCCCGTCTCCTCGGCGATTATCTGCTGGGTCCTCAGAGCGACCTCGACCGCCTGTTCCGTGGGCAGGGCCCAGGCTTCGTCGTACGAATTCGTGTGCAGGGACTGGGTTCCTCCCAAGACCGCGGCGAGGGCTTCGATCGCTGTCCTCACCACGTTGTTCAACGGCTGCTGCCACGTGAGAGATGCCCCCGAGGTCTGGGTGTGGAACCGCATGAGGAGGCTCCTCTTGTCTTTCACCCCGTACTTCTCTCTGAGGACCGTTGCCCATATCCTCCTCGCCGCCCTGAACTTCGCTATCTCTTCGAAGAAGTCCATAGTGGAGTTGAAGAAGAAGCTGAGCCTCGGCGCGAACTGTTCTGCCTTCAGTCCCGCTTCCATGCCGAGCTCCACGTATCCGAAGCCGTCGGCGAGCGTGAAAGCGAGCTCCTGTATGGCGCTCGACCCTGCCTCTCTGATGTGGTATCCGCTTATGCTGATGTAGTTCCACAGCGGCATCTCCTTGGTCGAGAACACCATGAGGTCCCTGACGAGCCTGAGGTGCGCCTCTGGCGGGTATGCCCATTCCTTCTGGGCTATGTACTCCTTCAGCATGTCGGCCTGGACCGTCCCCCTGAGCTTCGAGATGGGGATCCCCCGCCTCTTCGCGACTCCGGCGTACATGCACGTCAGTACGGTCGCCGGCGCGTTGATTGTCATCGAGGTGCTCACTTTGTCAAGCGGGATGCCGTCGAAGATCACTTCCATGTCCTTCAAGGAAGATACGTTAACCCCGCACCTCCCGACCTCTCCGTGAGCCCGCTCGTGGTCGCAGTCGTAGCCGTACAGGGTGGGCATGTCGAAGGCCACGCTGAGCCCCGTCTCTCCGTGCTCCAGGAGGAGCTTCAGCCTCCTGTTGGTGTCCTCGGGGGTCCCGAACCCTGAGAACATCCTCATTGTCCACTTCCTCCCCCTGTACATGTCCGGGTAGACCCCCCTGAGATAGGGGAAGACCCCGGGATACCCCTGAGCCGAATACTCTGCGTTGGAGACGTCCTCGGGGGTGTAGATCTGCTTCAGCGGGATCCCAGAGGCGGTCTGATAGTCTCTCTCTTCCTCAGAAGACAGAGCCCTCCAGTCTCTGTAGACGGTGTCCTGCCACTGTTTGAGGCCCCTTCTCACCTGTTCCAGAGCCCTGCCATCATAGAGCGTCCCTTTCTTCGCCCTCGACTCGACGGTCGACTTCGCCTTCTTCTTCCAGTAGGGATCGCGGCCCGTCCTCAGCATTGGAGCCCGGCTGCTTCCCCTGAAAGATAAAGAATCCCTTCCAACCGATAAAAGGGGCGCCCCTGACGCCTCTCATGGCATTGCAGCTCGCGAAGCTCGCGTCAGGCATCAGGAAGGGAGACAGGGCAGCGCTCGCCAAAGGGATCACGCTCGCGGAGAACGACCCGGGGAGGGCCGCTGCGCTCCTCAGACGCTTCGGTCCGCCCGGGAGGGCCTTCGTCCTCGGCGTGACGGGCCCACCCGGGACAGGAAAGAGCAGCCTCGTGGACGCGCTCATCGGCTCCTACAGGAAGGAAGGGCTGAAGGTCGGCGTGATCGCCGTCGACCCGACCAGCCCTCTGACAGGGGGCGCGCTGCTCGGAGACCGCGTCCGCATGATGTCCCACTCCGCTGACAGGAAGGTCTTCATCAGGAGCATGGCTTCCAGAGGATGGTCTGGAGGACTCTCCAGAGCGGCGACTCAGACGATAAGGCTCATGGACGCCGCGGGTTTCGACATGGTCATACTCGAGACCGTCGGGATCGGGCAGTCAGACATAGAGGTCGTGGGGGTTTCGCACGCCGTCTTGGTGGTGCTCATGCCGGGGCTCGGGGACGACATCCAGGTGTCCAAGGCGGGGCTCATGGAGATAGGAGACGTCTACGTCGTGAACAAGTCAGATCTCGAAGGAGCCGACCCGATGGTGGTCAGCATACTGTCGCTCTTCAGGGGCGCGAAGCGCTCGCCCCCGGTCCTGAAGGCCTCTGCCCTTACTGGGGAAGGGATCGAAAAGCTCGTGGGCGCGGTCGACGCCGTCAGGGCCAAGCTAGGCTCAGGAGACAGGTCTGTGAAGCTGAGGAGCGTCCGCGGCATGATAGTCGAAACGGCGAGGGGGGCGGCCATGGCGAGGTTCGCATCGGTCTCTGAGAAGGGGGCCGACAGGCTCGCGGAAAGGGTCCTCGACGGAGACATGACGGTCGAGGCCGCGGCTGCGAAGCTCTCGTCTTAGCCGCTTCTCTTCCCGAGGGGCTGGTACTTCAGCCCGGATGGGCCGATGTAGACCGAGTCCGGTCTGATGAGCTTGTTCTCCTCCGTCTGTTCGTTGTAGTGCGCCATCCAACCGAAGATCCTGCTCGCCGCGAATATCGGGGTGTAAAGCGGGACTTCGATGCCGAGCAGATAGAAGATGGGCGCGGCGTAATAGTCGAGGTTGGGCGGGATCTTCTTCTTCTCCCACATCTCCCTTTCCACGGCGTCGCAAAGCTCGTAGAGCCGCGGGTCTCCGCTTTCGTCTGCCATCTGTTTCAGATACACCTTGCAGAGCCTCGCCCTGGGGTCGAACGCCTTGTACACTCTGTGCCCGAAGCCCATGAGCTTCTTGCCTTCCCTGAACTTCCTGTCAAGGTATGCTCCCGCGTTCGCGGCGTCTTTGACCTCCAGCAGCATCTCCATCGCCGCTTCGTTTGCCCCGCCGTGCAGAGGGCCCTTCAGCGACGAAAGCCCGGCCGAGGCAGCTGCGTAGGGATCGGCCAGAGTCGACGCCACCACCCTCACCGTGAACGACGACGCGTTCAGGTCGTGCTCCATGTAGAAGATCAGAACCCGCTCGAACACCCATCTCTCGAAGTCGCTCGCCTCTCTCTTCGTCAGCATCTGGAGCAGGTTCGACGCGAAACCCCGCTCGTCCCTCGGCAGCCTCGGCCTCTCACCGAGCGGGACCCTGTGGCTGTTGGCCGCGAGCACTGACATCTTCGCCTCTATTGACGCCTCCTCGTCGCCAGGCGCTTCCTCCCTGTCGATGCTCCCAAGGGAAGACACTGCCGTCCTGATGACGTCGATGGGATGGGCGCGCCTGCCCAGTCCCTTCATTATGGCGAACACCCTCGCGTCCACTCTCGCCCGGCTGGCGAGACCCTCGGAGAACTCCCCGAGCTGTCCCCTGGTCGGGAGGCGTCCGTTCAGGACGAGATACGCTGTCTCCTCGAAAGTGGCATTCGCCGCGAGTTCTGAGATGGGATACCCGCGGTAGACGAGGGACCCGTCTGACCCGCTCTTCGATATCTTGGTGTCCGCGACGGACAACCCGGCCAGTCCCTTGGGGGCGCGTAGGATCCCCTGCCCTTCGCTCATCCGGTCCCCTCCAGCAGTTTCTTTGCCGCTTTCAACGCCTTCCCATCCGCTTCTTCATACTTGTAATAGTCGATAAGGTCGTAGAACTCCTTCCGCGTCATCAGGGAGCCGACCATCCCCTTCTGGGTTCCTTCCTCCTTCAACCTCTTGAACGTCTCCTTGACGGTCTTCATCATGGCCCTGAAAGCGGTGACCGGGAAGATGACGAGGTTGTATCCCATCTCCTCGAACTCCCCAGCGGAGATGTAAGGGGTCTTCCCGAATTCCGTCATGTTCGCCATCAGGGGGAGCTTTACCTTCTTCCTGAACTCGACGAACTCTTCGCGGCTCTCCAGCGCCTCCGGGAACAAGACATCCGCTCCGGCCCGGGCGTACGACTTCGCCCTTTCGAGCGCCCCGTCCAGCCCTTCCACCGACCTCGCGTCGGTCCTGGCGATGACGAGCAGCTCCTTCTTCGCCGCTTCCTTGGCGGATACAAGCTTCTTCACCATCTCGTCGGGTCCGACCAGCTCCTTCCCCTCCAGGTGCCCGCACTTCTTCGGGAGGACCTGGTCTTCGATGTGCAGGGCTGCGGCTCCGGAAGCCTTCAACTCATGGACCGTCCTGGCGACGTTGAGCGCCTCACCGAAGCCTGTGTCTGCGTCTACGATCAGCGGGACGTCTACCTGCGAGGTGATCTGCCTGGTCGCCTCTGATACCTCTCCCAGGGTCGTGATACCCAAGTCAGGGAGCGCGAGCAGGCTAGAAAACCCTGCGCCAGAAAAATAGAGTGCCTTGAACCCGGCCTTCTCCGCGAGCTTGGCTACCGCCGGACTGAACACTCCGGGGGCGACCAGTATCTCCTTTCCTCCGAGCATCTTCCTAAGGGCGTCAGCCTTACCAGACAAGTCTGCCCATGTCCGCCGCCAGGGGCTCGTGTTTTAGGTTTGTCCCCATCAGCGTTAAATCGCCCACCCGGGCCGTCCGCCCGTGCTCGGCAGCGTCACCCACGGGGCACCGCATGACGTCGTCTTCGTCCACGGCGCCGGGGGAAACAGCCTGCTCTGGGGCCGGACCCTTCATTTCCTATCGGGGGACTCTACGGCAGTGGCCGTCAACCTGCCGGGACACCCTGAGGGGGAGATCACATGCAAGACCGTCGTGGAATACGCGGAAGCGCTCCGTTCGCTGATAGCCGAAAGCGGTCTCCGCTCTCCTGCGGTCTGCGGCCACTCGATGGGAGGCGCGGTGGCGCTGACCTTGGCCATACGCCACCCCGACGCGCTGGGGGGGCTGATACTCGCAAGCACCGGTGCCAGGCTTGGGGTGGACACGAAGCTCATAGAGGGGCTCTCTGACAATCCCATGCGGGCCATCGAGAACATCATTACCCCCTGGAGCTTCAACTCCATCGACCTTGGTCTGGGGCGCGAAGCCAGGACGGCCCTCTCGGTCTCCAACCTCCCTGTCTTCCTGAACGACTATCTCGCTTGCCAGGGTTTCGATGTCAGGGGCGACCTGGCGTCGATTGCCGCCAAGACGCTCGTGGTGTGCGGTGACAAGGACAGGATGACACCTCCGAAGTGGTCCCACTATCTCGCCGCCAACATCCCGGGTTCGGAGCTGTATTTTGTGAAGGACTCCGGGCACATGCTCCCCCTGGAGAAGCCGGAGGCGCTGGCGAGGGTCGTCCAGGCGTTCCTTGCTGGTCTCTGACGCTAGTCGGTGAACTCTTCGCCACCCCGCGCTATGCGGGTCATCTCTCCGATGAGGGCTATCATCCCCTCCTGGGTGGTGGAAGAGACCGGGTAGAGGTCCGCGCCGAAGGAGAGCCTTCGGATGCTCCTGAACAGCTCCGAATACAGAGAATACTGTTCCCCGTCCTTTGTCCCAGCGAGGGCGTCTTCGAAGAGCTTGGTGTCTCTGCTCCACTCGGATATCCGTTTGACCCCGTCCCTGGCTATGTCTCTCTTCGTGAGCACGGTGATCTTCGGCACGTTGAGCCGCAGCCCCACCGAAGCCGACAGCAGAGCGAGCGAAAGGAAGTTGGACGGGGTATTGGCAAGGAGCGGGTCGAGGAGGAAGAGTAGCAGCTTCGAATCGGCCTTCGTCTCCCTTACGATGAACTCGCCGCTCTCCCTGAACGCGAACAGCTCGGTCTGCCCCGGCGTGTCAACGATAACGTTCTCCGCCTTGTAGGAGTCGATCTCGTCCTGAACCTCGCCTATCTTAGTCGCCGTGAGGTCAGCTGCGAGGATCAGAGCGCCGTTCGGACCTAGGCCGTAGTCCTCCATGACGTCTTGAAGCTGGATCTTTTCCCTGATGTCAACGTCAGGCTCGTAAGGGAGGTCCACCACACCGGGGTCGAGGTTGACGGCTATCGCGTCCTCCCCCCTGTTGACGTACCAGTTCTTCAGCGCGTTCGTAAGGAGGGACTTCCCCGACCCGGCTGTCCCGGTGACGAATGTCAAGTCCATCAGATGTCTTCCCCCTTCAATCCGCTAACCACTGCTGCTCTCCCGCCCATCCCCGCCACCGCGTATGACATCTCTCTTGCTATCGCCATCCCCTCGGCGTCCACTTTCTCCCGATCCGTCCCGGCCACAGCGACGTCGAGCTCAATCCTTGAGACCCCGCCTCTCATCCCTCTAGGGTGTGACTTGATGTATGCCTCGGGGTGCCTTTTGAGCTCGCTAGAGAGCGTCGGGGCCAGGGATGATTCGAGGACCCCTTCGAGCTTCATCCTGACATAACACCTGTGAACGTCGCCTACCTTCGACCTTATCTCTGGCTCTACCGACTCTCTGAACATCCTCCGCATCTCAGATGGGACCCCGGGGAGGCAGAAGATCACGGTCCCCCTGACGCTAAGCCTCACCCCAGGCGCCGTCCCTGTTTCGTTTCTGAGCGGAGTGGCGCCCGAAGGGAGAATGGACATCTTGAGCCTGGCTTTGGTGAGCTCCACAGCGGCCATCCCACGCTTCGCGTAATACTCTTTGATCAAAGCAAGAGCGAGTTTGTTCCTCCGCAGCCCCAGGCCGAGCGCGCCCCCGATCCCTCGGAGCGTCATATCGTCAGGTGTAGGTCCTAGCCCCCCGACGACCACGAGGAATTCAGGGGACCGCTTCAGCACACCCTGGAGGGCTCCGCCGATCTCGCCCAGGTCGTCGTCCACGGTCGTGATCTCTTTGATCATCGAGCCCATGAGGGCGAGCCTCTTACCTACCCAGAAGGCATTCGAGTTCATCGTCCTCCCGATCAGGAGCTCTTTGCCGACAGTCAGCATTTCGACCCTTACCAACGTCCTAGGCTTTTCAGACAGGCCTTAAAACGAGTCTCGGGCTCGCGACCATGTGCCAGGATACCAGGGCATCGTGCTGGGCGCGGGGACCGTAGTTCACAGGCGAGGGAAGATGCTCGTGGTGAAGAGGGCGAGGGACCCGAACGTGGGGATGTGGGCGTTCCCCGGCGGGAGGGTCGAAGTGGGGGAGTCCCCCATGGATGCCGCTCTCAGAGAGACGAGAGAAGAGGTGGGGCTGGTGGTGGAGAGCGAAGGGCTGTTCGACGTCGTGACCTACTTCGGCAAGGGACGAAAGAAGCTCCCGGGTCTCCCCCATGGGAGCCAGGTGGTGGTCGTTGACTACCTTGCAAAACCTACCCGCGGAAGGGTGGTCTTGAACGAGGAGTCCTCAGACTATCGGTGGGTCACGCCGAGTGAGCTCGAGACTCTCTACACGACCCCTCAGATGCGGGCGTGCGCGAGAAAGTTCGCAGAAATGAAGATCTACTGACATTCGTAGGCTCCGCTGGGCGTTCGGCCCACGAGCTCTGACCCGTCTACTTCTCTTTGTTACCGCTGAGCCACCATTCGAGGTAGTCTGCCTGCTGGCGCGACCGCTTTCGCCTCTCGTCGTCCTCGGGCGTCTTGGACTTCCACCTCGCGTCGGAGAGCTGGTCTCTTGTGAGAAAGGCTCCGCAGCTCTTGCAACCGAACCTCTTGGTCGGAGCGTCGTACAGCATTATCCCAGTGTGACATTCGGGGCACATCTGATCCAAAGGTTTCGGACCCACCGTCCGCGGCGTCCCCTTAACGGTTTCTGTCCACTGGCCGCCGGCCGCAACTCGTTATATACCGTTGAGAGCGGAGCAAAACTCGAGCATCAAGTGGCCGAAAAGCTGGTCCTGGCGGGCCCGGCTTCTGAGGAGCTGGGACGGTCTGTCGCTGAAAAGCTCGGCCTCCCAATGCTCAACGGAGAGTTCAGGGTCTTCCCCGATGGGGAGTCGAAGTTCACCCTCAATGACAAGGTCTCCGGCAGGAGCATCTATCTTGTACAGTCCACCTATCAGCCCGTAGACCAGCACCTGTTCCAGCTGCTTCTGGCGTCTCATCACCTGAGCGAGGAGGGTGCCAAGGTCACGGCCGTGGTCCCTTATCTCGCCTACGCAAGGCAGGACAAGGAATTCCTCCCTGGAGAGGGAGTCTCACTGGGCATCGTGGCCCACCTGATGAGATCTGTCGGAGTGAGGAGGCTGGTCACGGTGGACATCCACTCTGCCGAGGGGCTGGCGCTCTTCTCGATCCCCACATACAGCGTCTCGGCCATCCCCAGCATCGTAGAATACGCCAGGGAGAACCTGCATCTGAAGGACGCCGTCGTGATCTCCCCTGACTTCGGGGGGTCCAAGAGGACTGAAGCGTTCGCCCAGCTTTACGGTGCTCCGTTCCTCAAACTTTCCAAGACCAGGGATCGGACAAGCGGCGAGGTGACCATCAAGGAGTCCAAGCTCGAGGTGGAGGGAAAGGAAGTCGTGATCGTGGACGACATCATCAGCACCGGCGGGACAGTGAAGGCCGCGGCAGAGACGGTCATGAAACAGGGCGCGCGACGGGCCATAGCGCTGTGCGTCCACGGCCTGTTCGTAGGCAATGCTCTCGACGCGATGGAAAGGGCGTCAGTGGATGCCGTAGTCTCTACCAACACCGTCCCGGGGAAGAACAGCCTCGTAGACGTGTCGGGGGCGATCGCTTCGCACCTTAGGACACTTGAAGAATAAAGCGCTCGCGCTGCTGTCAGGCGAAGGTACGACGATACCAGCGGCGGAGGCGCGATCTCTTTTCGCCGCCTACGACGAGGAGTCGAAGTTCAGCTCACCGGTGCCGAGGCTCCTTCTCGCCGACTCCCGCGCTGACCCATTCCTGATCGGAAGCAGGATCGCGTTCTCTCGAAGGGTAGGCGTGGCTGTCGCAGGTCCAGAAGAGGCGGCACCCATGATGGAGGGCAAGAGGGTCAGGTTCAGGGCGTTCGACCTCGTCGATGGCCTCCCTCCTCCTGACCCGGAGAAGTACCTTAGAGGGATAGACGCGCAGGTCGACCTGAGGAACCCCGAGGTAGAGCTGACCCTCGTCCGGGCAGGCGAGGAGTACCTGGCGGTCACCTCTCCTGGGACGATGGTGCAGGGGTGGTCTCTGAGGAGACCACGGAAGCGCGCCTTCTTCCATCCTGCCGCTATCTTCCCCAAGCTCTCCCGTGCGCTGGTGAACATGACCGGGTGCAAGTCAGGAGAGGTGTTCCTGGACCCCTTCGCAGGGACCGGGAGCATCACCATCGAAGCTTCGATGGTGGGGGCGAGGGTGGTTGCGCTGGACCAGGCCGGGTCGATGGTCAAAGGGTGCATCTCCAACATGAAGCACTTCGGTCAGGAGTGGCTCGGCGTAGTCCGCGGTGACTCGACGTACATGCCGTTGGCCCGTCTGGACGCCGTAGCCACCGACGTCCCATACGGGAGAGCTTCGAGCACCAGAGGACTGAAGACCAGGGAGCTCCTAGACCGCTTCCTCCCCGCGGTGAAAGCGTCCATGAGGCCGGGTTCAAGCCTTGTTCTCATGCATCAGAAGGAGGTCGGCGTAGACCAGGTCCGCGGCTTCGACCTGCTCGAAGAGCATCACCTTCACGTTCATAAGCTCCTGACGAGGACAATATCGGTTCTCAGGAGAAAGTAGTCTTGGCTGCTAAGGTCAGAGTGACGTTCCTCGGCACGAGCTCGGCTGCTCCCACCAGAGACAGAGGTCTCCCGGCGATCGTCGTCAGGAGAGAGGGCCACGTCATACTGATGGACTGCGGCGAGGGAGTCCAGCGGCAGATACTGGAGGAGTCGGTGGGACTGGGGAAGGACCTGACAGTGCTCGTCACCCACCTTCACGGAGACCATGTCAGCGGCCTCCTCGGACTTCTGCAGACCATGAGCATGGCGGGGCGGAAGAAGCCTGTGGACATGGTCGCCCCTGCAAAGCTCCTGAAGTGGCTGGACGTTACGTCTGATCTCCTCAACGTCGGCCTGACGTTCCCCATCAGGTTCGTCCCAGCCAGGCCCGGGGTGGTCCTCAGGTACCGTGACTTCAGGATAAGGGCGGCGAGGGCGACGCACTCCGTCGACGCCTTTTCGTACGTCGTCGAAGAGGGCCCCCGGTCAGGGGTGTTCCATCCTGACCGCGCCCGGGCGCTGCGGGTACCCGAAGGAAAGCTGTGGTCGACCCTCCAGAAGGGTCGAAGCGTCAAAGTCGGCGACAGGAGGGTGTCGCCGTCAGAAGTGACCGGGCCGAGGCGCCGGGGCGTCAAGATAGGCTATTCGGGAGACACACGCCCCTCTCCGTCCCTCGTCCGGTTCTTCAGGGGGTGCGACCTCCTCATCTTCGACTCGACCTTCAGGGCTTCGGACGCCGCCAAGGCTAAGGAGCGTAAGCACAGCACGAGCGTCGAAGCAGCGGCGGTCGCGAAAAGGGCGAAGGTGAGAAAGCTCGCCCTGACCCACTTCAGCGCGCGTTACGTCGAGACGGGTCCTCTCGTCAGAGAAGCCCGCAAAGTCTTCCCCGAAACCGTGGCGGCGTTTGACGGGCTTACGCTCGAAGTCAGTCCTTCGCCTGGATAGGAGTCAGCCAGTCGATGGCGGCGCTCAGTCTCCGCGAAGACAGCGTGAGATAGACAGGGCCCAGGGGGGACTCGCCTTCGGCCGAGCATACGGCCACCACTCCTGCCGCCGCAGCCTGCCTGTTGAGCATGAGCGAAGTGGAGAGCCCTGAGCTGTTGACAAGCAGCTGGCGCCGGGCGGCGGAGCGGACGCGCCTGTCTCTGAGCTGGTCTCTGACGTGCTCTACGGCCTTCATCTCGGTGGTCACGAGCCTCGCCGAGCGGCTTCCGATCGAGACCGCGCCTGCGTCCATCCCGGCGATGTTCCCGATCGCGGCCGCCACTTTGAGCGGGTCCTCTGAGGGGGACACCGTGGCTTCCAGTACCATCCTCACCTCAAGGTCAGGACGTGACAACGCTCTCCCAGTGCCCGACGACCTTCAGCAGATCTGAAGCGAGACCTTCTGGAGTGGCGCGCTGGTTCGAAACCGTCTCATCGGCGAGCGCGATCGATTCGCCTATTCCGACATCCAGTTCCCTCCTGTCCCTCGCCGCGAACATCTCGTAGCTCAGAGGGTCGTCGCTCCTCCCTCTCTCTTTGAGAAGCTCGAAGCGCCTGGAAGGCGATGCATGGACGGCGACCAGAAGCACCTTGGCCTGTTTCCTGAACGCGCCGACCTCATCCATCGACCTGATTCCGTCCACTACGACCTTCTCCGCCCCGGTCCTCTTGATCTCGTCAAGGCAGAGCTCCGCCACCGCTGCTGGGCCACGCTCCTTTCTGAGGGCCCTCATGACGTCGCCTGTGTTCTTTGCGCTCGGCTCCAGTCCTCGCCTGGTGGTCTCCGCGCGGATCACGTCCCCCATGACCACCCGCTTCCACCCTACCTTCACGAGGGCAGAGGTGGCCGTCGACTTGCCGGCCCCGGGCATCCCCGTTATGGCTACTATGAGGGTCAACCTGTTCACCCTTCGCCCGACCGATATCGAATTTAAAGCAACCATGGCCTACGGAATGACGTTGCGCGCCTTTGTCGCTATGGAACTCCCGCCTCTGGTCCTGGACTCGTTGTCGTCGTTCCTAGGCCAGGTCTCCTCCGTCGGAGCGGACCTGAAGGTAGTCGAGAGGGAGAACCTGCACTTCACCGTGAAGTTCCTCGGAGAGATAACCGACGCCGAGGCTCGGGAGGCCGACTCGAGGCTCAGGCGGCTTCGCCTACCGGCAATCCGCGTGGAGGTCAAAGGTGTGGGGGCGTTCCCAGAACTCTCCCGCCCCAGGGTTGTCTGGGCGGGAGCGGCGCGGGGACGGGAGGGGCTCGTCGCGGCCGCACAGGCCATCGTAGATTCGCTCGCTGGAATCGGCGAACGTGACGAGAGGCCCTTCCAGCCCCATGTCACCGTGGCGCGGGTCCGCTCGGCAGCGAACATCAGAGGGTTGCAGGAGCTGGTCCGGGACAACTCTGACCGCGTTTTCGGGGAGGCAGGCATCAACGAGTTCAAGCTGAAGTCGAGCCGGCTCACCCCGTCCGGGCCCATATACAGCGACGCAGGAGCGTATCCGCTGACTTGACGAACACAGAAGACGTGATCGCCAGAGCCGCGCGGCTGGTCACCCCGACGCCGGCAGAAACGGCGAAGGTCGTCGGGGTCGCGGAGTCGACTTTGGCTAAGACGATGAAAGCGGCTTCACGCTATCCAGAGACCAGGGGGGCTCTCCTAGGCGGGTCCTTCGCGAAAGGGACCTGGGTCCCAAAGCACGTCGACCTGGACATATTCGTGAAGTTCGACCCGGCGACCCCTCCCGAAGTTTTCGAGAAGGCGGGCCTTCAGATAGGAGCGAAGGCGACCCGGGGGTTCCCCAGGGGGAAGATGTACGCCCAGCACCCATACACGGAAGCCACGGTGGACGGCATCAAGGTCAACATCGTCCCATGCTTCGACGTAAAGAAAGGAGAGTGGAAGAGCGCGGCGGACAGGTCCCCGTTCCACGTGGACCTGGTGAGAAGGCTCCCGGAAGAGCAAAAGACTCAGGTGAGACTTCTGAAGACGTTCATGAACGCGGTCGGGGTATACGGGGCAGAGATCCAGAGAAGGGGGTTCAGCGGGTACGCGGCGGAGGTCCTTGTCATGAAACTTGGAGGGTTCCGCGAGGTCCTGGCGTGGTTCGCCGAATACAAGCTACCCGAGTCCAGGCCGTTCACCCTCCCCGATCCTGTCGATGAAGGCAGAGACCTCGGCATAGCCGTGTCCGGAGAGAGCCTCGGTCGGATGGTGTTCGCCTGCAGAGGGTTTCTAAGTGACCCGGCCCTGGCCTCCTTTCAGAAGATGACAGGGAAGACTCGGGTCGCTCTGATGGGGGACGTCATCGCGGTGGTGTTCTCGCATGTCACGCTCAGCGAAGACACGCTCTGGGGGGAGCTCAGGAGGACGACCAAGCACGTCGTCAGGAACCTGGAGTTGAGGGGGTTCGTCATCGCCAGGTCCATGGCCGCGTCAGACAACAGGGGGAAGAGCGCGATACTGATGATCCCCGAGTTCGACTCCCTTCCCGCGCTGGAGCAGAGGATCGGACCGACCGTCGACAGGAAGAAAGACTTGGAGTCGTTCTTGTCCTCCAACGCCAAGGTGTCCCGCCTCGTATGGGTAGACGACGACGCCCGCGCGAGGATGCTCGTGCCCAGAGAACATACGGAGCTTGCAGCCGCCATCTCGGACCTCGTCGGAGGGAGGGCTGGGTCTGTCGGCGCATCGAGGGAGCTCGAAGCTGGGATGAAGAAGAGCGCGAGAGTGCTGTCAGGAAAGCCGCTGAAGCGGGCCGCGGCGGCCTCGAGATGGTTGCAAGATGGAATCAGGGAGATCTCCACCGACGCCTTCGGAACGAGCTAGCCTAGGCCTGCTCACCAAGACGCCGTACATCCAGGTTCTGACCTACCCCAGGATATCTTTGAAGGAGGCGAGGTCGAGGATCAAACAGCTCCGCCGCCTAGGCGTCGACGAGGTGGTCTTCGAAGGCAAGTCGAAACTTGGAAGGTTGGGCATCCTGGGCATAGGGACCGTAGGCGTCGTAGTGAAGGCAAGGAAAGGGGGCGAGATGTACGCACTGAAGGTCAGGAGGACGGATGCTAACCGCCCCAGCATGGAAGAAGAGTTCAAGCTCACCGGGTTGGTGAACAAGATGGGGGTAGGGCCCAGGGCCGTGGCCTGCACCAAAGACTTCATGCTGATGGAGTTGCTCGAGACTCAGGAGCTCGCCGACTGGCTGCGCGGCCTCGGCGGCCAAGGGAAAAGAGACGAAGTCCGATCGGTGGTCCATTCGCTGTTGAACCAGTGCAGGACGCTGGACATAATGGGGGTAGACCACGGGCAGCTCAGCGACCTCAGGAAGCACGCGGTCATGGCCGGCGGACGGGTGTGGATAATCGACTTCGAGTCGGGAAGCCGAGCCAGAAGGCCGAAGAACGTGACCACGGCGGCCCAGCATATTCTCATCGGAGGCGCGCTCTCCCCTGCGCTTAGGAGGGCCCTGGGGGTGAGAGACACCGACGCCATCAAGGGACTCCTTTCCAGGTACAAGGTCGGACTCGACGACTACTCCTATTCGAAGATCCTTGAACACCTGAAGATACCCGCTGGGTGACCGGCATCGAGCCGACGAACCTTTAAACCGACTCCGGCGTCGGCCCGCACTTGCGGGGCCGTAGTGTAGCTTGGTCCAGCATACCAGTGTGAATAAGATTCACGGTGAGCCTGGGGCGCTGGCGATCGTGGGTTCAAATCCCACCGGCCCCATTTCCTGTTGAGCTCTTCGAGGGCAGTTCGAGCCGCTCTCAATCAGTTAAAAGAGACCAGATAACTAAACCGGCCGTGGCGAAGAAGACCGTACATCACCTGGACTTTGACGCGCTCGTGCACGTCAACGAGGCCGTGGTAGCCTTGTCCAGTGAGGCCCACTCCTACTCCGAGTCCGACGGCAAGAAGATGTCAGCGCTCGTCAAGGAGGTCGAAGGCAGGGCGGACAACGCGGCCCCAGACGAGGCCATCCCAGACAAGGCGGCGCTCTTGATGTTCAAGGTGGCGAGCGGACAGTACTTCCACGCAGGGAACAAGAGGACGTCCCTCGTCTCAGGCGCGGCGTTCCTCGCGAAGAACGGCTATTCGTTGAAGCTTAACGACCTCGCGCTGGTAGACGTGGTCGACAGGGCAGGGATGGGCGCCGCCACTCTGGACGACGTCTACGCGGCGGTTCGAGGTCTCCTCACCAAAGGGAAGGCTGACCGGAAGGGGTGGGAGGGTGTGGTGGACTCCTTGATTTCGCAGAACCAGGACTTCCTTACCGGCCTCGCCGCCAAGTAGCCGCGGGCGATGGCCGCTCGTTTTATCGGCGCCGATGCCGGATCGGTCCGACGAATCCTGGAAGAATCCGCCCGATGAGAAGTTTCATGCGGGCAGGGCGCCTGTCTGCCTTGGATTCCCTTCAAGAAGCGCTAAGCCGTAACCGACAGTGTCTTCTGCGTGAGGGCCGCGTGTGCGGCAGCGAGCCTCGCCACCGGGACCCTGAACGCGGAGCAGCTGACGTAGTTCAGCCCGGCTTCTGCGAAGAAGGAGATGCTCTTCGGGTCTCCACCGTGTTCCCCGCAGATGCCGATCTCGAGGCCCCCTTTGCTCTTCCTCCCCTCTACCACCGCCATCCTGACCAGCCTTCCTACGCCCTGGACGTCTACCGAGTCGAATGGGCTTTCGTGAAGAAGCCCGGTCTCGATGTACCAGGGGATGAACTTCGCTTCGACGTCGTCCCTGCTGAACCCGAATGTGGTCTGGGTAAGGTCGTTCGTCCCGAATGAGAAGAAGTCAGAATCCTTCGCGATCTCCCCCGCGGTCAGGGCCGCCCTCGGAGTCTCGATCATCGTCCCCACCTGATACTCGAAGGTAGCTCCTAGCTCCTTGAAGAGCGAGTCTGCCGCCGCGTCGACCACCCCCTTCAGGTATCGGAACTCCCCGGCAAGCGCGACCAGCGGTATCATGATCTTCACCTTCGCCCTTTCTTTCCCCTCCTCGCGCAACTCAATCGCCGCCTGAAGGATGGCCTTGGCCTGCATCTCATAGATCTCCGGATATGTGACCGCCAGCCTGCACCCCCTGTGCCCCAACATGGGGTTGTGCTCGGCGAGCTGTCTGACCCGTGCGAGGACCACTTCCGCCTTCTCGATCTCGGCCGGGGTCGCGCCCTGCTCTTTCATCGACTGGATGTCGAGCATGAGCTCTTCGGGGGGCGGGAGGAACTCGTGGAGCGGAAGGTCGAGCAGCCTGACGACGACAGGCCTCCCTCCCATGGCTTCGAATATGCCCTTGAAGTCAGAAAGCTGGAACGGGAAGAGCCTGTACAGGTGTTCTCTCCTGGCTGCGGCGTCCTTGCTCATGATCATTTCCCTCACTATGGGGAGCCTGTTCGGCGCGTTGAACATCCTCTCCGTCCTGCAGAGCCCGATGCCTTCAGCTCCGAACTCCCTCGCCTTCCGAGCCGCTTCGGGAGTGTCTGCGTTCGCCCAGACGCCGATCCTCCTTACCTCGTCCGCGGTCTTCAGGAGCGCGGTCAGCTCCGGGGTCGGCTCTGGCTCGACCATCTTCACCTCCCCCCTGTAGATCTTTCCCGTGGTGCCGTCTATCGTCACCACCTCTCCTTTGGAGACCTTCTCTCCCGAGACCGTGGTGAACGTCTCCTTCTCCATGTCAATCTCGATCTCGCTGCAGCCCACCACCGCAGGCTTCCCCATGCCTCTGGCCACGACAGCGGCGTGCGACGTCATCCCTCCCCTCATCGTCAGCACCCCCTGGGCGGCGATCATCCCCTTGATGTCCTCAGGCGTGGTCTCCGGGCGGACCAAGATGATCTTCTCGCTCTGGCCGACCTTCGCTGCCTCGTCTGTGTCGAAGACCACGGCACCCGAAGCGGCTCCAGGCGAGGCGTCGAGGCCCTTCGCGAGAGGCTTGTCCCTGACGTCGGGGTCGAGCCTCCTGTGGAGAAGAGACTCGAGCGCCTCTGGTTCCACCCTCGCGATGGACTCCTCAGAAGTAATCAGCCCCTCCTTCGACATGTCTACGGCTATCTTGACGGCGGCCTGCGCCGTCCTCTTGCCGTTCCTAGTCTGGAGCATGAAGAGCTTGCCGTCTTCTACAGTGAACTCGAAGTCTTGCATGTCCTTGAAGTATGACTCGAGCTTCTTCGCGACATCTTCGAGCTGGCTCCTGACCTGCGGGTCCATCTTGTCGATCCCGATGGGGGTCCTCATCCCGGCGACCACGTCCTCCCCTTGCGAATTGGGAAGATACTCGCCGAACATCCCGTCCTCTCCCGTGGAAGGGTTCCTGGTGAAACCCACCCCCGACCCTGAGGTCCCGCCGAAGTTCCCGAAGACCATGGATTGTATGTTGACCGCAGTCCCCAGCGACTCGCTGATCTTGTAGAACTTCCTGTACTCCTTCGCCCTTTCGTTGTTCCACGAGTTCAGCACCGCTTCCACAGCCATCTCAAGCTGGAGGTACGGGTCTTGGGGGAAGTCCTTACCTGTCTCCGCCCTCACGATGTCCTTGAACTCCCTCACCACCCCTCTCAGGTCTTCCGGGGTCAGTTCGATGTCCATCTTCACCCCTGACTTGCGCTTCCTCTCTTCAAGCACCTTCTCGAAGGGACCGGGGTCGGCCCCCATCGCTATCTTCCCGAACATCTGTATCAGCCTCCTATAGGAGTCGTAGGCGAACCGCTCGTTCCTTGTGATGGCGGCCATGCGTTCCGTCGTCTCGTCGTTCAGCCCAAGGTTCAGGACGGTGTCCATCATCCCGGGCATCGAGAAGGGGGCTCCAGACCTGACAGAGAAAAGGAGGGGTCGGTCTTGACCGCCGAACTTCTTGCCCGTTAGCCGCTCTACTTCGGCGATCTTGACACGGACCTGGTCCAGGACCCCGGCGGGGATCTTTCCCCCTGATGCATAGTATTGCTTACAGACCTCGGTGGTGATCACGAACCCAGGCGGGACAGGCAGACCGAGGGAAGTCATCTCCACCAGTCCGTACCCCTTCCCGCCAAGCAGGTACTTGTCCCCCCCGCGCGCCTCCTGGAAGAGCATGACACGTTCCATGGTAGGTACGAATCCCAAGACGAGCCTCGGCCTTGGTGATATATTTGCGAACAAGGGAACTTTTACACTAACATGAGAACCCGAGAAGGACGTCGCCGACCGGGGTTTGCCCGGAGATAGGCGCTATGACGCTCTTTTGGGAACCCGCTTCAGGGCCCTCTCATCGAGCCGATAGTAGTACCACTCAGAGAGCCTTCTTGCCCCGAGCCTCTCGTAGAACTCCAACGCCTTCTCGTTCCATGCGAGCACCGACCACTCCATGCGTCCGCATCCCTCGCTGACCGCTTCGTCTACGCACCGCCTGAAAAGGGCGAAGCCTACCCCTGATTTCCTGTGGTCCTCGAGCACAAACAGGTCCTCCAGGTAGAGAGTGGGCTTCGCGAGGAACGAAGAGTACGTGTAGAAGTAGAGAGCATACCCGACGAGCTTTCTCCCGTCCTCGGCGACGAACAGATTGACCCTCTTCTTCACGAAGACGTCTTCGAGGATCCGTTTCGTCCCGGCTTTGGACGGAGGCCGCAGCTTTTCGAACTTGGCCAGCGACCGCAGGAGCGAGACGAACTGTTCGGCGTCCGCCCTCCTGCCCTCCCTTATCTCGACCATCGTCGCGCGGCTATGCGTGCCTCTGGTTAAACGAATCGAGCGGACTGAAAACCGGGAAGAGCCCGGACATCAGCTGTGCTGGTCCAGGTCTCTCATCATCTGGTCGAACTGTTCCTTCGTGATTTCTCCCCTGGCGTATCTCTGACGCAATATGTCCTTCGCGTCGCCGCCGTAGCCGTAGCGATAGGAGTACCGGTGCCCCCATCCTCCTCCCCATCCCCAGAACGCCCATCTGAAGATGAAGAAGATGAACGCGATGGAGAAGATGAACCCGAACGGGAAGAATCCCCAACCGAAGTAGGGGTAGTATCCCATACCAGGCGTGTAGGTGTAGGGGTGAAAGAAGGCCATCGCGGCGAACATGAGCACCGCGAGCGCGGCCAGAGTGACGACCACCCACGCGAAGACGTTCCTTCCGTGCGAGCGGCCGTTGTCGTACGTTGTCTGCATGCGTTTCGTGCCTCCTTTCCACCCTCGCTTCCGGTCTTCTTAAGTATATTGTTTTTCCGATATGCATTCGCACAATTCCTATAAACCTCGTTCGGCCCTCTATGAGGCATGTGGCCATTCAGGTTCGCAATGCGGAACAAGAGGGGTCTCCCCAACCTGGTGGTCTACCAGCTCTCCTCGTCTCCCAAGAACGGAGTCGAGCTCATGGACGGGGTGGAAGCCATGACGCGCGGGTGGTGGCGTCCGACCCCTGGCTCGATCTATCCGCTCCTGAAGGAGATGTCAGAGCAGGGGATCGTGAAGAAGAGGGACGACGGGAAGTACGAGCTGACGGAGAAAGGAAGGTCGCAGTTCGGCGGCACCGCGGAACACCATCGTCCTCACTGGCCCAGAAACTCCGATGACATGATCACGCAGATGAACAGCTTCGTGTCTTACATGGAGGATCTCAAGAGCTCCGCGCCCGAGGACCTGAAGCAACACGCGGGCGCGCTGAGCGACCTTTCAAAGAGAATCTCCGCACTGACAGGCAAATCGGAGGAAGAAGAAGGAGAAAGCTAGCCGCTCTCCCGTCTTCCCTCTCTCCTTTCGATCTCCTTCTCCAGCTCTCCGACCTTCTCCTCCCCCGCCCTGATCACCTGGCCGAGGAAGGGGCCGAACAGGAAAAGGAGCGCGGTGATCACCGTCCCTACCGACACGAACGCGAGAACAGACGAGAAGATCTTCCCTGCGGCGTCGTTGACTACGAGGTTGCTCGGAGGGCCCTGACCGGTAGCGATGAAGCTCGTGAAATAGAAGGCGTCGAGGTAGCTCCACCCTTCGATCTGGTGCATCCCGACCATCCCGGCGACCTCGACGGCGACTATCAGGGCTAACGAGTAGACCGCTCTCTTCCAGAACGCCCTCGGCATCCGGCTCCTCTTCGGCTTGCCCTGTGGCGCCTGGCTCATGCGTTCCCTCCCTTCTCTCTTCCGGGGAACGTTTTAAACGACTAACCAGCGCCGACTCAAGAGCTGCAGCAAGTTGGAAAGAGAGGTTCAGGACGGCCTCAAGCAGGCGATGAGGATCTACCCGCAGGGGGTCACGGTCGTAACAACAGACTCCCACGGACCGAAGGGGCTGACGGTGAGCTCGTTCACCAGCGTGTCGCTGGACCCCCCACTGGTGCTCGTCTCGATAGCGAAGGGGTCCGCGATGCACGACGTGCTCAGGAACGCCGAGGCATACGCCGTAAACTTCCTTGCAGACGACCAGAAGTCGGTCTCTGACAGGTTTGCAGGGAGGACTCAGGCCACGGAGAGATTCGAGGGGATCAAGTTCGCGAAGGGGACCACGGGGTCTCCCGTTATCGCGGGGGCCAGAGCCGCTCTGGAGTGCAGGGCATGGGCAGCGTACGACGGGGGGGACCACTCGATACTCGTTGGGAATGTCGTCTCCGCCAAGACGATGAACTCGAAGAAACCGCTGGTCTACTACGCCCAGCAGTACACGACGACAGAGCAGATGGAGTACCCGGCGCCGCCTTCAGACATCGTCTGGTAGCTACTTGGCCGCCAGTAGGTAGTCGGGCCTGTCCTTGATCTTGGGCGAGGCGACAGAGGCGAACCTTCCGGTCCGAGGGGATTTCACGCGCATCGCCTCGTTGAACCAGCTCGCCGGCGTGGGCGCCCCCCAGAAAGTCTGCCTTTGGGGGTCGTTGAGCTTCCATCTTATGGGGACCCAGTCTGGGTCCGCGCTGATGTAGTCTCCAGTGTAGAGCTCGACCCTGTTCCCGTCAGGGTCCCTTAGGTAGAGGAAGAAGGCGTTGGAGACACCATGGCGGCCTGGGCCTCTCTCCATGCTCTTGAGGTACCCGCTGGAAGCAAGGAGGTCAGCCGCGTCCATTATCGAGCTTCTGTCGGAGACTGTGAACCCTGCATGATGGACCCGCGGGCCCTTCCCCGTGGTCAGCGCGATGTCGTGGCACGTGTGCTTCCTCCGTAGCCATGCTGCCCAGAGCGCAGGCTTGCTCCCTTCCGTCTCGGTGACCTCGGTGCACCCGAACCCGAGTGAGTCAACGTACCATCTGAACGCCGAGGCGGCGTCTGGGAGCATTATGTTGAAGTGGTCCAGCCGCATCACCTTGGCGCCTCTGTAGTTCTGGTACTTCTGGAGCATCCACTCCTCCTTCTCCATCTTCGTGTAGAACTCGACCGGGAAGCCGAACTGGTCCTCGACCAAGAGAGCCTTCCCCTGGCCCTTCTCTTCGCCGGGCTCGACCCAGCGGGTTGTCCCTCCGTGGGCCTTCGCAACGGCCTCGATCGCCTTCAGGCCCTTCTCCTCAGCTACCCTGAACGCGAAATGTCCCACTCCTGGCGAGGCCGATTTTGTGAGGACAAGTGAGTGGTGCGTCCTGTCCTCGAGCCCCCTCAGATACAGATGCGACCTATCTGCCTCGGTCACTACGAACCCGAGGGTGTCGACATAGAACCTCTTCGCTTCGTCCATGTCTGTGACGAGGAACTCTATGTGTCCCGCCTTGACTATGTCGAACCCCCGTTCCAACGCCATCTCAGTCCTTGCGGTGCAGGAGCTCCTTCACCCTCTCCTTGTAGGGCTCTTTGTTGTACCAGGAGTAATAGGCGCTGGCCATCCTTACCGGGTCCCCGAAGAAGAATCGCTCATACAGGTCCTGCCTCCCGCCGAAAGAACTCCCTGCCGCATCCCACGCGAGCTTGAACAGTCCGACCCGCTCCTCTCCTCCCAGCAGCTTCGCCTGATAGTACTTCTCGACGTCTGCCCTGGCCGGGGAGTTCAATATCTCCTCAGGCGGGATGGCCATCAGCCCGCTCGCGCCTATCTGCTTGATAGCGGCAGAGAACGAAGGTGCGACCCGCGGCCAGAGGTTTCTCGCCGAGTTGATTGGGACGTAGTCGGGGGTCAGGATTCCCCATCTGTTCACCTTCGCGTTCGCTTCGCTCGCGGCGAGAAACGCCTTCATCGTCTCCGCGGTGAGGAGTACGTCGGCGATCTTCTCCTGCACCTGTGGGAACTGGTCAGCGCCGATTGTCTCCGCTATCATGGTCAGCACCCCCGCTATGAACTCGGCCTTGACGCACTCCCTTACTATCGCCTGGTGCGCCATGAACACGACGGCGTCAGTCGCTTCGTTGACCCTGTTGGCCTTCTCTGGGTCTTCCAGGATGAAGACCCTCTCCCAAGGGACGACGACATCGTCGAAGACCACCACCGCGTCTTGCTCGTCGAACCTCGAAGCGAGCGGGTGGTCGTAACCGGAGTCGTCCGAGAACGACTCTCTGCAGATGAACTTCAGCCCCTTTGCGCTTACCGGGAGCGAGAACGCGATGGAGTACGGTATGTCGTCCTGCCCGGACCTGATGACCGTCGACGGGAACACCATTATCTCGTCTGCGATGGGGAGCGTAGCGAGCATCCGTGCGCCGCGGATCGTCACCCCCTCAGAGGACTTCTCCACGACCCTGGCTGCGATGAACGGGTCCGTCTGCTTCGAGGGTCCGACGCTCCTGTTGGTCTGGGGGTTGATCAGTGTGTGGGTGAGGACCAGGTCGTTCTCTCTGACGTACTCATAGTAGGACTGGACGTTGCCGGCGTAGTCTCTCCCTTCATGGCCAAAGAACTCGTTGGCGGCTGCCATCGCCATGAGCGAGCTGTTCAGGTAGTCAGCCGTCCTTCCCATGAACCCCCCTGAGTATTCGGCCCACGCTCTCATCATCCGCGTCCTCTGTACGAGCTCCTCGCGGGTCTTGGGCTGGATGTAACTCGCCCCGACGCGGTCTCCGCTCTTCGGAGACGCATATGTCATGAACTCCATCCCTGGCTTCAGCTGCATCTCGTAGAGCGCGGCGATCGACCTCGCCACGCCCTTGAAGGCGGGATGGCCCGATACCGAGCCCGTTAGCTTCGTGTCTCCGTACCAGATCTCCCGGGGGGTCGAGTCGAGCCTCGCGAGGAAGTCCTTCCCGCTCCTTGCCCCCATGTTTCTACTCCCCGCGTCTCCTGCTTACGATAATTGAATCTTTGCGGAGCCGTCGTTAGATTAAATCGGCAACCCGCGGAGCCCGGGCGCTGCTCGAATGGTCCAGGTGTTCTCGCTTCTCGTCGCCGCTGCCGCGGTAGGCGTGCTCCACATGTCCGCGCCCGACCACTGGGTCACTCTGTGCATCTTGGGCCAGAGGTCGTCGTGGTCAAGAGCCAGGACGCTCTGGTTTGGGGCCGCGACCGCGGTGGGCCATGTCACGCTTTCGCTTGCGCTTGGGCTGCTGATCGTGGCGGCGGGCATGTACTTCTCGAGGACCCTTTCCGACCTTCTCACGGTAGGGACGGGGGCGGTCATGGTCGTCGGTGGTCTCATCTATGGGTTCAGGGTCCTGTTGAGAGACGAACCTGAAGACTATGAGCGGGAGGCGTCCGAGGAAGCCGCGAAGCTCAAGGCCTCCGGAAGGGGTTTGGGTTTCTTCGCCGTCCTTGGAGGCGCCCTTTCGCCTGACCTGAGCGTACTTCCTGTCTTCCTTCTGGCCTCGCAGGTCTCAGTGGGGATGGTGGCAGACACCGCTCTGACCTTTGCGACCGCTTCAGTGTTCACGCTCCTCCTGCTCGTCCTCGCCGGCTCCGAAGGTTTGGCGAAGCTGCTCTCGAAGGCCCCGGCGAAGTACAACGACTCCCTGGTAGGCTTCGTCATCGCTGCGGTGGGCGCATACATACTGCTCTTCGGTTAGAAGACTAGCGCACCTTCACCGGGTTGGCGAGGGTGCCGATCCCCTCGACTTCCAGGGAGAGCACGCCGTCCTTCATCGGGAGGGTGTATTCTGTCGGGTCAAGGTCTCCCAGGGCCGACTTCGTCCAACCGACGCTGCCGCATGAGACCACGTCTCCCGGTTCGAGCGTAAGGAACCCTGACAGATACGACGCGATCTTCGCCGGTCCGAAAAGGTACTCTGACGTCGAACCCTCCTGCACCATGAAGCCGTCGAACTTCGTCGTCATCCTGAGGTTTGAGACGTCCAGCTCGTCGGGAGTCACAAGCCACGGCCCCATCGGGCAGAACGTGTCGTGGTTCTTAGAGCGGAAGAGGGGTCCGCGCATCAACGACTTCCTGATCGCTCCTGTGCTCCTGTCTCTCCTGTACGCCTCGTATGCGTCGTCCCTCGAATCCGAGGGCGCGGTCACGTCGTTCAGCACGGTGTATCCAGCGATGCCATCGGAAGCCTCGCGCTCGGAAGCGCTCGTCAGCTTCTTCCCCACGATCGCGGCCAGCTCGACCTCGGGCCTCACACCGGTCCTAGGGGCAAGTATCTCGTCCCCTGGTCCTATCACGGCGCTTGGGACCTTCATGTCGACGCGTGGCCTGTCCAGATGGACGTCTTCTCCTCCGAGCATGGCCTGAGTGTTGACTATGGTCGCGAGGATCTTTCCCGGCCTGGGGACGGGCGCTAGGAGGCCCACGGAAGAAACGTCGTATGATGCGCCCTCCAACCGAACGTCAGTGAGATCGACCTCCTGGCGCAAGAGCTCTGAGATGCTCTCAGCCGCTTTCACCGTATGGACGGCCTCGCCCTTCACCACCCCGACCCTCGGCCCACGATGACCCTCGCCCCGCGGAGTGAACACGCAGAAACGCAACGGGAGGTGCGAGCTGCCAACCCTTTTTACCCTTTGGCATCTGCCGGGTCCAACGTCGCTCGACCACCCTCTCGTTCCGGGGGACGCATCCGCCGTGGAGAAGGGGCCATGGCGCTACGGCGCTGGCAATCCTGGGTTCAAAATCCCAGCGGCCCTATAGATACTCCTCGCTGAGAATCGATGCATCCGCCATCTTCGCCTGGTAAAACCTGTCGAAGTCCCTTCCGCTTCCTGAAGAAGTCCTTGCCGCCATAGCCACGGTCGAGCTGTTGAGGCTGTCTGCGGTCCTCCCCGTCTTGTCGTCGGAGTAGCTCGCCCAAGCCATCATCGTGGCCGTCCGCTTGGCCAGGTCGTCCGCGGTACTGGGATGCATGAAGCTCGTCCCGACCGGCTCGTGGGGCGCAGGGGGCTCGTATATCATGACCTCCTTCAGCTCGGGCCGCAGCTTCATGTCGTAGAGTGCGGCGATGGACATGGCCATCCCTTGTACGCCGGATGACTGGATGTCTCGCCGGTGATCTTCTGGCTGCCGTACCACGCTTCGCGCGGGTCGTGTCGAGCCTCTGGAGGAACTGCTTCCCGCTCTTGGCTCCCATCCCTTCAAGTCTCTACCGGCGGCGTTCTGATTGAATCTTTACGGCTCACCGGTGGAACCCTTAAGCGCATAACATCGGAGCGCCTTTTGAAACGCCGATTGTCGAACACAGCCCCTGACGCCCAGGCGGCTCCCTCGCCTCGGTCCGGGGGAAGGACGCTCCTGATACTCTCGCTCTACCAGATGCTCTCCAACAACCGTTCGAGCCTCTTCACCGTGTTCTTCGTCCTCTACGTCGTCGAGAAGGACGGGGTCTCGGTGGCCGCCGCGCTCACCGCATTCTCTGCGGCATACGTGGCCTCGAGCCTGACGGGGCCCTTTGCCGGGAGGCTCTCCGACCGGATGGGGCGGAGGCGACTGCTCCTAATCGTTTCAGAGGCGGCTTCTCTCCCCTTCTTCGTCCTCATCCCGTTCCTCGGGGGCTTCATCGCCATCAGCGCCTTCTTCCTGCTGGGAGAAACCGTCCTGTCTATAGGGAACACCGCCCTTGCGGCCTTTGTCGCGGACATCACGACGTCCGGGGAGCGCGGACGGGGGTACGGCTTCCTCAGCCAGGTGGGGGCCCTGGGCTCCATAGTCGGGGTGGTCGCTGCCGGGCTGGTCTCCGAGTACATCAGCATCGACGCCATCTTCTACCTCGTAGGCTTCTTCATCACGGCAGACCTCTTGATGCTGGTCTTCGCCCTCCCGGAGAGCACGGTGAAGCCCTCCCTGTCCCGCCGCCCCCTCAGGGAGATGAAGGGGGTGATTGTCTTCTCCTTCGCCACCTCCATCAGGGCCATTGGGACGGGGGCGGTCACGGCCTTCATCGGGGCCTATGCTTACTTCTTGGGCGCCAACTACCTCGAGGTCAGCCTGATAGCGGTCGCCGGGATGGGGACTACCGCCCTCTTGGCGACGAAGCTCGGGAGCAAGGTCGACGCCATGGGGGAGATACGCGGCTACATCTATGGGACCGTGACCGTGGGGGTCGCGCTGGTTATCTACGTCGCTTCGGGCGCGTGGCCGGAGCTCGTTCCCGCGCGAATCATATACTCCATGGGTTTCGCGCTCCTGAGCCCCGCGATGCTCAGCTGGGTGAGCAAGATCGCTCCGGAAGGGCGGACGGCCGAGTACCTCGGCGTCTTCTCGTTGATCAACTCCACGCTCTGGAGCTTCGGCCCCCTCCCCGGAGGCATTATCCAGGGGTGGCTGGGAAACACCGGCCTGTTCGCCTTCGCCATAGTCACCACCGCCGCCTCCGTCGTAGCCGTGTATGCCCTGTATTGGCGATCGGGGCCCGTCCTCAGCCCCAGGCCAGACGTCGGGGGCGGTGGCGACTCGGTTATTGAGGCTCCCTGAGTCCTCGTTCTCGAAGACCGTCCCATCCGCCATCAGCCCTGCCCTCTGGCTCCGACTGCCCTCCGTGGGGAGAGAGAATGTACAGAACTTCATGGGCCCTCGCGCCGACCAACCTTTTTACCTTTGACTACCGCAGCATCCAGGTGCTCGACCATCCCCTCGCCCCTGGTCGTACTTCCGCCATAGAAGAGGGCCCTTGGCACTACGGCGCCGACTACATCGC
>DAHVLJ010000001.1 GCA_027320425.1 Nitrososphaerota archaeon
CAGGAGGGACTTCACCCAGTGGCAGCACATCGCACTCCTCGTCCTCTGGCAGAGGATGAGGAAGTCATATCGGGAGTACGTCGACGACCTCCTCCCAGTCGCCGACACCCTGGTCGAGGAGCTCGGCCTCTCCAGGCTCCCCCACTTCACGACCCTGGAGAAGTTCATGCTGAGAGCGTCGTCCGCCCTCCTGGAGAGGGTGATGGGAGGGTTCGTCCTCCTGACGAGGGTCAGGAGGCAGGTCTTCGGAATCGACTCCTCCGGGTTCTCGATGCGTCACGCGTCCTACTACTACGCCCTGAGGGTCAAGCGCGACGTCCTCTCGGGGATGAGGAGGCAGCTGGAGAGATGAGGACCAGGACGAGGAGGTTCCTCAAGCTCACCATCGGCGCCGAGCTCAGGCGCCAGCTCGTCACCTCAGTCAAAGTACGTCGGGGTCCTCGCAACGACACCATCGACTTCCCTCCTGTGGTTAGGAAGGCGCACTCGGTGAGGCCCATCGGCGTGGGCATAGGCGACAAGGGGTACGACTCGGAGAGGAACCATCGCCTCCTGAGAGAGGAGCTGCACGCCATGTCGGTGATCCCTTCGCGCATGGAGGGGGTGCCTCTCTGGAGGACCGAGGGGCTCTACAGGAAGGAGATGAAGAGGCGCTTCTCAGAGAGGGTGTACCGCCAGAGGGCCAAGGACGAGATCATCTTCTCCGTGGTGAAGAGGACCATGGGGGACGAGATGAGGTCCGTCAGGGCGAAGGGGGTGAACAACGAGATCAGGGTCAGGATGATAGCCTACAACGCCATGAGGGTCGCGTCGTCTCTTGTCAGAGGGTTTCTACAGAGCCCCTCTTCCCCCCGACAGGCATCCCGGCATCGTCGAAGTTTGCCCCCTTCGACCTGCTGACGATCTTCCTGACCTTCTCCTGGAATCCCTCGAGCCCCTCGGCCACCTTCTCGAGGGCGTGCTCTATGGTCGCAGGGGAGGGGCGCAGGCCGTACGTCGACTCGAGAGCGTAAGGTATCTACGTCAGGGGGAGCCTCGCCACGGACCAGAGCGTAGACATCGCGGAGAGCGGATTCTTCCCGAACATGACGCCGCCGTCCCTCGTCTCCTCCACGGACGAGGGGAACCCCTTCCCACGGAGTCTGGGGCGAGATCGTCTGCCCCGCATCCCGGGCGTCTGTAGGTATTGACGGCGTGCTCCCTCACCGTGTAGGGGAGGGGCTCAGGAACGTCCACCACTGTCCTCCTCTCCGTCGATACGACCGAGAGATGGGTCGAGCCGCACCTCGGGCACCTCTCCATCGTGTGGTGGACGACCCGACCGGTCGACTTGAAGACCTGTGTGACGCCTTGATGACCTTCCTTCCTTCCCGGCTTCCTGGGCGCGGGACCGCCCTCCTCCTCGCTCCGCCTGTTCCTCCTCATCTCCCTGTACAGGAGAGAGTTCTTCGAGGGAGGCGAGTTGGAGTTCTCGTACACAGAGAGCCGCCGCTTCAGCTCGGCTACCTCTCGACCGAGCTCTTCGATCTTGTCGCTGAGCTCTCGAAGATGGTTTGGCGACACGCCGCACATAGGACATGGGCGCTCTTCTTTTTGAGGTGCTGCCAAGTCGATGCTGCGAGCTGCTGGAGTTAAGGACCCAACCAAACGTTCCTAGAGCAATTGCGAAGCGAGCTTAAGGAAGGCTAAACACATACTAATATATCGGCACTCGGGAACACAGCCGTGAAAAAGAGCGGCATTATGAACATAATTCTAATCGTCTCGGACACGTTTCGTTATGACCACTTAAGATGCAATGGGAACAAGACGATGCGCACGCCCTACCTAGACAAGCTTGCAAGTAATTCGGTCGTCTTCGATCGCGCGTACGCCAATTCCCACCCTACCGTCCCTGCGAGGGCCGACCTTGTTACCGGCAAGTACACCTTCACTTTCATGGGGTGGCAGCCTTTGCCCACCGAAGAAATTACACTTGCACAGCTTCTTGCGCAGAAAGGTTATCTGACCACCGCAGTCGCTGACACTCCATTTCTGGTCAAGGAATCCTACAACTACGACAGGGGTTTCCAAGATTTCATCTACATCCGAGGACAAGACTACAAGCGGGCAGAGGGCTACGACGTCAGGCCTTACCGCGTGCACGAAACGGACTACGCAGCTCCAGCCACCATGCTCGCGGCTGAGAGATGGCTGCAAAGGCACTACAAAGAGAAATTCTTCCTGTACGTAGATACGTGGGACCCACACGAGCCTTGGGATCCTCCCCATTGGTACACCGAGTTATATCATCCAGATTATGATGGCAAGGTAATCCCACCCGTCTACGGCAAGTATAAGGAACGAGGCGTGTCTGACGAGGATTTGGAAATCGCGCACGCGTGCTATTGTGGCGAGGCTACAATGGTCGATAGGTGGGTGGGGCGACTGCTGGACACGGTCGAGGCCCTGAACCTGGCCGAGAAGACCGCAATAATCTTCACCTCCGACCACGGCTTCTACTTTGGTGAGCATGGTTATTTCGGTAAGTCGGTCATGGACCGGGCAACCGGCACGTACGGCCCCGCGATGATACGTGACACGAACTTCTATCGCTCACCATTGTACGAGGAAGTCATACATGTACCTATGCTGGTTAGCGTCCCAGGATGCAAACCCCGCAGGACCAACGCGATTGTTTCCTTGAGCGACGTGGTGCCTACGATACTAGACCTGGCCGAGGTGGAAGCGCAGACTCACGTGCAAGGTCAGTCCATAGTACCGATTCTGCAGGGCGACGACGACGCAGGCAAGCCATTCGTAGTAACCAGTTGGCCTCTGCATAACCCCGGCGAAGTCACCCGCGCCGTCGACGCATTCGGCAGGAACGTCAAAGAGTGGCTCCCCGTAACTGTCACTACAAACGAGTGGTCCCTTATCTACAGCGCCAGACACGAACCTGTTGAACTGTACCACCTCTCTACCGACCCGAAGCAACAAAACAACATCGCCTCCACAGAACCGGAAAGGGTGAAAGAACTTCACGCCATGCTACTGTCGTTGCTGAAGAATTGCAACACGTCTGCTCGCCTTCTGGAACCACGCAGCGAACTCGAGTGAAATTTCCTTTTGTGAAAGGCCAAGGAGCGTTCGGGATTTCTCCGCTCGGACTCTCAGGTACGATTGGGACAACTCACAAAGCGTCGTCTTCGGCAGTAACTTCGTCGACGTTGTCGTACCACCTCCTCAGCTCGCTGTCGGCGAGCAGCCGACTGTACTTTGTTCTTTCTTCGACCGCCCCTTCCATGCCCTTATGGAAGGAGGCCGAATTTAATGAGGGGTTCCGGCACAAAAATGTAGCGGGCCCGATGGGTGTGGGACAGAAGTCAGAGGGTCGAGAAGTTGAACAGGTTGTGCCACAGCCCCGTGCAGAAGTTGGTGCAGTCAATCCTGTCCTCCCTCCTCTGGGCTATCGACCACCCGAGCATCTTCTTGTCGGCTGCGAACCCTGACTCCGAGTTCTCCCGCCGGTAGTACTGCTCCAAGTACTCCGTCGTGTTCTTCACGAAGTCTATCATGACCTCCTTCCGCCTCCAGGAACCATTCAGGGTGGCGTTGCTCCTGGGTATGACGTAGACCTTGGTCTCGCGTCCGAAGAGGTCCAGGTACGCCGGCGTGCTGCAGTACCTGCCCAGCCTGACCGAGTCGAGCGTCACGCCGCCGATCCTGGAGAGCATCTTCATGGCGCGGTCGAAGGCCTCCTTCTCCGATTTCAGGCTCGAGCCGTAGGCGAGGTGCATCCTGGTGGGGAGGTCCATCAACCTGAAGGAGTATGCGAAGGCACGCTTCTTCGTCTCCTCTTTGGGCGGCTGCTGTGGCAACGACGATTCGCCTCCCTCCTCATCCTGCCGCTCCCCCTGCTCTTCCTTGGCCATGTCCTTCAGCTCCCTGGTGACGCTCTCGTAATGCTTCGTGATGGTGAGGGAGTACCCGGTCCCATCCCCGGAGGCGTCGCTCCCCTCCTCCTTCTCGCCGACCCCTTTCTTCTTCAGGATGAGGACGTGCAGGTTGTGGAGGGCCATCGTCACCTCCTCGTCGAAGTACAAACGTTCTACGGTCTTGTAGGAGACGTCGATGCCCGAGAGCATGGAGTAGGTGTCCAGCATGCCGGCGTACATCCTGTTGGACTCACCCACAAGCTGCTTGATCAGGAGGAGCTTGACCTTCTGCTCGAGGGTGAGCGGATCGGGCCTCCCGAACCTGGGCTGGGAGACCTGATCGTGGACACCGCCTCGTGGACGAGGGAGTCGAGGGCCTTCATCGCCTCCTTTATCCTCCTGGAGAACTGCTGCTCGTAGGTCCTCCAGTCTCTCTCCTCCTTGGGGTGGCTCTCGACGTACTCTTTTCGGATTTGCTCGTCTATCTCCCTGAGCTTCTTCTGGATGTCCTCGTCCCTGACGACCATCAACCGACGGGTCGAGAGAGGAAGAAGAAACGTGACTTAGAGCCTATCACAAAATTATCCTCCTGTAGACGGTTAGGGAGCAGGCCAGCCGGACTAGTGCGAGATAGTTCTCTGCCTTCTTCTCCCACCTGATGAGGAGCCTCCTGAACAGGTTGAGCCACGACGCGCTCCTCTCCACGACCCGCCTCTTCGGCTTGTAGCGCCTCACAGGGTTCTCCATCTCTCCCTCCTGTGCCGCATGTGCGGCACGTACCCTCTCTCAATCACGCCCGCCTCCATCTCTGGGTAGTCGTACCCCTTGTCCAGGCAGAGGTGCTGGGGATGGCAGCGACTGGGGGCAGGCCTCTCGACGACGACGCCGTCCAATGTCTCGAACGCCGCCTTCATGTCGTGCGTGTTGGCCCCAGTGATCACAGCGGAGAGAGGCGTCCCCCTCCTGTCGGTGAGGATGTGCCTCTTCGAGCCGAGCTTGCCCCTGTCGGTGGGGTTGGGACCAGTCTTTTTCCCCCGAGGGGAGCCTTGACGGAGCTGGAGTCGAGCGACTGCCACTTCCACTCGGTGCTACGCAGCTCGTCATACCTCCCGAGGAGCTTCGCCCAGAGCTCTTTGAAGACGCCCTCCTTCACCCACCGCTGGAATCTGCGATGGACCGTCGACACAGAACCATACTCCTTGGGCAGGGACTTCCACTGGCACCCTGTCCCGAGGACGTGGAGTACGCCGTCCATGGCATTCCTGAACGGGACGGGAGGCCTCCCCCTGGTGCCTGGCTTCTTCTCCTCTCCGAGCAGAGGCGCCATCTCTGCCCAGAGGTCATCGGGAATCCGTCTGATCGTAGGCAGCTTCTTCTTCATTGCAGAGCCGCTGAGAGACCACCCTATCGTCGCTGACGTCAGACTGCCTAGGCCATCAGGTGTATTCTTGGGATAGGCTCTTAACCGCCTTTGTGGGAAGGCCCGCACCATACTGAAAGGACATCATGATATCGTAGCCCTTATTCGAAGAACGCGACTAAGAACGGGGAGGGAGACTTATGTCCCACACCCGGGCCCGATGGGATTTGGCCCCGATCCCCTCCATGACCACGTCGAGGAAGGCCAGCCTTCCGTTGGTCCATGTAACGACCTCGGTCGGCTTGAGGGGTTCCATGCTCGTCAGTATGTCGGCCGCAGTGTTCGCGTTGCTCCCGAAGTAGCCCCCCTCTATAGTCTGCGCCGCGCTGAGATTCCGCTCGGGCCGCCGGTATTCGACAGCAGTCATCTCCCTGGCTCAGTACCCGATGTTCACGATGAACTGGAGCAGGCCGAAGCGCCCACCGCTGGCTCTCATGCGGACATCGATGTGCGATTCCAGGGAGAAAAGACCTAGCTTCTCTGCCAGCGCCTCCATCCTCTTCGTCACCAGCTCCTGCTGGATTGTCCTCAGCACTGTTTCGTTGGCTGCGCCGAATCTGTTAATGCTGCTCTTCGGTGCCTTGGTCGTCCCCGTGCCAGCATCCTTTGGTGGCGGGGCGTCGGTCCGTCTTTCAGCCAGGGTTTTGATTTCGTTCAGCAACTCGCCTCGCTCTCCCTGGAAGTCTCTTCCAAGACGCACAGCCATGCGTCTGCCTCCTGAGGCGCCATTCTGAAACCCCTCAATGCTTCCAGCGCTCTTATGTTCCCCTTGGGGTCTCCCCCAAGCCCACTCGTCAGAAACCTTTGAACCGCGTGCATTGGTCTCTACCTCCTGCCCTCGTCCTGGTGCGCTTCCGGGGTTCGGATGGCAGCGGCACGCCAACTTCTCCTCTCTCGACCTGGAGAAATGCGGAAGGGAACGGACTGGTTACAGATGTTACACTATGTTCCCAGACAGGAATACACGGGTGAAAAATTGCAGCCTGTACAATCTTTCTTGCAGGCCCTCCGGAAAGCTACAGAGAAAATCCCGCGATGTTCTCTAGGATGGAGAACGAAGGCGGGACGATTTCTTCGGTTGCAGTTAGGTAGCCAAAGATGAGGTTCATCGGTGCGTCGCTTCAACTGACATGGCAGTCACACTTAGCGTAGCTGTGCTGTGGTATCGTTGGAAACCAGTCAGGGCGCTCGGGGTCCGTTGAGTAGGCGTAGTCTTTCTTCTCCTCGTAGAGCTTCTGGTATTTCTCGAGCTTCTGCTCGCTGACCCTGATTCCAAGGCCGGGCCCATCAGGTACCCGTATGGCGCCTCCCTCAATCTTGACCCCGCCCGCCACCACATCGTCAAGCAGGTGCATGTAGTGTGTATCGATGGCGGCGCCAAGCTGCGGAGTTACCGCCGCAGCGTGGACCATAGCCGTCAAGCCGACACCGAGCTCGCCAGGACTGTGCATACCGATGGTTAGGCCCAAGCTCTGGCAGACCCTCCCAAGTTGCTGATAACCCCTCATTCCCCACCACCAGTGTGGATCGCCAAGTACGACATCCACGGCTCTGAGCGCGTGAGCGCCCACTATGTCGTCGAACTTGGTCACGGAGGTGTTCGTGGCCAGTGGCCACCTAACGAAGTCTCTCAGCCTAGCCATGTCCCCCAGCGCCCAGACTGGGTCCTCCAGGTACTCCACCCTCACGTGAGCGTTCCAGAGGTCTGCAGCGACCCTGGTGGCCTCGGGTAGGCTCCACACCCCGTTGGGGTCGATTCTGAACAGAGCGTCCGGAAGTTCTTCGTTGAGCAGCTTTAGCGTGTCCACGTCGTGCCTCGGCAGGAAGACGCCCCCCTTGAGCTTGAATACGTCGAAGCCGTACTTCTTCTTCCAGGCGGCGAGGAGTCTGAGCGTCTCCTCCGGCTTCGTCTCCCCTCCCCTGCCGTTCTCTCCGACTTGTCTGGGGAAGTAATAGGCGGAAACACGGATGCTATCCTGGACCTTGCCTCCAAGGAGGGAGTGCACCGGGAGCCCGAGTGCCTGACCTTGGGCGTCCAGCAACGCAGTCTCGATCGGGAACCAGAGCTGGGGCATGAGTTGGTTATAGTAGGTGGCCGTGATGGGTGAGGCGTATTTCCACTGGATCTTCTGTATGTTGAAGAGGTCCTCGCCTACCATCCTCGACCCCAGAGACAGTAGCATGCTCTTCACGCTGAAGCCACCGCCGCCTGTCTCCCCCCAGCCCACATATCCGCCCGTGGTCTCTATCCTGACGAGCGTCATGGTGAACCAACCGGGGTGGACTCCTACGCCATGGCGAATCGGAGCTTCTATCGGGACTGAGACTGTGTAAGTGTCAAAAGTTTTCAGTTTCTCCTTACTCAAGGAGGCGTCATAGATTACCCTCCGCCGCTGCTATAATAAGATTCGGTTCATGAATGCTTTGCGACAAAAATCAGATTTTTCGCCCGACCACACACTTCCTTGTTAATTCCCAAAAACATCTCGGTTGGCACAGCTCACGGGCACGCAACTGAATTTCGATAGCTTTATCGAAAGATTCGCTGTCTGTTATGATGCAGAAGCGCGAATTTTTGTCGCAAAGCCGTTCATGAATGCAGGAAGTGCGGTGGAGGACTAAGGGAGATATGACACCCCCCTCGCGCGACAATCGAAGTGAGTCACACAACGACCATCGTGCAAGGGAAGGTGTACCTTGATGAGAGCCACGTCTCTCTATTAAGGGCAGAGCCAGAGTACGTGAAGAAGCGCTACCACGCGGTGGCGCGGACCCTCTCCCCGTTCGGAGTCACGAGGGGGAGGGCTGCGGAGATGATACACAGGTCCAGGAGGCAGCTCCAGCGCCTGGTGAAGAGGTTCAGAGAAGAGGGGATCCCAGGCCTCAGGTTCAGGTCCAAGCGCCCTCATACCACGCCAAGGAACAAGACCCCTCCAGACGTCGAGATGCGAGTGGTCGAGTTAAGGAACGCCACGGGGTTCGGCCCGGAACAGCTCGCGACGATTGTCAACGAGAGCCTGAGGGTCGAGTCCAGGGACATTAAGGTCACAGACACGACGTGCTACATCGTCCTGGCGAGAAACCGCCTCGTGGAGGCAGAGAGGATGATGCGGAAGAGGTACAAATCGTTCGAGTGGGGCCGCCCCGACGAACTCGTCCGGGGTCATCTGCGCCTCACGGAGGTACTGCTGGACCCTCCCCAGGTACCCCTTCTTGGTCGCGTCGGAAAGCCTGGCCGAACCGAGCAGCCTCTGCACGGACTCTTCAGTTGGCGGCTTGCGGAACTTCAGTGTCATCCGGACTCTGGGCTATTAGAGAGCCCGGGGGATTTAACACCCGATGATTAGAGCCCAGATATAGGGGCCCTGGGTGGGATTTGAACCCACGATCGAGAGGTCCACAGCCTCCAATGCTAACCAAGCTGCACCACCAGGGCCACAGGGTGCGGCAGGGCGGCCGACCGTCTTTATGTCTTAAGTCGTTCCCC
>DAHVLJ010000006.1 GCA_027320425.1 Nitrososphaerota archaeon
TGCAGACGCCAAGGCGAAGGCAGACTCTGAGGTCTCGTTTGCGAGGGCGCAGGCAGAGAGAGAGGTAAGGGAGGAGAAGCTGCGTTCGGTGGCATCAGCAAGGCTTGCTGCAAAGAGGGAACTCCTCCAAGCAAGAGAGGATGTCATCCGCCGTTATGAAGCCGGAATCGCGGACGCCCTGGACGACTTCGCAAGGTCTGACGACTATCCGAAATTCCTCATCACGATGATAGAGGATGGGGTTTCCAAGATAGGCAAAGACGCTAAGGTCCAGGTCAACGCCCACGACAAGGCATTGCTGAAGGGGAAGAAGGTGGCCGCAGAAGTCTCCAAAGAAGAGATAGACTGCAAGGGAGGCGCAATCATTTCATCGGCGGACGGAAGGAGGCGCGTCGACAACACCGTAGAGTCGCTGCTGAGGGAAAGGGGAGATGCGATAAGGCTGAAGCTCCTCGACCAGGTCTTCGCAGACGGCTCGAAAAAGACCGGTTCCTAGGTGGGCGCGGTGGTCGACGCAATGTACGCCTATGCCAACGCAAGGGTCAAGGCGATGCAGTCTGACCTGTTCTCCCAGGCGAAGTTCGAGTCGCTCATCTCCACGAAAGACTTCGGCGAACTTGCCCACGAGCTGAACGTCACCGTCTACAAGGAGGATCTGGCCACGCTCGCCGTCAAGTATTCAGGTGCAGACCTCATCGAGGCTGCGATACACAGGCACCTGGTCCGGGTCTCGAAGACCATCTTGCTTCTGACCCCAGATGACTCGAAGGACGTCGTGTCCCTCATACTCGGGAGATGGGACATCAGGAACCTGGGCCTGATCATTACGTCCAAGGCTATGGGCTACCCACTCGGTCAGATGACCGACGTGTTCCTGGTTTCAAGCACCGACTTCCCATTGGGACCGATGGCTGGCGTCCTCTCGTATCTGGACCTGAAGGAACTATCTGAGATGAAAGACGTCGCCAACGTGGTCACCTGGGCGAGCAAGAGGTACGGCGGAGACTTTGAGGCCTATCTCGAAAAATACAGGACTGACGGGGATATCGGCCCCCTCCTCCTCCAGCTCGAACTGACCTATCTGAGGAAGCTGGTGCTTTCGGTCCAAGGAAGGTCTGGTGCGGACGCGAGGGTGGCCTCGGCCCTAAAAGCGACCATAGACGAGAAGAACATAGTGGCCTTGATGAAAGGGAAACAACGGGGTACAGGCGCACAGGACATGCAGCGGTACCTGGTCGAGGGTGGGAACCTGTCCGTTTCGACTCTGAACGACCTCTACAGGGCCGCTAACGTCGAAGAGCTCGTCGACGGGATCAAGCACCTGTATGACCTGAGCGAAGCTCTCCCATCCTATAGAGAAGAAGGGCTCGTAGCCCTGGAGAACCTCCTGAGCAGAAGGGTGGCCCAGAAGACGATCGCGTCCTTGAAGGTCGCTCCTCCCTCTTTGTCGTCCATAGTGGCGTATATGATGCTGAAAGACCTCGAAGTGGACAACCTCATCAAAATAATCCGCGGAAAAGAGTACGGCGTCCCGGACAAGGAAATCAGGAGCTCGCTGGTCTATGCTTGACCGCGGGAATGGGGGCTCCTAGATGCCCACCAAAGGGGATAAGACCGTCGTCATCGGCGAAGACAAGGTGACCCTCGGGTTCCGCATGGCTGGCATAGCGGAGTGGTACACGGCCGAAGGCGAAGAGGGCGCCAGGAAGCTGTCAGAACTCCTAGGCAGGGACGACGTCGGGATCATCATCGCAAGCAACTCTCTCAGGAAGGCGATGGACTGGAAGCTCCAGAGCAAGGTCGAGGCATCCTCGAAGCCCATAGTCGTGTTCGTTCCCAGCAAGGCCGGAGAAGAGGAGGGCGGCGATGAGACTTCGCTTCAGGACCTCATCAGAAAGTCGATAGGGATAAATCTGGAATGAGAGGGGGAGGCAAAAACATCCATTGGGAATCATAGTAAAGATCTCTGGCCCTGTAGTGGAAGCCGAACAGATGAGAGACGCGAAGATGTACGACGTCGTAAGGGTCGGCGAAGAGGGCCTCATCGGAGAGGTGATCCGCCTCGCCGGGAAGAGAGTCGCGATCCAGGTGTACGAGGATACGGCTGGGATAAAGCCGGGCGAAAAGGTGGAGAACACGGGAGCGCCGCTCTCAGCTGAGCTCGGTCCGGGGCTCGCAACATCGATCTTCGACGGGATTCAGAGGCCGCTTCCTGTCATCAAGGACAGGGTCGGGGACATCATCAAGAGAGGGGTTTTCGCCGAGGCGCTCGACAAGAAGAAGAAGTGGAAGTTCGTCCCATCGGTCAAGCGGGGGGAGAAGGTCGAGACGGGCGACGTGGTCGGAACGGTGCAGGAGACTGCCTCTACCCTCCACAAGGTCCTCGTCCCGTCCGGGGTCAGCGGAGAAATTTCTGAGATCAGCGATGGCTCGTTCACCGTGGAAGAGCCCGTCTTCGCGGTGAAGGGGGCGGGCGGAACCAAGCGTCTTCCTATGATGCAGCGGTGGGAAGTGAGGAGGCCCAGGCCATATGCGCAGAAGCTTCAACCCAACAGGCCCCTTGTCACGGGCCAGAGGGTCATCGACGCTTTCTTCCCCGTCGCAAGGGGAGGCTCCGCCTGCATTCCTGGCCCGTTCGGATCAGGCAAGACCGTCACCCAACAGCAGCTCGCGAAGTGGGCAGACGCGGACGTGGTGGTTTACGTAGGGTGCGGAGAGAGGGGGAACGAGATGACGGAGGTTCTCACCACCTTCCCTGAGCTCGAGGACCCCCGGAACAAGAGGCCGCTTATGGACCGCACGATACTCATAGCCAACACGTCAAACATGCCGGTCGCGGCGAGGGAGGCGAGCATCTACACGGGGATCACCATCGCCGAATACTACAGAGACATGGGATACGCCGTGGCGCTCATGGCGGACAGCACCTCGAGGTGGGCAGAGGCGCTAAGAGAGATCAGCGGCAGGCTCGAAGAGATGCCGGGCGAGGAAGGGTATCCTGCGTATCTCGGCAGGAGGCTCGCGGAGTTCTATGAAAGGGCCGGGAGCGTGGTCACGCTTGGTAAGGGGAAGAAGGAAGGGTCGGTCAGCGTCATCGGCGCCGTGTCTCCGCCAGGCGGCGACATCTCGGAGCCCGTGTCGCAGAACACCCTGAGGGTAACCAGGGCGTTCTGGGGCCTCGACGCCAGCCTTGCCTCAAGGAGGCACTTCCCGTCTATCAACTGGCTTACCAGCTACTCTCTGTACAAGGACGTGCTCGCCGACTGGTACTCGGCCAACGTTTCTGCCGACTTCATGGAGATGCAGTCGAAGTCGATGCTCATCCTCCAGCAGGAGGCCGAGCTCCAAGAGATCGTGCAGCTGGTCGGACCGGACGCGCTCCCAGAAAGGGAGAGGGCCGTGCTCGACGCGGCCAGGATGATCAGGGAAGACTTCCTTCAGCAGAGCGCCTACCACGAGGTCGACACGTTCACTTCGATGAAGAAAGACAGGATGATGCTGAAGGTCATACTCACGTTCCACGACCTCGAGCTCAAGGCAGTAGAGTCAGGGATACCCCTGTCGAAGGTCCTGTCTCTAGACGTCAGGGGAAGGATTGGCAGGATGAAGGAGATCCCCGAGGACGCTGCCCAAGCAGACATCACGAAGCTCCTCGACGACACAGAAGCATCATTCAAATCGCTCGCACCGGAAATGCAGGCGGGCGCGACCGAGGGAGCGAGATAGCATGAGCGAGATAGAGTATACGTCGGTGACAAGGGTAGCAGGTCCGCTCCTCTTCTTGGAGGGCGTGAACGACGCAGGATACAACGACCTAGTGGAGATCACGCTTCCGAACGGGGAGACCAAGAACGGTCAAGTCCTCGACACCAGCGCAGGTCTCGCCGTCGTGCAGATATTCGGGACCACCACCGGGCTCGACCTCCCCAACACCCGTGTGAAGTTCAAGGGAGAGACAGTGAAGCTTCCAGTTTCAGACGCGATGCTTGGGAGGATATTCAACGGGCTAGGCGTGCCAAGAGACGGTGGGCCGAGGATCGTCTCCAGCGAGCGGCCGGACATCTCCGGAGGAGCGATCAACCCCTATTCGAGGGCAGAGCCTTCCGAGTTCATTCAGTCAGGGATCTCTTCGATCGACCTGATGAACACGCTCGTCAGAGGCCAGAAACTCCCGATCTTTTCAGGGGCGGGGCTCCCGCATAACGACCTCGTAGCCCAGATCGCAAGGCAGGCTAAGGTCCTTGGCAAGGAAGAGAGCTTTGCTGTCGTCTTCGGCGCCATGGGGCTCACCAGCGAAGAAGCGAACTTCTTCATCAAGGACTTCGAGAACACAGGTGCGCTCGAGAGGGCCGTGCTCTTCCTCAACCTCGCCGACGAGCCTTCGATGGAACGCATCATCACGCCCAGGATGGCCCTGACTACAGCCGAGTATCTAGCGTTCAGCCAGGATATGCACGTGCTCGTGATACTCAGCGACATGACCAACTATTGCGAGTCGCTCAGGGAAGTCTCCTCTGCCCGAGAAGAGGTCCCTGGACGCAGAGGATACCCCGGGTACATGTACACCGACCTTTCCTCTATCTATGAAAGAGCGGGCAGGATCAAGGGGAAGAAGGGCTCCATCACCCAGATACCGATACTTTCCATGCCGGGAGACGACATCACCCACCCCATCGCAGACCTCACGGGGTACATCACGGAGGGCCAAGTGGTCATGAGCCGCGACCTTCACCGCAGGGGTGTCTATCCGCCGATAGACGTCCTTCCGTCGCTTTCCAGGCTGATGAACCAGGGGATAGGAAAGGGGAGGACCAGAGACGACCATAGGGGGGTGGCGGACCAGCTTTACGCCGCGTACGCACAGGGGAAGGACCTCAGGAGCCTCAGCGCGATCGTGGGGGAAGCAGCCCTCACAGAGACTGACAGGGTCTACCTTAAGCTGGCAGACAAGTTCGAGAAGGAGTTCGTGTCACAAGGGAAATACGAAGACAGGACCATCGAGGACGACCTCAGGATAGGGTGGAGACTCCTCAGCGCCCTGCCGCAGGGAGACCTAAAGAGGGTCAAGAAGGACTTCATCGACATGTACTACAAGCCCCAGGCGGCATCGCCGTCCTGACGTGACCAGGTGAAACCTCACGTCCTCGCGAGACTCAGTAAAGCCCACCAGGATGGAGCTCCTGAGGCTGAAGTCGAGGATCCGCCTCGCGAACAAGGGGCTCAGCCTCCTCAAACGGAAGCAAGCCGCCCTGATCGTGGAGTTCTTCAAAATCAACAGGAAAGCACTAGACCTTAGGAAGAAGCTCAAGCAGACTATGGACAAGAGCTACAACTCGCTCAAGGTGGCGGAAATGTATCATGGAAGGATGAGCATCGAAAGCGTCGCCTACAGGGCGACCAGGATTCAGGGACTGTCAATCACGA
>DAHVLJ010000016.1 GCA_027320425.1 Nitrososphaerota archaeon
CATCGCTTCTTATGACTTCGCTGACTACGCAGGCTTCGCAGGCGTTGGGACCGTGCAGACGTAGAAATTGCCTACGCCCTGCCCCGCGGTTGAGCCTGGCGTCGAATCCGAAGCCCAGTAGAAGAGGGGATATCCATCGTACGTTGTGATCTTCGTGCTGTTGTAGGCGGTAATGGTCCCGAAGCTCGACGAATTCAGACCCGGAGGAATCGAGATGGTCGGAGTATAGAATACAGGCCAGCTCTTCTCACAGAACGCTGTGGTGCATGTCGTATTCCCGCTGTTGGGCGTGTCGGTGGAGCGGAAGTAGAGCGTAAAGCCAGTAGCGTTGGTGAGATAGAACCCGATTCCTGCCTTGTAGGCGATGTTTACGGTGTATTGAGGAGTCGGAGCAGTGACCGTCTTGGTTGCCGTGCTGACCTGGGTGGTGGTTGCGGTACTGGTGGACGGATAGGCAGTAAGATAAACCGTGGCCGCCGCGAAGATCATCGTTAGGATGACGAAGACGGTGGAGACCGCCTTGTAGTTTGCCATCTTCATTCTGAGCAGGGTCTCCGCCTGAATATTACTCGATTGTGGTGCAAATGTCTAAGGAATGGTACTTCGGGTCGACCAATTCAACGTCGTTTGCACACTGGTGAATCTCACTCACTTCCGTCAAGCTACTTTCACGTGCTAGCCACTGAGCAATGCAGAGCTTTCAGCCAGGAGCAATGGCTTTGGCCCGGAAAAAAGTGCCCCGGCCGGGATTTGGGACTGCACGTGCGGGCCCAAGCGCTCCATAACAGGCATGCGTTCACGGGAGCGCTCGGTTGTTCGCCACTGTTCGGGCCCTCGACAGTTTTGGACATCCCCCGATCATCTTGAAGTCGAACCTCGCATCAAGATCAAGAAATTCTGCTGGAAGCTCGCTATAGGTTCTTGACCGTTGAGGTTTCCGAGCATGTGGCCCAGAAGCTCAATGTTCTCCGCAGGCATAACGTGATGGTAACGAAGAAGCTGGTCAAGGATGCAGTAACCAAGCTGGACAGAGTCATCGATGGAGCCGGTGGGAGACAGATTGCCGAAAGGGGCCCGACTAGGACCACACTCTCAGAGTTGTGTTTATCAGGGAAAGGGAGAAGATTCGAGTGATAACGACGTATCCCGCAAGGAGGGGGCGCTACTGAAGGTAACTTACGAGCAGGAAGTCGGTGTACCGATGTATGAAATCAGCGACGAGCCTATCGACCATGCCGATGAGATGGATTCGGTCATCGTCCACTTCACCAAGGCGGGCAGGCCAGTGCTATTAGAGATCTTGGACTCGAGCAAGTTTCTTTCGAAGACCATCCAAGCGACAGAGAAAGCCCGCTGAGCCGCCCGGGTAGAGTCTCAAGGTGGTTCAACTCATAAATAGTCAATGGGACTTGAAAGAAAACAGGGATGCGTCCTTCCGTCGCGCTGACGGTGTTGGTCACAGTATTGCTCCTGGTTTCTCCTCTTCTCCCAAAGATTGCAACGGCGCAGCCTTCACAGGGGAATTGGGTGGTCACAGGGACGCAGGTGGTCCAGAATGAGTCTATCACTCTGAATGGGAACCTGACAGTGATGGATGGCGGAAACCTGACCCTGCGACAGACAACACTCCGCATGAATTTGGAGAGTGACGGCCAATTTGGAATCGAAGTTGAGCCCGGCGGTTCTCTCTATGTCTTCGGAAGCACTATCGTCTCGTCAAATGCCGCCTACAGGTATACCTTCACGGCGAACGGGAGCGCCTTGGTCATCAAGAACACCACAATCGAGAACGCAGGATGGTGCCATGACCCTTCACTGTATCAATGCGCATTCACCAACGGAAATCCTGCTCACGCCGGAGTCACGGTGATGAGCGACCATGCCGTCATAGAAGACGACACTTTCTCGAACGGGTCTATTGGTCTGATGCTGACCGGATCGGGAGACGTGGTCAACGGCGACCGTATTGAACAGAACACCTTCTCAGCCCTGGTGATGGCGGGCGCCAACCGTGCAATGGTCGCAAACAACACGTTTCTTCAAGCCCCCCAGAATAGCGAATCGGATGACCTTCTGCTAAGTGAATCTCAGAACAACACGATTGTCGACAACACGATCGGTACCAAGGGTCCCGAAACAGGCAATTCGCAGGGACCCACAGATGGCATTAAGGCTTTCCGGGGGTCCAGCGGTAACATGATAGCTCACAACATCATCGCCGCCCGGGCGCGCGGCGTCGCCATCTTCGAGTCCGACAGGGTTGAGGTAGTCGACAACTCCATTACGTTCAATGAGTTTGGGGTTGGTGCTCAATCGAGTCCAAACTTTCATGTAATCGGGAACACGCTGAAAGGTTTTCCTCAGTCAGGATCAGAGGGTATTTTTCTCGACCTCAGCAACAACAGCGTCGTCGCGAACAACACTCTTTCGGGGGTCAAGGAAGGCATCAACCTTGACCATACGGGCAACACGAACATCGTCGATAACGTGGTCACCACTGATTGCTTTCCGGGGGGGACTTGTACAGATCCAGAATTCTTCGACCTTTGGCTCAATCACTCGAGCAACAATACCATCGCGGGAGACTCCTTCTCCGGGACCGCCTACGGAGGTCTCTTGACGAGTTCGTCGAAGCTAGATATACTCTACGACAACGCCATCAACGCAAGCCACAGCGTGACGATCATCGACTCGAACCTCAACCAACTGTTCCAAAATGACTTCTACGACAGGCAAGGAAATAGCGGAGGTCCCTATGACAATGGAGCCAACTCATGGCACAAGGAGAATGCCGGCAATTACTGGAGCTACTTCGGCTGCAACGAAGGGGGTTGTGGACAGTACAATCGCGACGTAATTCCCCCAAGCGGACAGGAACCAATTTCTCTCCCAGAACCGGTACAGCTCGCATCCTACCCAATCAGTCTCCCTCCTCTCGTTCCACCCCCGTCACTTGGCTCGGCGCCGAACCAACAGTCGACGACACTTGAACACCAGACCGTTAGCCTAGGGGCCGGCTGCATGCCTGGGAACGTCACCATTGTTGACAGCACCGTCGTGCTGGGAGCAGAAGGGCCAGCTAGCATCGGTGGGTGCGGCCAACAAGGTCCGGTTCTGATTGCGAACAGCAGGCTGATAGGCGTTGGCTACGGCTTTTCCATTGGTGCTGAGGGCATTGGCACTTCCTTCCCTCTAACAATCAAGAACAGCACGATTGACGGGGCCTACATGCAAGACGTTGCTGCACCAAACATTCTGATCGAGAACAGCACAATCACGAATTCGCAGACAGCTTGGGGAATCACGGTCCAGAACGCGCAAAACGTGACTATCGTCGATAGCACTTTTGTCGATGAGTTCCAGGCGATAGGGTTCTACTGTGGCAATTCCGTTTCAGGCGTCATATTTCTCAAAGGAAACACGATACGTGACTCGCTTAGTGTGGCAATCAGCACCTGTGGGACGACACCCCAAGTCACCATTGATGACAACGTCATAACAGGCAGTTGGGGGGACGGCATAGACGGATCGTGCTCAGTGACTGCGTCTGGGGTCTGTTCCATAGTTGGCAACAAGGTCGAGAATGTACTTGGGCTTGGACTAAGTCTCTTTGCCAACAGCTCGATGATTGCCAACAACACTGTAACTAACGCCGAATTTGGAATTGCGATAAACGGGGACTACAATATGATTACAGGAAACACAATTGTCAACGCCACGTCTGATATCAGCATTTATGGTGTAGGTAACACGGAATACAACAACAGTTTCATGCCTGTGCCCACCACCACAAACATTACGACTACAACTACGACCTCTTCGAATTCGGCAACGTCCAGCGCATCTTTGTCCACCCCGACATCCTCAACATCGTCGACATCCAGTAGCGGAGGGATACCAGAGTTCCCCTTCCAGGCACTTGTTGTGGGCGTGTTTACCTCATTGGTTGTCGTTTCCTACCTGGCGACCAGACGCAAACCTGCTTTCAGGTAGGCCGAGTGGTAGCCACTGAACAATGCAGAACTTTCAGCTATAAAACGCGGCTTTGGCCCGAAATATCATGCCCCGGCCGGGATTCGAACCCGGGTCGCCGACTCGAAAGGCCAGCATACTTGACCGGATTGTACGCCTTCAAGGGCCCTATACTACCGGGGCTGAGCGAGGCCGGTCTGGGCGCCCATTAGAGCTTTCCCGCCGGGCGGCGACGAACGAGCACCATTCACCCAGACTTTCGGCGAATGAGCCAAGTGCCAGATCCTCCGGGACAAGGCCAGCGAGGTGAAGAAGCCCGTCCCTGGGCACGTACGAATTCCCCCGCCCCGTCGTCCCGACGACGCGGAGAGTGTCGGAAGCCCTGGAGGGGGGAAGTTTCGACCGGAAGTATAGCCTTCGGCCGCAGTAGAACGGGACCGAGCCTTCGGCCGCGAAGTCTGTCACCATGAGACAGGCACCGGTGGACTCGCCAATCAAGAGACGGGCGACCAGATGCTCGTCGGGAGTCAGTCCGCACCCCCCGGAGGCCCTGAGACCGTCCCAGTTCACCATCGACTCGACCCGTAAGTTGACCCGAACTGCAGTGTGACCCCCGCCGCTGAAAGCGCTGCAATACATCTCCAGGAGCCTGGCAGGGCTGACTCGTTCCTTCCTGCAGCCGAGGATCTCTGGGACCAGCGGGAGCAGGTAGTCGGAGGGGTCGGAAGTCGCCCAGCACAGACCGAACGGTTCGACGTGGACGACGAGACCGGGTCTCGTCGCGACTATCGACGGCCCTCGAGTCACAGTGAAGCCTCCTTCAGCGAGGCGCTCCCTGATGATCTTCGTCTGCTCGAGGTTCAGCTTGGGGAGCAGGAGATGATGCCTGCCTCGCAATTCCAGATGATGCGCCCTGAAAGGAAGCACGGCCTTCGCGTTTAGGAGAACTCATTAAATACGAACCTAGCAGGTTGATTCGTAGAGAAGAGAGAGGGGATGGTGGAAGACAGGGCGGTCTCACTGGAATCGCTCGAGGCGAGGATGAAGTCCTACGCCCAGAAAGTGGACGAGGCCCTCTCACGGGAGCTCAAGCTCTACTCTCACTCGAGATTTCATGACCCTCTCGTGTATTCCACCGAGGGCGGGAAGAGGGTAAGGCCGGTCATGCTCATGCTCTCTGCCGAGGCACTGGGATGCACAGACGACTCGGTCTTGGGAGCGGCGGTGGCCGTCGAGCTCCTTCATACAGAGTCGATCATCCACGACGATGTGATAGACGAAGAGAAGGTGAGGAGGGGAAAGGTGCCCTTCCACATGAAGTACGGCTACAGCGCGTCTCTCCTCAGCGCCGACTTCGTCTTCGCGATGATACTTGCGATAGCCGCCAGGTACGACGACAGGAGGATAGCCGAGGAGGTCAGCAGTGCGGCCCTTCAGATGTCAGAGGGCGAGTACTCGGAGCTCACCATAGACCCGGAGATCTACAAGCTGACCTGGGATGAATACACGAGGATCGTCACCGAGAAGACGGCCTCCCTCTTTGAGACATCGGCCAAACTTGGGGCGCTGATCGCCGGCGGGAACGAGAAGGAAGTCAAGGCCCTGGCCGAGTACGGCAGGTGCATCGGGATAGCCTACCAGCTCAAGGACGACCTCCTGGACTGGAGGTCGAAGGACAAGGTGTCCGTCGGGCTGCTGAAGACCCACAGTGAGAGCGAGGTGGTGGGGAAGATGGCGGCCCAGGCGCAGTCATATGCGGAGGAGGCCAAGCGCATGCTCATCAACATCCCAAGGAGCAGGGCCACGGTCCTCCTGGAAGACCTCTCGGACTTTTCGATACTCAGAGAATATTAGTCGACAGCCCACTTGAAGCGCTGAGGCTAACCTGACTGTCCGAGGATGATGAAGGCGATCGCGAAACCGTAGATTGCGATGGCTTCAGCCAGCACCACGAAGATCAGCGCAGTGGTCCTGACTTCGGCCTTTTCAGTTACTGCGGCGATTGCGGCCGACCCCGATGTGCCGACGCCTATGCCTGCACCGAGGGCCGCCAGTCCGAAGGCTACTCCTGCGGCTATGAACTTGTTTCCATTCGAGGCTAACGCCACTGTAGTGGTTGTCTGCGCCGAGACAGGGGCTGAGAGGACTGCAGCAACAGCCATCAGGAACGCCCCGACAATGAGCGCCAGGAGAATCTTTCGCATGATTTTGACGAACCAGCGCCTTCGAATACGGCTTATAAACATTGACGGCTCGCGGAAGAAAATCCGAGAATTCTAAGCCCTGAGCTTCGACGTTATCTTCTTCGGATCCATGCCTGCTTCTACGCCGATAGCAACGGCGGCGAGGTTGCTGACCTCGAACTCCAGCAGCTTGACCAGCGCGAGAATCGTGCCGGGGCTCAGGCCCTGCCAGACGAAGGCGAGCGTTGCGGTCTCACGCATCTCCTTCGCGAAGCCGTCCTCCACCTGGTCGATCAGGTCCTCGTCGCCCTGGCCTCCAGGGAGGACGAACCGGTAGGACGTCTCGATGAGCTTCACTGACTCGGAGACTGAGTCGGCCCCCGCCATACCCGCCAGGGTCTGCGCCTGCACCCTCTTTGTCGGAGTTATGATCAACTCCTGGGCCTCGGACTCGGTCATCCCCCACAGCTTCGACCTCAGAACGCTCAGGACGTTGTACGAGTCTATGTCCAGTGCGACGATGTCTGCGATGCCGTTGACGTCAGCCGATTTGCCTGCGTACAGGGAGGGGTTGCGGGAATACTCCCTGGAGATGGCAGAGAGGACCGCACGGTCAATGTATACGTCGAAGAACCGGATCTCCCCCCTCGAGCTGTAGGCCGCCAGGGCCTTCTCGACGTCGGCGAAGAATTCTGATCCGGAGAGCATGGTCACCGCCTCGTTGACGTCCTTGGCAGAGAGCACTTTGGCTATCAGGTCGCGCCTTCCGACTAGCTCCTCCGCCTTCATGTCGAGGTACTCCACGGTCTCCTCGTAGGTCCTGTTCAGCGCCTTGGCTTTCAGAGCTAGTTTGAGGTCCCAGGCTATGTTCTTGAGATAGTAGAGCTGAAGGATCCTGTACCGGCCAGCCCCCTGGGTGACTGAGTGGTGGACCGTCGCGAGCCGCTCGCGCAGCGCCAGCTCGATCCTCCTCGCGTTGAATGGCGGCGAAAGCCCGGCCAGGGAGTCGGCGTAGGGGGTGCTCCTGAGCCTGTTGACGAGCTCGTCCAGAGAGGTGGACTCGGTAAGCTTCTGCACCGTAGCCGTGTCCAGGAGGGTCCCTCTCAGCGCGAATGCCTTGGTCCCCACGTAGCTCTTGCTCGACATTACGTTTCTGCTTCGGTGAGGCGGGGTTGGACTGCATTTAACGACTGCGCTGCCAAGAAGCGGCTGCCGCGGCCCGCTGGAGACCTTGGCCGTCATCACCCTTAATAACGGAACTCGGGCGCGGCAGAAATGTAAGAGTGTAGCACTTGGGGGTCGCTCGTCTCGTCAAGGTCTCTGTCATAGCCCCGCGGAGCGAGTATGTCCAGGTCGCCAAGGCGCTCGCCCAGTTCGAGGACTTCCATCCGGCGGAGGGCGCGCCTCAGAACTTCGACCCGGGGGTGCAGGAGCTAACCGTGAAGGCAGTCAGGCTGTTCGCCCAAGCAGACCAGGCGGCGAAGGACCTCGGGCTCCAATTGATGCCGGGCCAGATCGACATAGTATTCAGGGGGGCGAAGATACCAAGGAGCAACTACGACGCCTCATCTTGGGAGGAGCTGCTCGGGAAGGTTGACTCCCAGTTGGGGCCGATCGCCGAAGAGGTGAAGGCGGAGAAAGCGGCCCTGCAGAAGGCGCAGAAGGAGGAGGCAGACTCGGAGGCGCTCATGGGCGCGCTGAAGGTGGTGTCTGGGTTCTCGTCGGACCTGACGGGCCTGGCGGGCCTTACGATGTTCAAGGCGGTGGTGACTCTGGTGGAGAACGAAAAGGTCGCCGAGCTGCGGAACTCCCTCCCCGGGGCGTTGCTCCTGACCCAGGCCGTTGCCCAGGAGAAGACCCTTGTGCTTGCGGCGGTCCCGAAGGGAGACGAGGCGAGGTTGGACAAGACGCTGAAGCTCTTGGAGCTGAAGCCCCTCGTGATACCCCCCGGATTCCCACAGAACCCGGCGGAGGCGTTCTTGAAGGCGACCAAGGACCACGAGGCCGCCATCGCCGAGAGCGAGAGGACTGCGGCTCTTATGGCCGAGTCCAAGCGGAAGCACGGTTCGACGCTGCTTGCGGCCAGGGAGCTCTCCGAGGTTGCCCGCAAGACGCTCGACGAGGCGAGGGTGTCTGGAGGGATGCATAGGCTCGCGACGATCTCTGGATATATCCCTGCGAAACAGGAGGAGCAGTTCAAGCGGCTCTTTGGCGGGTGGATTGTGCACATCGAGGAACCGGACCACGAGTCTGAGCGCGACCAGGTGCCCATTCTGATGGTGAACAGGCCCGGCCTGAACCTCACCCAGCCTATAGTCTTGGAGCAGGGGACTCCTGCCAGGCACGAAGTCGACCCCACCCCGCTGGTTTCATTCGTCTTCCCGGTGTTCTTCGGGATGATGTTCGGAGATGTCGGCCATGGGCTGATACTGACCTTGTTCATGCTCCTGGTGAGGCAGCGGTCGAGCGGGAACATGAGGAAGTGGGCGAACATCTTCCTGGTGGCCGGGATTTCTTCCATAGTCTTCGGGGTCGTCTTCGGCGAGTTCTTCGAGCTGTCGTTCCAGAATTTCGTCCCGATCCCTCCGCTGGTCGAGATCATCCACAGATCCGCAGGTTCAGTCGACACGTTCAACTTCCTCCCGACCCCGTGGGCAGGGGTAAACCTCGTCCTCATAGTCAGCTTCCTGATCGGTATAGCGCACCTAACGACTGCGCTCGCCCTGGATGTCTACCAGGCGGCCAAGGAGCACAACCCCATCGAGCTGTGGCTCGAGAAGGTCCCCGTCCTGACGATGTACGTCTCGGGCGTGGGCTACGGCCTGGCCTTCGTCGGGGTGGGGTTCAGCTTCAACGTCCTCGGGAGTACGCGCCTGAACCCGTTGCTGCAGATACCCAACAACGTCCTTGGTGCCGCTTCGATCGCGGTTCTGGTCCCGTCGATGCTTGTCCTGCTGGCCGGGAAGAGCGTCGCCATTGCCGCGGGCAAGTTGAAGGAAGGCTCGGTGCTGGGGGCGCTGTCTAACGGGGGGCTTGAGGTCTTCGAGAGGATCTCGCAATTCATGTCGAACACGATCAGCTACGTCAGGCTCGCAGTGATGCTCCTGGTCCACGCCGCCCTCCTGCTCATAGTCAACCTGCTTCAGCCCTGGGCGAACCCTCTCATGATCCTGCCCTGGGTGATCTTCAACATCATGATCCTCGCGTTCGAGGCGTTCATCGTCTACGTGCAGGATCTGAGGTTGCACCTCTACGAGTTCTTCACGAAGTTCTACTCGGGCACGGGCAAACCGTTCAGGAAGATCTTCCCTGACCGGGTCAGAGTCTCCGTCGAGTGGCACTAGCGGATAAATGCGTTCGCCGCGCTGGAAGCGAAGTTGATCACCGGCTGCGGGAAGAGCCCGATCCCGATGATCAGCCCGACCATGACGGCGAAGACAAGCACGAACAGGAATGGCTCCTTCACCTTCTCTGCGCTCTCGGGCTCGTCCATGTACATCCTCTTGATCAGCCAGCCGTAGTACCCCATGCTGAAGGCCGAGTTCAGTATGGCCGCGAGGGCCAGCCAGCCGAAGGGGCCGTTCGCCACCGAGAGCACCAGTAACAGCTTGCTCCAGAACCCGCTGAGAGGCGGGACCCCCGCCAGGCCGAGGAAGGCCACGGCTAGCGTGAAGGCCGTCAGGGGCATGCGCTTCGCGAGTCCGTCGTACGCTTTGAGGTCTGCCCTCTTGAGCTGGAGTATGACCAGCGCCGCCGCCAGGAAGGCAACCCCCTTCATGACGGCGTGGTTGATGACGTGGAATATGGCTCCAGTCAGCCCCAGAGACGCGGCGGCCGAGCCTGGGGCGTTGGAAAAGGCGACGAACCCGATGAGGATGTAGCCCGCCTGCGCGATGCTGGAGTAGGCGAGGAGCCTCGTCATGCTCTTCTGGGTAAGCGCGGCGACGTTGCCCAGGGTCATGGTCAACAGGGCGAGGACGGCGAAGACGTTGGCCATGGTGAAGAAGGGGCTCTGCGTGACGGCGTAGATGGTGGTGATCGCGAGGAGTACCCTGATCGCCGCGATGAAGCCCGCCTTCTTTGTGGCGGCGGCCAGCAGGGTGCTGATAGTCGTGGGGGCCCCCTCGTACGCGTCGGGGATCCACATGTGGAACGGCACGATGGACATCTTGAACCCGAAGCCCGCGACGAAGAGGAGGGTGGCCACCCCTGCGAGGGCGCTGGGGTGCGAGACGAACCCTGAGACGACCTGGGAGATCACGGTGCTGCCTGTGAGCCCGTAAGCCAGGCTGATGGCGTAGAGGATGACCGCAGAAGACATGGCGCCGATGATGGCATACTTCACCGAGGCCTCGTTGGAGCGGGTCTTCTTGTCGAACCCGGCGAGCACGTAAGTCGGTAGGCTCATCAGCTCCCATGAGACGAAGAGCATCAGGAGGTCTTGGGAATAGGCGAGCAGGACCATCCCGAGCGCCGTGAACGCCAGCAGGCTGTAGTACACGGGGTTGTTTGGACCCTTCTGGAAGTCGATCGAAGCCACGGCGACCGCGAGGGTGACGCCGACGGTGACAAGAGCGAAGATGCCTCCGATCTGGTCTGGGGCGATGAGGCTCCCCGCCCACTGAACAGGGGTCGGGAAGAGCGTGAACATCAGGAGCAGGAGCATCGCCGCGGCGAGCACCAGCACCAGCACGTAGCCGGGGAGCTTCGCCGAACCCCTCTTTGACAGCTGCAGCAGGGGGAGGAGGAGGGCGGCGGCCGCCAGGACGACGATCGTGACGGTAAGGTAGTCGATCAGACTATGCCAACCCCTTCAGGAACTCCGCCACCGGGAGAGCAGGATTGAGGATGACATAGGAAGCGACGATGAACACCACAAGGGGCACAAGATATGCAGCGAACCCGACGACGTCCGACCAGCCCATATCATGGACCCCATGGTCGCCCTCGGCAGGGGAGAGGACGGTCCTCTTGATCATCCAGAGGAAGTAACCTGCAGTCAGCACGGGGACGAGGATGGATATCGCCGTGTAGGCCGACGCGGAAATGCCGGCCGATATGACCATGAACTCTGCCAGGAAGCTCGAGAAGGGCGGGAGCCCCATTGCTGCGGCAGACGCGAGGAGCAGCACGGCCGCGGTTCGGGGCATGTTCTTCCCAAGGCCCTTCAGCAGCGGAATCTCCCTGGTGCCGGCCTGATGCTGGACGTAGCCGGTGAGCATGAAGAGGCATCCGACCGCCAGCGCGTGGGTGAACATCTGGAATATGGCCCCCTGGATGCCGAGGAGGTTGCCCGAGATCAGCGTGGCGTAGGCCCCGAACAGGACGAAGCCCATGTGGTTTATGCTCGTGAACGCAATCATCTTCTTCAGGTCCCTCTGGAGGATCGCGGCGACAGCCCCGTAGAACATTGAGAAGAGCCCGAGGACCAGGAAGATCCAGGCGTACTGGGTGGAGGCCCCTGGGAAGAGCCCGATGCTGATCCTTAGGAAGCCGTACCCTCCCATCTTCAGGAGCACCCCGGCCAGCAGCACCGATATGGGCGAAGGCGCCTCCACGTGGGCGTCAGGGAGCCATGAGTGGAAGGGGACTAGCGGGAGCTTCACCGCGAACCCGATGAAAGACGCTACTAGCGGGAGGTACTCGAGGGCGACGGGAACCTGATGAGTCTGCAGGAGCGCCTGGATTGTCGGGATGTCGAAGCTCGGGGTGGGCATCCCCATGTAGAAGTAGAGGAACCCAAGGAGCATTATCGTGCTCCCCGTAAAGGTGAATATGATGAACTTCAGAGCGGCGTACTTCCTTCTTGGGCCGCCCCAGACCCCGATGAAGAAGAACATCGGGATGAGGACTACCTCCCAGAAGATGTAGAACAGGATTAGGTTCAACGTGGTGAAGACCCCCATGATCGCGCCTTCGAAGAGGAAGATCAGGGAGTAGTACTCGGCCTCGTGGTGGTCGATCAGCTTCCTCGACCCGAAGATCGACAGGACGGTGAGGAACGCGGACACGAAGAGGAGAGGGGAGCTGAGCCCGTCGGTCCCCACCAGGTAGTCGAGGCCGAAATAGCTGAAGCTGACCCACGAGTACTTCTCCTGGAACAGATAGTGGCCTGGCGCAGGCGGGGTCGCGTATACTTGCCAGAACACGTAGCCGGCGATAAGGAGGACGACCGCGGAGATCGCCAGTGATCCGTAGATCCCAAGTCTCTTGTTCACCTTGAACAGGGCATAGACCAACGGGGTGGCGAACAGCGGAAGCGCGATCAGCAGCGACAGGACGAAGCTCATGGCAGGAATACCCCCTGTCCTGCCTGCCACATGGCCAGGAGCAGGAACGCGACAAGCAGGACTACGCCGATGGCGAACACGAGTGCGTACTGCTCCAAGATACCGGTCTGGATCCTACGGAAGGCCCTAGACAGAGATTGGCCCAGTTCGGAGAGGCCGTTGGCGGCCCCGTCGACCACGTTCGCGTCGAACCAGTTGCCCGCGCCCGACACAGCTACCCCAAGGGCTGACCCCGCGTCGTTGACCCTGAACAGTCCCCTGTAGTCGAAGTTCTCACTGAGCCACCGCGAAGCGGCGATGGGGGCGTTGACGAAGACCTTGTAGTAGACTGCGTTGATGTACCATCGCTTCTCCAGGAAGATGTAGAGGCCGTGCAAGATTCCTGTGTCCCCGACGAATCTCGTCGGTGGCGCCCTTCTGGCGATGTAGATGGCGGCGGAGGCAAGGAAGCCCAGAGCGACGATCGCGAGGGTTAGCCCCGCTGGAATCGCTTCGATGGTCGCAGAGGGGGCGGCGAGAGGCGCGTTCGGGAAGAGGGAGCCGATGTAGTTCTGAGCGGCGGCCTGGAGCGTGGCGTCCACGTTCAAGGAAGGAACCACCAGGCCCGCCGTGGCCGCGAGCCCTATCACCACCGTGAGCCCGGCGAGTATGGAGTAGGGGATCCACATGAAGGGGCTCGGCTCATGGACATGGTGCCCCTCGGCCTCGACCTCGGCGAGCCTTTTGCTCCGGTCGCCGTAGAAGACCAGGCCGAGCATCCTGAACGAGTAGAAGGCGGTCATGCCAGCGGTGAGGGCGCCTACGGCGAAGAGAGCGTATTGGCCGGAGCTCCATGCCGCGCCTAGGACCGCGTCCTTGCTCCAGAACCCGCTGAACGGTGGAATGCCGGAGAGCGACGCCGCGGCGATCAGGACGGCGGCGAAGGTCACCTTCATTTTGTCGCGCATCCCTCCCATGTCGCTGATGTACTTCGAGTCGGCGGCGTGGATGAGTGCTCCAGCGGCGAGGAAGAGGCACGCCTTGAAGATGGCGTGGCTCATGAGCTGGTAGAGAGCGGCAGACAGCCCCAGGGAGAAGTCCGTAGACAGCCCCGCCACCCCCACGGCCAGCATCATGTAACCGATCTGCGAGACGGTCGAGTAGGCGAGGATCTTCTTGAGCTCGAAGCCAACCAGTGCCTGGCTCGCGGCGAGGATCGCCGTAAA
>DAHVLJ010000024.1 GCA_027320425.1 Nitrososphaerota archaeon
TGTCCTCCTTTCCTTGTCTTCCCAGAGATTCCGGAAGTCATCAGGTCAGCTATCTCAAGGCTCCCCCCGCTCAGTATCCCCAACCCGACTTCGCTCGAGTCTATGACCAAGAGGCCGAAGACCTTCTCGTCCCTGAGCATGTCCTTCAGCCATTCGACGTGGAAATGGTCGTCGCACTGGTAGAGATATTGGGTGACTGGCTTTGGCGGGATTATCTCCCAAACATTGACCACTTCGCTCCCAGGCCCATTGGTGGGCAGAGCCCCGGAGAAGACGACGAGCCCGGTGTCGGGGGGCGTCCTGTACAGTTTGAGCCGCTGCATCGCTTTGGTCAGGGCGTCCTGGACATGGTTCCGCGTGGTGTCTGACTTGATGTTCCCCGCGGTCCCCCACTCCTCACGGAGGTTCGCTATCGCTTCATGGATCGGTTTCTTGGGTGGGATGTAGAGAGACACGAGCTCTGTCCCCCTCCCTTCCTTATTGCTGAGTTCAGAGATGAGCTTCCTTACCTTGTATAGTCTGACGGAATCTGCCTTTGACAATGCGGAGATACCTCTGAGTCAGGCCGGAGAGACAGCGGATGAAACGGATAAAGCAGGCATTCCGGATTTCAAAAATCGCCCTCACCCATTTATAAAACCTACCGGGCATTATCTGACCTAGAGGGATTGGGAAGATGAAGGTCGTGCTCAGGATAGGGGGTTCAGTGCTCGGCTCGCCCCCTTCGGCGAAGACAGTGAACGACTATGCCGAAGCAATTTCTGACCTCAACCATGAGGGGCATTCTGTCGGGGTGGTTGTCGGGGGTGGCGCGATCGCCCGAGAGTACATCAAGTCAGCTTCTCAGATGGGGCTCTCCCCATATCAGCAGGACACGGTGGCGATTCACGCTTCGAGGCTGAACGCGCGCCTGGTGGCCATGAAACTCGGAGGGGTAAGCAGCGTCCCCACCTCTATCGATGGCATCCTTCAGCGGCTGGCAAGGAACCGGGTCGCAGTGATGGGTGGGCTGAAGCCTGGGATCACTACCGACACGGTCGCCGCCATGGTCGCCGAGAGATGGAGGGCGGACATCCTCGTGAAGGCGTCTGACCAGAACGGGATTTTCACAGCGGACCCTCGGTTGAACAAGAATGCGAGGAAGCTCGACAAGATAACCTATGAGAAGATGAAACAGATACTTGGAGGCGCCCACAGGCCAGGGATACACAGCATCGTCGACCCCGTCGCCGTGGACCGGCTGACCGCTTCGAGGACAAGGCTCATAGTGTTCAACGGTGCGGACGCCAAGGGAGTACTGAAGGCGGTGCACGGCGAAAGGATAGGGACGGTCGTATCCTGACCCCGCCGAGCGCGAAGAGCAGGAAGAAATGGTCGCGCCACTAGTTTACGTGATACTGGCAGCATCAGTCATTGTTTCTTTCTGGTCTTCCCTTGTCGAAGCGACCTACCTGACCCTGCGCCCATTTTCTTTGAGCTCGTCTATAGGGAGCGGCTCGACCCGCGCTACCACTGCCTTGGACATCGTCAACGAAAAGACCAGGCTGGTGAGCGTCACCACCTTCGTCGACACAATATCCAACGTGGTCTTGGCGACCACCATCGGGCTCATCCTTTCAAGTTTCTTCGGACCGATCGGCTGGGTCTACAGCGCGGTCGGGGGGTCTTTCGTCATCATGACCCTACTCTATCTGTTGCCGAAGGCCATCGGGATAGAGAACGCACTGCGAATGTCGGTGACCCTCGCTCCAACCACCATGGTCATCATGAGGACGCTTGGACCGTTTACCGTCCCCATGACGAGCCTCGCCCGCAGCCTCTCGGAGCGGCTGGTAGGGAAACCAGGTTACAAGGAAGTCGACCTCGCAGGGGAATTCGAAGACGTGGTGACGATGCTCGAGAGGTCGGGCCACATCGAGCCTGACGCCGGGAAGCTTCTCAGGACGGCTTTGGCTTCGTCGAAGACCACTGCCTCCGGCGCGTTCACCCCGACGAGCGACATAGTCTCCGTCGACAGCGACGCCACCGTCACCGACGCTCTGAGGGCGATGGGGCAGTCGAACCATCCGAGGATGCCGGTGTACGACTCTCAGAGGAAGATGTACATCGGGGCTGTCACGATGAGGACGATATCAAGGGCCATCTCGAGGGACTTCGCAGACTCTCCTATACACGACTACATGATACAGCCGGCCCGGATTTCCCGAGACGACGGTCTGGCGTCCGTGATAGACAAGATGCAGGAAGCGGGGGCGACCATCGCGTTCGTATATGATGGCGACCAAATGGTGGGGATGATCACCCTCTCAGACATCCTTGAGCGGCTGCTCGGCGTGAAAGTCTAGGCCCGCTTCTTCGGCACGGCAAGCGCGTTGAGCTCGTCGAAGGTTATCGCACCGTCAAGAAGGCCGCCATATGTCCCTGCCTGCCGGACCTCTCTCGACGCGCGTTTGAGAAGCCCCATGGCAGCGTAGGAAGCGCTTGGCCCGAAGCTGACCCTGGCTATGCCCAGGCGCTTGAGTTCTGGAACCGCAGGGAGGCCCTTCCTTATCATGACGTTCGTCGGAAAGTCTAGGGCGTCGATGAATTTCGCTATCGAGTCCTCGTCACTCAGTCCCATCGGGTAGACGCAGTCTGCGCCGGCATCTCTGTATGCTTCAGCCCGCCTTATCGCTTCGGCCAGCCTGGCTGCTTCGTCCCCCCGGGCGAACCTCAGGGCGTCGGTCCTGGCGTTGATCACGAATCGCACTTTCCCCCGGTCGCGAAGCTTGACCAGCGCCCTCAGACGGGCAAGTTGGTCTTCGACCGGGAGAAGCTTCTTGGAAGCGTGGACGAAGTCTTCAATGTTGATTCCGACGGCACCTGAGTCGACCACGGCCTTCACGCTCTTGGTCACTCCGGCCGGGCTGTCTCCGAACCCTCCGACGACATCCGCGCTCAGCGGGACAGAAAGGACCCCAGCTATCCTGCTGACCGCTGTGGAGAACTCATCACGAGGGATATCCTCGCCGTCGGGATAGCCTAGCGAAACCAGCATGCCAGCGCTGGATGTAGCCACCGCTGGGAACCCTTCGTCTTCGAAGACCCTCGCGCTGGGAACGTCCCACGCGTTTGGGAGCACGAGTACCTCTCGCCTGTCATGCAGTTTGCGGAAAGCCTCGGCTTTCTCTGACTGGTTCACGGCGGCAACGAAGCCCTGCGTCGTCCCTAAACTGTTTCTGTAGACTTCGTGCGCGCGGGCTTGGTCACACATCTGGCGTGTAACTTACCCCGTTCGGCCCGCTCGGGTGGGATCGAGCTGGATGGAACGGTTCAACCGTTTGAAGGCGATGCGACCCCCGGAGGAGGTCTGTACCTCCTGAAGAAGAACCAGTAGAGGCCTAGGTTGAGACCGAGCACGAGGGCATAGAGGCCGAACGGGAGGTCGATGGCCGCCGGGTCTGTTTCTATCGTGGCGAACTCAAACCCAGAAAAATACGTCCCTCCAGATGACGCCAGCAGCCTCGCGGTCTGATTGATTCCGAACGCGGCTCCCCTCTCATCCTCGGAGACCATGTCCATCATCGCCGCCTGCTGGATGGGGAGGGCCATAGCCCTCGACGCCGGGAGGACCAGGTAGACGAAAAGGGTGACCGGGAGGACTCTCACTAGCGGCATGATTACCGCAAGCAGCACAGATGTCCCTCTGGTGGTCAGGATGCCCCGTAGGAATCCAATCTTCCTTTCAAGGCGCGGCGCTAGGAGCATGGCAAAAGACGCTATGATCCCTGAAGCTGCCGCGTAGACGTTCATCTGGTCTCTGGTCACTGAATAGACGACGATGAAGAACGGGATGAGGAACGGTGTGATCAGCCCCTGACTGAGGCCGTTGAGCATGCCGGTAAGGCTGAACTTCCCGATGGCCGCTCCTGACTTTAGTGCGATAGAGCGCCTTACTGTGGTTCCCATCTTGACGAACGGGGAGAGCATAAGCGAAGCCGCGCCAAGTAAAGCGGCGAAAACGAAAACCTCCTGGATCGAACCGAAGCCCCCGAGATATGCGCCTGCAGCCGAGGCTATTCCAGAGACGAACGCCAGTAGGGAGTAATACCTCGTCCTGTCTTTCCTCGAGGTGAGCTCTGTCGTCAGGGTTGACTGTATCGGCTGCGCGGCCCCACCTACTCCGCCTCCCGGGAGAGATCCAGTCGCCGAGATCCCTCCCACAGCCGCGGCAAGGAAGAGAGAGGGGACGCTCGTGCTGGATACCACCAGAATCGCCGACAGCGGAAGAAGAACGAGCGCGACGACGAACGCCGGCCTCCTTCCAATCAGATCCGTGGCGAGACCTATCCCTAGACCCAGCACGGCGGTGGCGACTGTGGCCGCCGCGTACATCAGGCCGAGAAGGAGCGTCCCCATGTGGAGCTCTGTCAGCACCAAAAAGGGAAACGCGACGTTGATCATCCCCGCAGAAACGCTCCTAAGGACACGGAGGGCTGCCAGGAATGTGAGCGAGCGCCCGTCCGTTGGGTGATCGGCGGGGGTGGCTATGGTTGCGTTCAACTTCGGAGGAGCGACCGGCTGGAACTGGCCGCTATAAATCGCCGGGTATGTTTTGCATCTGGCTCGTGGAAGGTCGCGCGGTAGCCTGGGCCGTGTGACCTGATAAATAACAGAGTGAAAGACCATGCGTTCCCTTGGCCACGGAGAACTATGGCGGCCTAGGACCGGACAGGCAGAACGAAATCTACCTGCACGGCCTTCTGGGACAAAAGCCAGGGTTCCCCACATCTCCTGAGGACCTCGAGCAGCGCGCGAAGGCGAAGATGACCCCAGAGGCTTACGACTATGTCTCTGGAGGAGCAGGCGTCGGTTCCACCATGAAAGCGAACCTCGAAGCATTCCAGAAATGGCGGATCGTTCCCAGGATGCTGAAGGACGTCTCTCAACGAGATTTGAAAGTCACGCTGCTGGGCAAAACCCTCCCTGCACCGGTACTGTTGGGGCCCGTTGGTGTCCTCTCTCTAGCCCATCCTGACGGCGACTTGGCTGTTGCCAGGGCCGCCTCTTCGCTGGGGCTCCCCTACGTGCTGAGCAACGCCTCTTCGCACAGCATCGAAGAGGTCGCAGGCGTGATGGGGACCAGTCCCAGGTGGTTTCAACTGTACTTCGGACGCGACAGGGACGTCAACGCCAGTTTTCTGCGGCGTGCGGAGTCCTCAGGATACGACGCCGTCGTCGTCACCCTCGACACGAAGATATTGGGATGGCGCGACAGAGACCTTCAGAACGGGTTTCTTCCATTCCTGAAGGGCGAAGGAGTAGCGAACTTCATGACCGACCCAGTCTTTCGGGGAAAGCTGCCGAGGCCGCCCGAGGAGGACATGCAAGGGGCAATAATAGAGTCAATCGGAAGGGCACTCGACCCAGCTTTCGGCTGGGATGACATCGGATTCATCAGAGATCACACGCGCCTCCCGATAGTCCTCAAAGGCGTCCTGAGTCCAGAGGACGCCGAAAAGGCCCTTTCGCTTCACGCCGACGGGATAGTTGTCTCCAACCACGGCGGGAGGCAGGTCGACGGGGGAATCTCTTCCCTGTCAGCGCTGCCACAGGTTGTAGAGACGGTCGGGAACAAGATTCCCGTGTTCTTCGACAGTGGAATCAGAACAGGGGCGGACGCGGTGAAGGCGCTCGCCCTGGGCGCGAACGCGGTCCTTCTAGGAAGGCTCTACACTTGGGCGCTTGCAGTTGGTGGCGAGGACGGAGTGAGGGAGGTAGTGAGGAACTTCCTCGCAGAGATGGACCTGACGCTCGCCCTCAGCGGGGTCTCGAGTCTAAGCGAGATAGACAGTGCCATGGTAACTCGCGATTCATGACCGCAAGTCTGTCTCTTTCCTTTGGATGGCGCGGCTTCCTTACAGGCAAATGTTATAGCGGAACGACATCATTTGAATTTGGATGAGAGCCAAGTATTTCCTTCCGCTAGTGGCCAACACCACGAGCTACACTTCGCTATCGAAGGTCGCGCGCAAGGCGGAAGAGCTTGGCTACGACGGGATTGGATTTGGGGAGCACTTCTCTCAACCACGGAAGCCGAACGGCCGACCTGACCCGTTTGTGGCCCTCTCGGCGCTGGTTTCTGCGACATCCAAGCTTCGGCTCGGGACTTTGGCTTCAAGCACTGCAACTAAGCACCCGGTAACCCTCGCAAACTCCGCCCTTTCGCTTCATTCAATCAGTGGCGGAAGGTCGTTTCTCTGTCTCGGGGTTGGAAGTGGAAAGGAAACAGAATACTCGTCACACGGTTTCCCATTCGTTTCGGCCGGCGAGAGGCTGGACGCCATGGAGGAGTCGCTTGCAATCATCAGGGGGCTGAGCATGAACAGAGGCGGGCTCTTCCACAACGGGAGGCTCTACAAACTCAACGGGTCGACCCTCAACCTCGAAGGGGAGTTCCCCCCAATCTGGGTTGGGGAAAGGCGGTCGAGGCGACTTTTGCAATTGGCCGGCAAGTACGCGGACGCGATTAACATCCACTGCTCGGGCCCAGCTCAGGCCCAGATGAAGCTCGATATCGTCCAGGAAGCCGCAACTGCGGCAGGTAGGAACGGGGAGAGCGTATCGGCCATCCTGAAACACTTCGTTGTCATGGAGAACGACTCGGACTTGCTAGCCTCGGCCCTGGACTACACGGGCCTGAAGAGGGAAGGAGAGACTCGGACGTCTTTCGTCGACAGGATGAGGAAGGAAGACCCCGAAGCTATCATCGGAACTCCATACGACGTAAGAGAAGAGCTCGGCCGATACATCGCCGCGGGATTTGATCAGTTCTCGCCGATACTCCTGCCAAACGGCGTTACTGGCGTTGAAGAACGCATGGGAGTGTTTGCGAGTAAATGCATGTTATGACCGCTCCTTTCCGCCTTGTGTGAAACCAGAGTGCGGGGGGTGGGATTTGAACCCACGAACCCCTAAGGGACGGGATGCCCCATCCGAAGCGTGGCCGGATCTTGAGTCCCGCACGGTTGACCAGGCTTCGTTACCCCCGCGCCGTCAAAGCTCCGAGATGTTCCGATAAAGAGTCTCACTGCTGTACCGTGACTACCCTGCTGGTCTTCCTCAGGAGCCTGTGGGATGATATCTCGATTATGATGTTGCAGTACCTCGCAAGCTGGCCGAAGTAGGACACGAGGACCCTCGTATAGCCAGACCCCGACGTCGTCAGGATTTCGTCCATTACCTGTTTCTCGAGCTGCATCGTCTCTTCCACAAGCGCGAGCGACTTCCCGATGAGCTTGATGTCCGGGGTCAAAAGGCTCTCCACCGTGGTGTTGAACGCCTCCCTTGTCTTCGCTGCCAGCGTCTGCACGCTCGCCGCGACCTTCTGGTCCATCTTGGTCCGCAATCCCCTTAGCCTCACCAACTCTTCAGCCGCGTCCTGTATGATGCCCCCTATCTCGTCCAGAGTCTTGGCCGACACCCTGTCCCCAGACGCGTGCAGGGGGGACTCGATGCCTATCGATGAGGCCAGCTCCCTCCTGCTCAGGGCTACCAATAGCTGCCTCGAAATCAGCCAGTAGAGCTCGTCAATCTCTTCCTGGATGCGCGAAACCTCATTCAGGCCCGCTGTCTGCCGCAGGTCGAGAGAATCTATCACCCGATCGAGGCTCCTGGATACCAAGATCTGGAGCCGCTTGACCAGCGAATCCACTGGGAACTTCGTAGGGTCCATGAAGCTCTGGGCGACGATGCGTTTCTCGTCAGACTCGACCACCTCCATCCCCCTGAGCCGCCTTATGGCGCCGAGCACCTGGTCAGCGGTCGATTGCTCGAGGGGCTCCTTTCCCACTACTTCGATGGTGTCGTAGCCGAGAGCATACGCCCCCACGACGAGCATCGTCAGCATCTCTCCGCTCCCTGCCTGGTCCGCCCTCAGTATGGCCTTAGCCGCCTCCTTGGCCCTCGTCGACGGGATCAGCCTGAGCGTCCCGTCCATATCCTCTCTGACTAACAGGGTGTCGCCCTTATCGAGGTTCATCTCTTTCGCGTACTGTTTGGGTATCGAAATCGCGAGAGAATTGTAGCCGACCTTCTGGATGCGCCTCCTCTCATCCATGAAGGATAAGCACGTGTAAGCACTATAATAACTATATTCTTAAACAACAATCTCCCCCTTACATTTTCGAAGTCTTCCGCATTGAAGAGAGACGACTTTTCGTGGATGATTGGCGGGGTCCAGGGGAGCGGTGTCGACACATCTGCCCAGTTCTTCGCGAAGGCGGCTGCTGCGGGCGGGCTCCAAGTCTTCGGCAAGAGGGAGTATTATTCGAACATCAAAGGCGAGCACAGCTATTTCCAGGTACGCGTCTCGAGAGGGACCATCAGGTCTCACGTCGACACGGTAGACATGCTTGCCACATTCGAAGAGGAGACCATCTTCCGTCACGCTCTTGAAGTCAGGAAGGAGGGGGCAATAATCTACGACCCGGACCAGGACCCGAAGCGGCTCGACCAGATTCCAACGATTGAAGCGAACGTAAGGGCGGCCTTGAACGCCGAGTTCTCAAGGGCTGGGCTGTCCGCCGACGTGAAGGGGATGCTCGAGCTCGCACGAAGACGCGGGGTCCACATCTATCCTGTCCCCTACAACGACATACTGAAGGAAGTCGGGGCGAAGCACGGCGAGAGCTCTCTCAGCACTCTCCAGAGGATGCTCAATACCATGGCCGTAGCGGCTTCTTTCGCGCTCCTCTCTTATGACGAAAACGTCGTCAAAGATGCGGTCAGGAAACAGTTCAAGTCGAAACCCAAGGTAGCCGAGATGAACGCCGACGCCGTGGGCGCGGCATACGATTACATGGAAGAGAAATACAACGGGAGCTTCGGGACGAAGCTCTCTCCATCTGTGGTTGACGAGACAAGGCTCTTCGTCAGAGGGAACACGGTGGTCGCCATGGCGAAGGAGCTGGCTGGTTGCAGGTTCCAGACTTACTACCCCATCACACCTGCGAGCGACGAGAGCGAGTTCCTCGAGGCTCATTCTGAAATCGATCTGGACGGGCACTCCGCTCAGGAGAACCCCCAGACCGCTGAAGTCGCCGCAATGAAAGCCAAGGGGAGCATCGCCGTGGTCCAGTCAGAGGACGAGATCGCTGCCGTGACGATGGCCATAGGCGGAGGGTTGGCAGGCGTCAGGTCGTCCACTTCAACGTCAGGCCCAGGCTTCTCCCTCATGGCCGAAGGCCTCGGCTACGCAGGGATGAATGAAGTCCCGGTGGTGGTGACGCTCTACTCACGCGGAGGGCCGAGCACAGGGCTCCCTACGCGACACGAACAGGGAGACCTCAGGTTCGCGCTCCATGCGGGGCACGGCGAGTTCCCAAGGTTCGTCCTCGCGAGCGGTGACTTGGACGAGGCCTTCTACGACACAGTCAGGGCGTTCAACTACTCGGAGGTCTACCAGACGCCGGTCATCCACATCGTCGACAAGGCCCTCGCCAACTCCGATGCGACCATGCCTATGTTCGACGTCAACAAGGTGAAGATCGACAGGGGTGTCTTCCTCAAGGAAATCACGGATGCTGTCAACGGCGAGTTCAAGCGGTTCAAGCACACCTCTAACGGCGTTTCCCCCAGGGCCCCGCTTGGCACCAAGGGTGGTGTCAACTGGTACACCGGGGACGAGCACGACGAGCTCGGGCACATCAGCGAAGACCCGGTCAACCGCGACTTCATGATGGACAAGAGGATGGGCAAGGTGGACCTCGCAGACAAGGAGATACCAATCGCGGAGAGAGTCAACTTCTTCGGTCCCGAGAACGCTGACATCACTGTCCTGAGTTGGGGCTCAACGAAGGGGGCAATCCTTGATGCTATGGAGTGGCTGAAACAGGAGGGCGTAAGCGTCAACTTCCTGCAGATCAGGCTCATCAACCCGTTCCCGACAGAATACGCGACTAAGATTCTCTCGAAAGCGAAGAAGGTAGTAGGCATCGAGATGAACTTCTCAGCTCAGCTTGTGGGGGTCACCCGTGAGAAGACCTGCGTTCCCATCGAGCAGCTTGTAGTGAAATACAACGGGCGACCGATGTCCGCCGAAGAGATCTACGACTCCCTTAAGATGATACACGAGGGGAAGGCCCCGACAAAACTGGTGTTGAAGCATGGCGCTTAAGCTCTCTGACCTTAAGACGTCGGCGCACAACGACTGGTGCCCAGGCTGCGGAGACTTCGGCATCCTGAACGCGGTCCAGATGGCTCTCGCCGAGATGAGCGCCGACCCGAGCAACACGGTGGTTGTCTCAGGCGTCGGGTGTTCATCCAAGGTGCCTCATTTCATCAAGACTTATGGGGTTCATACGCTCCACGGCAGAGCCGTCCCGTTCGCCACCGGAATCAAGCTCGCGAACCCCAACCTCAACGTCGTCGTCGAAGGAGGGGACGGGGACGGGATGGGGATAGGTGCGGGCCATTTCGTCAACTCAGGAAGGAGAAATATCGACATGCTCTACATCATCCATGACAACGAGGTCTACGGCCTCACCAAGGGGCAGGCGTCTCCAACCCTAGGGCTTGGGAAGAAGACGAAGTCCCTGACGTCGCCAAACATCAACCAGAGCATTAACCCCATCATGCTCGCAGTAGCTTCGGGATATACCTGGGTCGCAAGGGGGTACTCCTACGACGTCCGTCATCTGAAGGACCTGATAGTCAAGGGGATAAACCACAAAGGGTATGCGTTTCTCGACGTACTCCAGCCCTGCCCCACCTACAACGACATCCAGACGAAAGAGTACTGGGCAGGCGAAGGTAACCTCGACGCCGCAGGGAAGCCGAAGCCGAGGACATACAAGCTCGAAGAGACCGGGTATGACGGCGTCGTGCGTTCCGACGACGAAGTCGAGATGGAGAAGAAGGTCCAGCAGGCGGTGCTGAAGTCGTTCGAGTTCGGAGACCGCACCCCGATAGGAGTGTTCTACCAGAACGAGTTCATCCCGACCTACGAAGAGAGGCTCGCTGGAAGGAGTCCGTCATACAAGACGAACCCGCCGGCGGTCCAGGATATCGCTCGCCCAGACGGGACTCCCCTGGCTAACATCGACAAGATATTCGAGGACCTTCGCGTCTTCTAGAATCAACCTCGCCTCCGCAGAACTACCTGACGCCGATGTCCGTTCGGTATCGCTGACCTCCAGGCGCCCTCTCACGGTTAATACCCCCGGTCAGGACGACCTATCTTCGTGATAGTCGCGGTAGGTACGAGGAACCCTGCCAAGGTAGAAGGGATCAGGCGGGCGTTCGAGAAATACTTCCCAAAGGTCGAGCTCAGGTCCGTAGATGCAGCAGCCGTCTCCAAAGCACAGCCGAGGGGCCTGGAAGAGATGGCCTCAGGTGCGACAGCGAGGGCCAAGTTCGCGCTGTCGAATGCAGGTGGAGACTTCGGCGTGGGGGTCGAGGCGGGCATCTTCGAGATCGGGGAGGTGTTCTTCGACAACCAGGTCGCCGCCGTCGCAGACCTGTCCGGGAGGACGTCCCTCGGCCACTCGGCCGGCTATTCTCTCCCCAGGGAGGACATGGAGAAACTGTTCAGGGAAGGAAGCGAGCTCGAGCGCTGGGCTGAAAAAGTGAGCGGGATCTCTGAAGTAGGTGACAAGGGTGGACTGATCCACTTCCTGACTAGAGGAGAGGTTTCGAGGGCCGACCTGACCGAACAGTGCGTTGTGACCGCTCTAATCCCCTGGTTGCACAGGGGTGTCTACAGGCTCTGAAAGGCCACAGCTTAAGAACGATAGGTCGGCAGCCCGGCTATCTCTGAGTCTCAAATGCAGCCAAGCGACCAGACCAAGAAGTCAGACGGAGCCTCGCTCCTCGGGCAGATAGAATCTGGAAAGGTCACCAGGTCGACCATCAAGGTACTCGTCCTTTCAGGGGCGGGGGTGTTCATGGACGGCTACGACCTCTTCATCATCGGTGCCGCCGTCCTGTTCATCCCGTACGTCACAAGCAGCTTCGACACCGCACTGATCATCTCTGCGGCCCTTCTGGGTGCCGTCTTCGGGGCAGTCTTCTTCGGGAACCTCGCCGACAAGCTCGGCAGGAAGAGGCTGTACGTCATCGACCTGCTCTTCTTCGTGGTCTTCGCCGCCGCTTCAGCATTCGCCCAGAATCTTTGGGAGCTCTATCTCTTCAGGTTCCTCCTGGGCATCGGCATCGGCGCCGACTATCCGATAAGCGCGTCATACATCACCGAGTTCGTCAGCAGCAAACACCGGGGAAAGCTGATCGCTTCCGTCTTCTCTTTCCAGGGGCTCGGGCTAATCGGAGGCGTCATAGCGGTCGTACTCCTGGCTCCGCTTGGCCCCGACGCGTGGCGGTACATGCTGCTGTCAGGGGTCGTCCCTGCCCTCATCGCGCTCACAGCAAGGACGCGCATGCCCGAGACGCCCCGCTGGTACATCTCACACGGCAAGACCGAAGCGGCGCAGAAGGTGCTCACAGGGTTCTTCGGCTATCAGGTCCCTGAGGAAAAGCTCGAGGCCGTCACTGAAAGGGCGTCTGTCCGTGAACTGCTTCTCTCTCCCTACGGCAAGAGGGTCCTCTTCACCTCGCTCAGCTGGTTCTTGGTCGACGTGGGCGTCTACGGCATCGGGATACTTACCCCCACCCTCATCAAGTCGATCTATGGTCCTTCCAAGCCCCTCCTCGCTTCGGTTTACGCTTCGGGCGAGCTCTTCATCTTTGCCGGGCTCGGCTACCTATTGGCCATCGCGCTGATAGACGTGGTCGGAAGGAAACCACTCCAGATCATAGGTTTCTTCGGTATGGCGGCTCCCCTGCTGGGGTATGCCTACTACCAGTCCACTTCATTGCTCGCACTCGCCGGGTTCTTCGGCGTGTTCTACATCTTCGAGAACATGGGGCCGAACACGACGACCTGGATCTACCCAGTCGAACTCTTTCCCACGAGGCTCAGAGGGACCGGTCACGGCCTCGCCGCCACAGTTGGAAAAGTGGGCGCGGTGGTGGCGACCTTCTTCCTCCCACTGATCCTCGCTACAATAGGCGCCGCAGAGATGCTCGAGGTCGTCAGCGTGGCGTGCTTGCTGGGAGCGGTCCTCACGATTTTCCTGGGGACTGAGACGAAACGCCTTTCTCTCGACGACGTCTCAGAGATCTTCAAGTCGTTCTATGATACTTTCGACAAGATATCGGCCAACCTCGAGGGGGCCGCACAGCTGCTCCATGACCGCGCGGTCCAACTCTCACAGGAGCCGAACCCGGACGTGGGGGCGCTCGCCATCGACGTCAAGCAGTACGAGCACGCAGGGGACGACATCGTCCACGAGGCGTTCATCAAGCTGGACAAGAAGTTCCTGGCCCCTATCGATAGGGACGACGTGACCAGGCTCCTTAAGACGCTCGATGATACCCTTGACTTCATCGACGCATCGGTGTCGAGGATGAGCATCTATCACCTGCGCGCGTTCAGCCCTGAAGTAGTGAAGTTCACCGACATCATCTTGGGGCAGGCAAAGGAGATCAGGACCGCCATCATCGCCCTTAAGGGAGTCGAGGCGACAGTGGCCATCGACGCCGCAGCCATCAAGATCCATGAACTCGAGAACGACGCAGACGACCTGCTCCACTCATGCCTTGCCAGGCTCTTCACCGGCCCCGGTGCCGCCTCGCCCCTCGACGTCATCAAAGAGAAGGAGGTCTACGAGTACCTGGAGACGACCACTGACAAAGCCGAAGACGTGGCCGATGTGCTCAGGAGCCTCCTGATCAAATATTCTCTGTAGTTCCGACCATCTACGAGACAGTCAAGAACGCCGGGGATGCGACAAACAAACCGGTCCTTACCGGGAGCGGCGTCTGTCTGCGACAGCAAGGCGTTCTACGATAGCTCCGACGGGCCGACAGCTGGCCGACCCGACTTTATCGTTGGCATCCGGGCCGGCCTCGACGACGAGAAAGGCTATCAGAAGGCAGCGAAGGCATGCGGGCGATGAGCAAGGTGCCCTTCAGGCTCAACACAGTCTCCCGCATAACTTTCTTGGTACTGATCGGCGTGCTGTTGTATGGGGGGGATTTCTTCTCTGGTCTGATCATCATCGTCGCCATACCTGTCTTTGGGTGGTTAATCTGGCGCGACCATGACCGGATCGCCGAGCTGGAAAGGCGCCTCGCTGCCTTGGAGAAACCTTCCCTGCCCAACGAGCAGAATCAGGGCCACTGACCGCCCCTGCCAACGGTGCTCCGCCTGTTGCCGCCTGCATGGGAAATAGAATCCAGCCCAGAGGGGCCGCTTGCACGAATTCGGCTAATTTCACACGGGAATGCATATATACGAACTCCAGCTTGCGGCCGCTTCTGCGCATTAATTGGCGGCGTCTGCCTCGAGCAAAAGGGCCGAGCCCTAACGCCATGAAACGCACGACCTCCAGATGCGCGCACAAAAGTGGAGATCTGACTTCGGTTAGATCTGACGTGGGTTGTGCTTTACACCTCGCAGAAATGCGTGGTCGTACTCCTCGATAATCGACT
>DAHVLJ010000023.1 GCA_027320425.1 Nitrososphaerota archaeon
GCCGACAACAGGATAATCAGACCTATCTCGGACTACACCGGTCCGCAGCTCATGACCTACACCCTCATAGAAAATCGGACTCCCAAGGGGTTGAGACCTTGAGGGTCGAGGCCCTGGTCAAGCGCAGGCCGGTTACCATAAGCCCAGGGGCGACCATAAAACAGGCCGCAGAAGTCTTCGCCCGGGAGAAGATCGGTCTCCTGGTAGTAGCGTCCTCTGTGAGCCCGGTGAAGGCAGAGGCCGTGCTCTCCGAAAGAGACGTGGTCAGGGCCGTGGCGAAGGGGGTGGCCCTCTCGGGGCGGCTGGACGCCGTGTCGACAAAGAAGCTGATCAGCGTCAAGCGGTCTGACAGAGCCTCCACGGCGGTCAGGCTCATGGCGGACAACGGGATAAGGCACCTGGTGGTGGAGAACGACGACGGGACCCTGTTCGGGGTCCTCTCCATCAAAGACTTCTTCCGCGAGGGAAAGCTGCTCAACTCGTTCCTCAGGGAAGAAGACCAAGAGGTCCACGGGGTAGACTAACCCGGCAGGCAACGGGCCGAGGTTCGGAGTCCTGGCCCGCCTGCTTAGGTCCCGCTTAGGCTGATTCTTCGGATGGAGGCCAGAGCCAACGCGAAGACTACGGCCGCCTCGACCGCGAGCACCGGGCCCTCCCACCAGACGTAGGGGGAGCTCAGGCCCAGCATCCCGGCCCTGGTCAGGTCGACGACGTAGGTCAGGGGGTTCAGGAGCATGAAGTCCCTGAGGGCAGGGGGGACCGACGCCAGGGGATAGAGCGTCGAGCTCACGAAGGTGAGCAGGATGAACAGCAGGTTGAATGTCCCCTCGAACGCCTCGAGCGACTTGAACAGGCTGGCCAGGATAATCGAGAACCCGCTGAACACCACGGCGCCGAGGACCACTGCGGCCAGCGCCGCCGCAGCCCCAGGGATGGTGACTGCTGCCCCGTAGGTGAAGGGGAGTCCGAACAGTGCTACGAGGGCCGCTCCCAGCAATCCTATCAGCATTGACGAGAATATCTTGCTGGCCGCGTAGGTCGATTTCGCGAAGGGCCCAACCAGTATCTGCTCGAACATGCCGTGCCTCCTGTCTGTGAACAGGAGGGTCCCTCCCACCAGCGACCCGGTCATGGTCGTCTGGGCGACGAGCCCGACCGCGATGAACCTCTGGTAGGTGACGGCCAGCCCGTCCACGCTGAACGGAGCGATCAACGCCGACAGCGGGAAGCTGGCGACGAAAAGCAGGAAGAGCGGGAGGACGAACTGTATCACAAGGAGCCCCCGGTTCATCACCCACATGTCGCGCACGACGAGCCTTGCTATGCGGTTCAATCCGTCCCTCCTTGCTTCTGGATGAGGTTGATGAACGCCTGTTCGAGGTTGGGCTCCCGGACGGTGACGCTACCCAGCTCGAGTCCCAAGTCCTCGCCCGCGCCCAGAATGGCGCTGAACGTCCCGCTGGGGTCAGACGTCCAGACCCTCACCCTGCCGTCAGGGTCGGTGACGGCCCCAGAAACCGACCTGGTCCCCAACATCCGGCTAGCCAGCAGCCCGGGGTCGCCTGATCCTACTAGCACCTCCACCAGCCTGACTCCGCCATAGGTGTCCTTCAGCTCGCGCGGCGTGCCTTCAGAGATGATCTTCCCTCCGAATATCACTGCAACCCTGTCGCACAGGGTCTCTGCCTCGTCCAGCAGCTGGGTCGTGAGGAAGACTGTAAGCCCCCGGCTGACCTTCTCTCTGATCATCTTCATGGTTCCCTTGCGGGCGATGGGATCCAGGCCTACTGTAGGCTCGTCGAGGAAAAGGAGTTCCGCGTCGTGGATGAACTCGCGAGCGACCTGCAACCTTCGCCTGAGGCCCAGCGACAGGTGCTGGACAAGCTTCTTCCTGTGCTCCTCAAGACCGAACTCATCAAGGAGTGTCTCGGCCCTCTCTTCCCGCGTCCTCCTGGGGATGTCCCAGAGCATCCCGTAGAGGTCCAGCGCCTGCTCGACAGACTTCGAATATTCGTAGCTCTCTCCCTGGAGGACAACGCCGATGTGGGGCCTAATCTCAGGCCCGTGGCTCCGTAAATCAAAGCCCAGCACCCTGGCATCTCCCCGCGAAGGCTGGATCAGGGTCGTCAGCATCCTGATGGTGGTCGTCTTCCCAGCGCCGTTGGGGCCGAGGAAGCCGAACACCGCCCCTTTACCCACCTTGAGCGAAACGTCGCTCACCGCCTCTCCTTTCCCGTAGCTCTTCGCGAGTGACAGGGCTTCTATAGCATACAATGCAGTTCGGAAGGCCTCTTTTTGCCGGTATTTCCATGTGGCGCCGGGCGAAGGCGCGAACCGATCCCGGCTCAGTAGAAACCCTCCCTTCAGGAATCCGGTCTGAATGAGATTCCCTTCGTGATAGGCTCAAGACTCTTTCAGACACGATGTCTTGCCATCGTCCCCCGACTCTCCCTCTCGATGTGGATTGGACAAAGGGAAGAGCCGGAAGGACGATGACGAACAGAGGAAGAGGGAGAGTCGATACATAAGGATGGTCAGGGCCGTCTTCAAGGTCTGCCGGCGGCAGGCCATCCCCAGCTATTCGAGCAGGTTCTCCAGGAAGGACTTCACTCTCTGGCAGCACGTCGCCCTCCTGGTCCTGACGCAGAGGATGAGGAAGTCCTACAGGGAGTACACCAACGACTTCCTGACTGTGGCAGACAGGCTCGTCGACGCGCTCGGACTGTCCAAGCTTCCTTACTTCACTACCATAGAGAAGTTCGTGCTGAGGGTCCCTTCGACCCTGCTGGAGAGGGTGATGGGAGGGTTCGTCTTCCTCACGAGGATAAGGGGGCAGGTCTTCTCCCCAGACTCCTCCGGCTTCTCCCCCACCACGTCTCCCGCTACTACGCCCTCAGGATCAGGAGGGACATCCTGTCTTCTATGAAGAGGCAGGTCAGGCAACCATGACCGGCTATAACCTTTCTCGCTTTTTGCCTTTCACGCCCTCAAGAAGTTGGCATCCAACCATTCGGGGATGTTCCCCATAACCCTGATTCGCCCCTACGAAGCGCATTCCTTATTCAGAAGACGGGGATTACCTCAGCCTCACCTCCAAGGAGACAGCTCTTCGTAGGTTACGTTCTTCTTGAGCATCCAATAGGCGTAGGAGACGAGTTTCCTCGCGACCGCAATCAGCGCCTTCTTCTCTCCCCTTTTGTGCGTCAGCCTCGTGTAGAACTCATTGATGTGTGGGTCCTTCCTCACCGCGACCCTGGCGCATTCAATCAGATTTCTCCTGAGCCACTTGTCGCCTTTCTTCGTGATGTGCCCGAGATGCGTCATGTCTGCGGTCTGGTCGAGCCACGGGACGAGCCCGAGGTAGGCGCATGCGTGCTTGGAGTCTGGGAAGCGGTCTATGTCGTCGAGGGCGCATGCAACGAAGAGGGCGGTGTATGACGCCACGCCCGGAATCGTGTCCACGAGCCTAGCCCTCGTGTCCTTCGAGACGATATCGCGGATCTGACCGTCGAGCCTCTCTATCGTCGACTCCACGAGCTCGAGCTCGTCCAGCCTGATGTCTATCTCTTGGAGCCGTAGCGCCCTGAGCCTCTCCCTCCCCTCGCGGCCGAATAGTCCCTTGCCGAGATCTATGCCCCTCCTCTTCAACAGCCACCGTATAGTGCCCCTTAGGTGGCCTCTCCTCGTACCGTAGTTCACCCTGTCCTTCACGACAAACAGCTTCTCTCTGGTCTCCTCGTCGCGCATGTGGGCCAATGGCAAGTAGTTGGTCCTGAGCAGGTCACCCAAGACCCTTGCATCGTTGCTGTCGTTCTTCGTCGAGGACTGAGAAATGAGGCGGAGCTTGTTGGGGTTCGCCACCGAGACGGTGCACTTGGGGACGGAAGAGAGCTTCTCGTATATCGGGTGTATGAATCCCACGGACTCGATTGCTACGCGCTTCTCTCCAGGAAGCGAGGAGATGAACTTGTGCAGGTTGTTCGTTGGGATTCTTTCTTCGAGGAGAATGGAGCCCCCCTTCTCTAGGACGGCCAGCTGCGATTCCTTTTCATGTACATCTACGCCCACATAGATTATGTCATGGTTCATGCCTCTCCGTTTCGCCACCCTATTCATAGGTCATAGGGTCAGAAGGAGAGGAGCGAGAAGAGATGAGGGCGAAGACCAGGCGCTTCCTGAAGCTCACCATCGGGGTGGAGCTGAAGACACAGCTCGTCATCGCCGTCAAGCTCATGAGGGGTCCTGCGAACAAGCCCATCAAGATTGGAATCGGGGACAAGGACTACGACGACGAGGACAACCACGAGCTCCTGAGGGACAAGCTCGGGGCGATGTCGACCATACCTGCGAGGTACCAGGACGTCCCTGTCTGGAGGACGAGGGGGTGCTACAGGAAGGAGATGAAGAGGGGGTACTCGAAGAAGACCTACCACCAGAGGTCGAAGGACGAGACAGTCTTCTCGGTGGTGAAGAGGACCATGGGGGACGAGGTGAGGTCGGTCAGGACACGGGCACAGAGCAACGAGATGAGGCTGAAAATAATCTCGTATGACGCCGCGAGGATAGCGAGTCTGACCTATTCTTTAGCCAGAGGGTTTCTACTGAGCCCCAATCCCACCAATCTTAAATAACATAAACCGGTCGAGAATCTTGGAATGGCTCTCTTTGGTGACATCGGGATCATATTCGTGATGGCCCTGGTCGCCGTAGGGCTCACGGGCGCAGTGATGATAATCCCGCGCCTATTCGCGCCCAGGCGGCCCAACCCGATCAAGAACCTCCCCTTCGAGGCAGGCCAAGTCCCCCAGGGCGCCGGCAAGATGCACTTCATGATGCAGTACTACGCCTACCTCCTCATGTTCATAGTG
>DAHVLJ010000004.1 GCA_027320425.1 Nitrososphaerota archaeon
CAGCGACGGGGACAACGACGGCGTTCCGGTCAAGCAGATTGCGGATGAGCTGAAATCGTCTCCGGTGCACTTTGACGCGATCGAACTCTCGAACTCCGCGTCTATCGAACTGAGAGAGATAGCCAAGCTGACGCACGGGACTTACACGAGGCCGCAGAGCATGGCGGACTTCCAGAAAGCGATCAGGAAGTAGATTACTGATGCTTCCTTCTACAGAAGGATGAAGCAGAGCTGTATTGACGCAGCGAGCCCCAGAGTGAGCGCCAACAGCCAAACGCTCTTCAATTTCCGAGCTTCTCGCTCAGTCTCCCTCAGTACAAGCACGTCGGCGAGCCTGATTGGTCCCTTCACGTTCCTCGTCAGGATCCTTCCTTTCTCCTTCCCCTCCAGTATCTTGACTCTTACCTGGGTTATCTCCCCTGCGACGCCGGTCCTCCCGACTATCTGCACGACTTCTGCTGGGGTTAGTGTCTCGGCTTCTTTCTTGCTGCTCATGCGGACTTCTTCAGCCTCGAAAGCTCTTGGGTCACCTGCTCCAGGATCTGCGAGCCTTCGCCGGCGTCAAGGACAGCGGCCGCCGCCGTAGACACGTCTATGCCGATGGCTGGACCGATCTGGTCCTTGGAAGGGACGAAGACATAGGGTATCTTCCGCTCGTCACAGAGGATCGGTAGGTGAGCCACCACTTCTGGAGGGGTCACGTCTTCAGCGATCACGACGAGCTTGGCCATCCCTCTTTCGATGGCCTTCGTGGATTCGTTGGTCCCCTTGCGGACCTTTCCTGTACGCGACGCCTGCCTGAGAACCTCATAGGCGGCTTCTGAGACTTCCTTAGGTGTCTCATACTTGATGTAGTAAGGCTTCTTGTCTGGGGTCATCTGACAAATCTCCCAAGAATCGGGCTCTGGCGTGGCTAATTAAGCGTTGGGTCGAAAGTGGCCGGCCTGGCGTTCATCCCGTCATGATGAAATGCCCGGGCGAGTCATACCTGCAGAAACCGAACCGCGGGAACTGGACGATGTCGCCGACTTTCAAGGCGGATACCGCCGCTTCCGCGTAACCGTTGACCTCTTTCAAGCTCTGGTCGTTGTACACGTCCCCCTCCAGGAAGAGCTCACCAGGGACGGTCACCTGGATCTGCTGGTGTTCCTTGGTCACCCACTGGAACTTCCTCGTGTTCGCGAGGAGCTCTTCTCCTGCGTACTTCCCCTTCGGTCTGGGCCCTGCCGAAGTGACCTGTACGTTGTAGAGGTCCATGAGCCGGAACACCCCTCCTTCCGGAATCCCCTTGAGGTCGCCTGCTGAGACGAAGAACTCTCCTGCAGTCTCGATGACCCTGCTCCCCATGTCCTTCTGCGGGTGGAACGAGAGGTCCACCTCTTTCTTCGGCGCGTCGTCGACCTCGAGGGGGGTCGGGTCAGGGACGAAGAAGAGCCGCTTCGAGACTGGGTCGAGCAACTTCCTGTTCAGGGAGAGGAGGAGGCTCCAGTCGTATTCGTGCTCTGTCTTGGTGTACCCGACCTGCAGCGTGAACTCTCTTATCGCCTCTGGGACGATCCCCCTCCTTCTGAGGCCGTCTACTGTCGGCATCCGCGGGTCGTCCCACCCTGACACCACTTTCTTCTCTACGAGGGGCCTCAGGAGCCTCTTTGAGACCGGAGTCCCCTTGAAATTGAACCTGGAGAACTGGATGACCTCCAGCTTTCTGAATCTGAGAGCGTCACGAAGGAGCTGCTGGAGCTCGTTTCTGAACTCTGAGCTCCTGAGCACATGGGTGATCCCGCACATCTCGTCCTCCACGGCGTTTGCGAGGTCATAGGTGGGCCACAGGGTGTAGCGGTCTCCTGTCAGCGGGTGCGGCTGGGAGATTATCCTGAAGAGGTTGGTGTCCCTCAGCGAGTAGTTAGGGCTCTGCATGTCCCCCTTGAACCTGATGACGTAAGAGCCCTCCTTGTGCTTCTTCGCCAGAAGTTCCTCCCAGACCCTGAGGTTCGCCTCCAGCGGGGTGTCCCTGTGCTCGCACGGGGTGCCGTCGAACCGCAGCCGCTTGACCTTGGCCTCGTCGCACGAACAGGCATAGGCGTTCCCCTGCTCGATGAGCTCCTTCCCGCTTCCGTAAATCGCCTCCATGTCGTCCGAGACGTTCTTTTCGTGGTCGCACTTGATGCCGAGCCAGGCTATCCCCCGCCTGAAGCTCTCGTAGTATCTTTGCTGGACCTTCCTCGGGTTCGTGTCTTCGAAACGGAGCCACAGCTCGCCGTCGTACTGTTCCTTGTACAGGTAGTTGATCGTGAACGCCATCGCGTGGCCGACGGTCATGTACCCGGAGGGTTCAGGGGGGAGCCTGAAGCCGGTCTTCCCCGCCACCGCGTTCGGAAGCGGAGGGAGGCCGACCCTGCCCTGTTTCTGCTTGCTCCCTTCCGCGTCAGGATATCGCTCTGCCAGTAGCTTAGCCTGCTCCGTCGGGGCGAGCGCGTTGACCCGCCGAGCGGCGGCCGCAGACTCCTTTGACACGAGCCCCGCCTTCGCCTTCAGCTCCGGACGGCTCGCAAGCACCCTACCGACCACCGCTCCGACCTCCGCCTTTCCATCGTGCTTGACCGCGTTCCGCAGGGCGGCTTCCTCTATGACCGCGAGATCCGCCTCGTCCAGGGAGTCGGCTACCATTCTCTCTCGACTGCGAACTTTGCGAAGGCTGCGAGGTCGGCCCGCGACTCCGCGTCCCCTCGGAACCTGATCTTCTTCAGAGTGACCAGCGCCTCCTTCAGGAGCTCTGCCGCGCGCTTCCTGGCGTAGCCGATGGTGTCGTATTGGTCCATCATCGAGAGGACGAAGGAGACGTCAGCCTCCGTCTTCTTTGGCCTGTCCTTGTTCATTATCGCTATCACCCGGTCCTTCTCGCTCTGGCTAGCCACTTCCAATAGCCTGAGGAGCATCAGGGTCCTCTTGCCCTCGAGGAGGTCGTCGGACTTCGCCTTGCCGTACTTCTTCTGGTCTCCGACGAGGTTCAGGGAGTCGTCCTGGATCTGAAAGGCGACCCCGAGGCCGACGCCGAACTCTTTCAGGGCGTCAAGGACTCCTGGTCTCGCACCTGCGACGATGGCCCCGAGCCTGCAGGGGCTGGCCACCGTGTACCAGGAGGTCTTGCGGGTGCACATCTCGTAGTAGTCCTTCTCCGTGAGGTCCCACCTCTTGTGGGTCACCCACCCCAGTTCCATGTGCTGCCCTTCGGTCGTCTCGTTCACCATTTTCGAGAACTCTTGGAGGACCGCAAAGGTCTTCGGCATCCCCAGCCTCCTCCTGTTCTGCAGGAGCGCCTCCCAGGTGCGCGCGTGGAGCGCGTCCCCGGCGTTGAGCGCGAGCCCCTCTCCGTATGCCCTGTGCAGGGCGGGGAACCCCCTCCTCAGCTCTGACCCGTCCTCAATGTCGTCGTGGATCAGAATCCAGTTCTGGAAGAGTTCGATGCACGCCGCGGTGAGAATCGCGTCGTCCTCCTTCCCCCCTGCAGCCTTGCACGCAGAGACGCAGAGGAACGGGCGCATCCCCTTGGCCGGGCGTCCCGGATAGTCCCTCATCATCTTGTATAGAAGGTCGACCTCTTTGACGGGGCTGGCTTTGGGAAGGAGCTCGTCGAGTATCACCCTGTCTACCCGCTCTTTCACCCGCTTCATCTCGTCCTGGAGCGCGGACATGGCCGTCATCCACCGTGCCTAGGTACGGACCACAGTCCCGTAGAAGTCAAGGCCCTTCAGAGCCTTCGAGAACTCGTTCCTGCGGTACCCTGAGACGAAGCACACCTTCGTCCCACCGGCAGCGATCTTGGCCGCGGCGTCGAGCTTCAGCTTCATCCCCCCTGTGGCGTCGTCCCCGCTCTGGACCTTCATCCTCTTGATCTTTGAGGGGGTGAGCTCAGGGATGATCACCCTGCTGTTCTCTTCGTAGACCCCGTCCACGTCGAGGGCGAACACGCACCTCTCCGGCTCCATCACCTTTGCCAGCTCCTGGACGATCACGTCGCCGGAGATCACCTTGAACCCTCCTGGGGTGAGGCTTACGTCGCCGAAGGTGACAGGGGTGAGCCCCTCCTTGAGGAGCCCCCTCAGCCAGGTCGAGAGCGGGGCCGCCCCGGCCTTGCTGACGGCGTCGTATGGGGAGAACGGGTATGGGTTCAGTTTGAATTCGAGCATCGTCTTGCAGACGAGCCTGTTCAGCTCATACATGGCGCCCCTGGTCTGTGCCACGCCGTTCGCCGGAGCTTCGCCGGCGTCGGTGCCTATGCCGTGCTGCTTGGCGACCACATGCCCGAAGGAGCCTCCACCGTGGACCACTACGACCTTCTGGTCCGACGATGCGATCTCCTCAGAGAGCGCGGAAACGACGTCGGGGCGGTATGAAAACGGCTTCGACTTGTCGGTTATGACCGAGCCGCCGAGCTTCGCGACTATCGTTCTAGCCAGCTCTTTACTCCCTCCGTTGGCAGATCCGCTGTGAACGTCTCATATCCTCGCGCCGAAAGCCCCGAAACAATGCTTTTTTCCTTTGCCTTAGGCGCCACCCCGACCACGCTCCCTCCTCCGCCGCCCCCCGTGAGCTTGGCCCCGTAGCACCCGAGCGAGACCATGAGGTCGACCATCGAGTCCAAAGCGTCGTTTGACACCCCCACGGAGTCCAGCGCCGCCTGGTCGATCGCGAGGAGCCCCCCCAGCCCCTCCAGGTCCCCCCGCACCAGCATCTCGCTTGCCGAGAGACTGAGCCTGCTTATCGACTCGGTCAGCCTTCCGAACATCCATGGATGCTCTTCTCGGGTCTGCGAGACCCTCCCAATCTGACCCCGTGTGCTTCTGTTGACCCCCGAAAAGGAGACGATGACGCTGCGCCGCCCGCGGAGGCGGACTTTCCTCGGCCTGGAACCGGGCCTGAACAGCACGACCCCTCCGATGGCGCAGATGGTGGGGTCTATGCCTGAGGGCTTGCCGTGCACCTCCCTTTCCCCTGTCATTGAGAACTCGATGACCTCGTCGAGCCCCAGCCTGATGGAGTGGAACTTCGCGAACGCCGACGCCAGCGCGACCATCGTCGACGCGGAGGACCCTAGACCGGCCCCTTCCGGCACCTCCGATCTGACCTTGACCCTGACAGAAGTGCTGACAGAGTACTCTCTTCCAATCGCATCTATGACCCGGCCGAGAGGCGCGAGGTCGAGAGAGCGCCCGGGGAGCCTGTCGGAGATTACGGCGTAGGCGGACGCCCCAGAGACCTCCACGCGCACCTTTCGGGGGAGGGCCGCCGCGAGCGCCCAGGCTCCGTGGACGACGAAGTGCTCCCCTGTGACTATGACCTTGGACGGAGCCTCTGCGACCGCTCTCATGCTATACGAAACGCAGGGCGCTATAGCCTACGACTTGAAGGTTGTCTCCGGTAGTCTCCCCGCTTGTGGCGTACCTGAGCAGCTCTGGTTTCTCCAGCCCAAGCGCCCTGGCAGCCTGCAGCACCGTCGAAATCGCCCCGTAACCGCATGCGGTCACCTCTAGCCTTTCGAGGGTCGAGTAGAATCCCTTGACGTCCATCTTGAGGACCTGCTGCAAAAGTGCGGTGTCCTTCTCCTTGGCCGCTGACGCGGTTTCATAGTGAGTGAGGTCAGACGAAGCTATCAGGACCGCCCTCCTTCCCTTCACCGTTCCGGTGAGGGCGCGCGCCAGCGCAGACGTGGTCTCCTCATCCTGGAAGGCCAGCGACACTGGGAGGAAGGGCACTTTGGAGCCGTAGATCTTCTGAAGGAATGGAAGCTGCACCTCAAGCGAATGTTCCAGCCTGTGAGCGCCAGGATCGATTGAGACGATGTCGCTGAGCTCCGTGAGCATCCTGGACGCCCTCTGGTCCACGCGCATCCGTCCCAGGGGGGTCTCCCACTCCCCTTCGCTGAAGGTCGAAACGCCGCTTCCGATGCCATAGTGGTTTGGCGCCACGACCACGATGAGGTCCGGGTTTCGCATCGAAGAGACATGGAGGTAGGAGTGAGCCGCCACCGGCCCCGAATAGATGTAGCCGGCGTGCGGACATACGACGGCGACATAGTCGGCGCTGGTCTCCTTCGCGGGAGGTTCAGCCCCCGGACCGAGAGGGTGGAGATAACAGCCGTCTATGAGCTCAGACAGCTCCTCGGGGTCTGAAGGATAGAACTGCCCTGCTACCGCGGCCTTCCTGACGGACATCCTGGGGCGCTATTCGCGCCTTTCAGATATGCGTTCCTCGAAGCCTTCGGTCTTCGGCTCTTCCTCGGCTTTGGTCTCGAAGTCTTCGATGCTCGCGTTCAGCGGCTGATCTTCAGCCAGCTGGCCCCCGTGGACCAGAGTGGCCCTTGCGAGGAGCCAGAATATCGCGGCTATGGCCTTGCGTCCCCTGTTGTTTCCTGGGATCACCAGGTCGATGTCGTCCGTCACGTTGTCCGTGTCACAGACCGCTATCACCGGCACCCCCAGCTTCCCCGCCTCAACCATCGCCTGCATGTCTGACATGGGGTCCGCCACCACCACGAGCTCCGCGTCGAGATGGCCCGGGTAGAGAGGATTGGTGAACGTCCCGGGCATGAACCGCCCGATCCTCTTCATCGCGCCGGTTATCTCGCAGAACTTCTCCACCGCTTTTGAGCCGTGCTCCCTGCTGGTGTAGACCACGGTGTTCTTCGCCCCTGTCGAGGCGATGAACTTCCCGGCGACGTCTATCCTCTGCAGCGTCTTCAGATAGTCGATCATGTGCAACCCGTCGGGCCTCGGCCGGGCGGTGAACTGCTCCATCGTCTTCGTCCTCACAGGCGTCCCGATGCGTATCCCAGTGGCCAGGAGAGCCTTCTCCGAGAAGCCTGGCGCGACCAGTTTGTCGGCGGAGCCTGCCTCGTCATCGTCGAACTCTGACATGTCGCTTACCTTCGACTACGGCTCTGCCTTCCTGCTGTAGAAGGGCAGAACCTGGTCGATGACATCCACGGAAGAGATCAGCATCCTACGGCAACAGTACCGCTTGAGACCAAGGTCGTCGAGAACCTTCCCCGGGTCCTCTCCCCCCTTCACCCTGGACTGGAACGGGGCGAACTTGTCCCCGATCAGGTTGCCGCACGTAAAACACCGTATTGGTATCATCATGGCAATCTACCTGTATGACTTCTGCCTCTTTCTGCGGGCGCCTGGACCTCCGAATTTCTTGGGCTCAGCTTGTCGCGGGTCGCCCGATAGCAGGTATTTATTGTATGCATTGAGCTTCTCCCTTACTTCGCCCCCTCTCACCTGGTCTACGTAAGCGCGCGCTATCGCCATGGCCGCGGCGTCGGCTTGCCCCATGAACCCCCCGCCACCCACTCTGACGTCGAGGTCATACTTCTCGCGCAGCTCACCCACCACCTGCACCGGCCCCAGCAGGTGCAGCCTCGCCGGCTCTGGTTCCCACAGCTCGACCGGCGTCCCGTTGACTCTGATCCTTCCCGCTCCAGCGGTTATCGCGGCTGTCGCCCTCGCGGTCTTCCTTGCCCCCGAGTAGAGCTTCGGCGGCTTCTTCGCCTGGACCTTGGTCGTCTGGCTAGGCATGGCTAGTCATTCCACCCGAGGCTCTTCGAGAGGTCTCCCATGGTTACGTATACCGGGATGGGTCGCGTCGCTGCCGCGTCGTCGAACTTCGAGAGCTTCGACCCTTCTATCCCCGCTGGGACCCCGATGTAGACTCTGAGCCTCTTCATCGCAGATGCGCCCTTCGGCTTCTTCCTAGGGACCATGCCTCTGACCATCCTTCTGAGGATGTTGTCTGGCCTCCTAGGATGTATGGGGCCGTAGATCGGATTTACCTTGCTGCCCAGCTCTAGCCTCTCCTTCCACTGGTTGACGACAGACGTCCTCGACCCAGATATCAGCGCCTTCTCCGCGTTGACCACTATGACCCTCTTTCCGGTCAGGAGGAGCTTCGCGACGTTGGACGACAGCCTCCCCGCGATCTGATTGGACGCGTCGACATAGACGGTCTCGCTACTTGACAAGCTGGACTCCGCTTCCCTTCGGATACTTCTTCAGGAACTCTTGGACCGTCAGGGCCGAGCCGCCTGCAGACTGGAGCTTCGACTTCGCCGACTCTGAGAACGAGAATGCGCCTATCACGAGCTTCTTGTCGACGACCCCCGTCCCGAGCACCTTGCCAGGGACGAACAGGGGGTGCCCTTCCTGGGCTATCCTCGATATCCTTCCAAGATTCACTTCCACCCTGTTCTTCGTGTCAGCCGAAAGCATCCTCGAGGCTTCGTCCCAGATCGGAGCCTTCTCTTTCTTCGCGGTCCTCTCCAGCATCACCGCGGCGCTTCTCAGGACTGGGTTCGATGCGGTCATGAAGAGCCGCCCACAGCTACCTGGATGTCCTTGAGCTTCTTCTCGAGGAGCTCTATCGCCTTTAGCACGATCTGCTTCGCAGGGAGCCCGCCCGCAGACTCGACTGTAAGCACGAAAACGCCCTCCTTCTTCCCATCGGTCAAGGTAGCGACGGTGCACGGCTGCCACTTCGCATGCTCCTTCCCCCGCCCAAGACGGGCGTAAGCTTCGAGCTTCACAGACTGGCCGGCCGCCAGTTTGACCAGAGGTATCGTCTCGCTGACCGGTCTGACCTCTCTGTCCTCGGAGACCAGGTCCCCCGAGGTGACGGTAGAAACCTTGTCCTTCCCCTTCGCATCCAGCACAAAGAGGACGCGGCACTTGTGACAGCCGAGGGGGTTCCCGCAGTCGCACTCCTCGGGGAGGTTGTATCTTTCCAGATCGGTCTTGATCGGGACCATGCCGAGTCTGTGCGCCAGGATCTCGTCGTACAGGACAGAAGAGTTCTCGAGTATCACGACGTCGTCGATCGCCATGGAGGGGACCTCCGAAATGCAGAACCTGCGCACGGCGTTGGCGTACGACCTGTCGATCCCTTCGAGCTGGAGCGAGACGGTATTGCCGCTTTCTTGCAGCGCCTTTACCTCAACCAATGACTCCACCGACTCGTGCGAAACTTGCTCTCATGAGACGTCGCGTTTTGAGGTCGGCTTTTCTTTCGGGTTAAAAGGTTTTGTTGGTGAAACCAGAGTTTGTAGCGGATGTCAGGGGCGGTTTTTTTACATGAGAGCGTTCAAGACTTATATCCGAAGGGCCGTGGGCAGGCCCAGAACATGTCGGACGCCCAGGAATTCAGGCACCTTGTGAGGATCTCGGGAAGAGACCTCGAAGGCGGCAAGAAGCTCATAGTGGCCCTGTCAGACCTGAAGGGAGTCGGTTACAACTTTGCAAACGTGATCACCACGAGGCTGAGCCTGGACCCGAGGGTGAGGCTGGGAACGCTCACAGAGGAGCAGGTAAAAGAGATCGAAAGCGCGATACAAAACACGGCGAAATCTTCGCTCCCGACGTGGTTCTACAACAGACGGAACGACCCGGAGACAGGTGATGCGAAGCAGCTCCTGGGCGCCGACCTTGATTTTGTACAGAAGAACGACATCGAAGACGAGAGGAACATCCAGAGCTGGAAGGGGATCAGACACGGGCTAGGGCTGAAGGTAAGGGGCCAGAGGACGAGGACCACAGGAAGGAAGGGAAGGACTGTCGGAGTGAGGAAGGCTACGCTCGTAGCGGCCGCTAAGGAGGCAGCTACCAAGAAGGAGGAGAAGTAGATTGGGAGACCCGAAGAAGTCAAGGAAGCAATACAACAGGCCGAGGAGCCCATGGAGAACGGACCAGCTCGCACAGGAGCTCTATCTGCTCGGAACGTTCGGGCTCAGGAACAAGAGAGAGCTCTGGAAGACCCAGACCCAGCTCAGCTCGGTCAGGAAGCAGGCCAGGACATTGCTGGCGGCCACTCAGGCAGTGAGGCTGCGCGAAGAGAAGAAGCTGCTGGACAGTCTGAGGAGGAAGGGGCTCATCAGGGAAGAGTCGTCTCTTGACGACATTCTCAGCCTTACCGTTGAAGACATGCTGGCAAGGAGGCTGCAGTCCATGGTGTTCAAGAAGGGGATGTCGCTGTCTCCGCTTCACGCGAGGCAGCTGATCGTCCATGGCCACGTCTCTGTCGGCGGGAGGGTGATCACAGTGCCGGGATATGAAGTCGGTAGCAAGGATGAAGCGACCATCAGCCTGGTAGGGGGCCCTGCGGTCAAGGAGCAGGTACCAGAGGCGAAGCCGGAGCCCCAGGCCGCGGCGGCCGAAGCGAAGTGAGATAGATGTCAGAGGAAGAAGTTCTTTCCGACAAGTGGGGCGTCTGCCACATCTACTCCTCGTACAACAACACCATAGTGCACATCACCGACCTTACCGGTGCCGAGACCATAGCGTTCTCGTCCGGAGGAAGGCACGTGAAGGCTGACAGATTCGAGTCGTCCCCCTACGCGGCGATGAGGAGCGCATCGGCTGCCTCGGACGTAGCCAAGGGTAAGGGGATAACTGCGGTTCACATCAAGGTCAGAGCGGTCGGAGGCACGGGGCCAAGGACCCCAGGCCCCGGGGCTCAGGCTGCCATCCGCGCCATCGCTAGGGCCGGGTTCAAGATCGGCAGGATCGAGGACGCCACCCCCATCCCTCACGACACCACCAGGAAGAAGGGCGGACGCAGAGGGCGCAGGGCGTAGGCTTCAGAGCCTCTTCAGCAGTTCAGCCGAGTCTACCTTTCCGTCTCCGTCTTTGTCGACGCCGCGCAGCACCGCAGCGTACGTTCCGGACCTGTATCTCTCGAAGATGCTGTCGGCCTGGTTGCACACCCCGATTATGGCGGCCTTGGTCCCCGCGCCTGTCAGCCCCGCTATCAACACGCACGTCTTCGTAGGGTCCCAGGGGTTCTGCGCTTTGACCACAAGCGAGTCAAGCTCTGATGTGTAGGACTTTCCTTCGCTGTCGACGATGGCACCCCAGAATCCGCCCTTGCTGAACTTGAACGGAAGGTGGGGGTTGAGCTCCTCGGCCACCACGTTGTTCCTCGGTCCGCCCACCACTATCAGGTTGGACGATAGCAGCTTCTCCGCCCTGAGGTCCACGTCCAGCTTGACCGGGAACTTTTCAGGGAGGTTTACGAACTGCCCCAGCGCGAACCCCAGCTGGACCGCGTAGTGCCCGTCGCGCGCCTGGGTCCCGCCTGCGCCGTGCTGCATGGGCGAGCCTACCACGACCCATCCTTCGAACTCCCCGTCTTCGAAGAACTCTTCGAAGAAGTTGCCCAGGGCTTTTGACCGTCCGGAGGACCTCAGCGTGGGCAGAGGCTCCCCCTTGACTGGGAACTCTACCGCGTAGCCGTCAGACGCCAGCGCGAACAGGTTCGCCTCCCCTCCCCTGATCTGCTCGCTCCTCACCCTGGTTATCAGCCCGGCCTTCTCCAGGCGCCCGATATGATAGTACACCGTCTGGTGGTGGGTGCCTAGCGACCTCGCCATCTCCGCGGGATATTTCGGGCCGGAGGAGAGGAGAGCGAGTATCTTCTGGCCCAGCCTCCCGGAGGCGGGGCGGAACCCGTCGGGCTTGTCGGAGACCAGGACCCTCTTCGCGACCCCCGCTTTGGACTTGGGGTCGTACAGTATCTTTTCCCGCGTCATCGCAGGGGTATGCCAGGACCCTACATAAACGGCTTTGCATGGTCACCAGGGAGCAGGCGACTTCGTGATGCGACCATGCACATCCTCTTTTGAATGCAACAGCAGAACGTTTTGCGGGGTTTAAAGGAAGACCGGGCCTCGCCGACCGTATGTGCGGGATCATCGGGTGCGTGGCCGAAGAGCCTGTCGCGGCGCTCCTTCTGGATGGGCTCGTCCGGGTCGAGTATAGGGGGTATGATTCCGCCGGCATGGCTACCATCAGCCGCGGGAAGCTCGGGGTGAAGAAGGGAGTCGGGAGGGTCAAAGACATCGAGGAAGCTCGTAAGATGTCGGCGATGTCAGGGACCGTAGGCATGGCGCACACGAGATGGGCGACCCATGGAGGGGTCACCAACGCTAACGCACACCCTCACGCTTCCTGCAAGGAGCAGGTGGCCGTCATCCATAACGGGATCATCGAGAACTACATACCTCTGAAGAAAGCGCTGATCGCCAAGGGGCATAGGTTCAAGAGCGAAACGGACACCGAAGTCATATCTCACATCGTCGAGGACGAATACAAGCGGACGAAGAATCCGCTGAGGGCCACACAGGCCGCGGTGAAGAAGCTGAAAGGGCAGTACGCGATAGTCGTCATGTTCCAGGACCGCCCCGACGTGATGACAGGGGCGCGCAAAGACGCCCCTCTGATTGTCGGGGTGGGGAAGGGGAAGATGTTCCTTGCGAGTGACGTCCTCGCTTTCATCGGTCACACCGACCGCACGATCTTCCTGGACAACTACGAGGTGGTCCAGATCACCAAAGAAGAGGTCAAGATCATAGGGCCGGACGGCAGGGAGGTAAGGCGGGATCCGAATCAAGTCGCGTGGGAGCTCTCTGACGTAACGAAGAGCGACTACGCTCACTACACCCTCAAGGAGATCAACGAGCAGCCGAAGACGATAGTCGCCGCTTCGGTCCAAGACCCCTACAAGGTGGCGGAGTTCGCCAGGGCCATCAAGAGGGCCAAGTCGCTCTTCATCACGGCGTCGGGGACCTCGTACCACGCGGGGCTGCTTATGAAGTTCAGGCTGAGCAAGGAAGCGCGCATCAGGGCCGACGTCGTGGTCGCGGGAGAGCTCAAGGAGCACACCGAATTCCTCGGTAAGGGCTCCGTAGTGGTGGCCCTCTCGCAGAGCGGAGAGACCGCTGACGTCATGGAGGCCGTGAGAGAAGCGAAGAAGCACGGGGCCAAGGCGTATTCTATCGTTAACGCGGCCGGATCATCCCTGGCCAGGGAAAGCGACGTAACCCTGCTCCTCAACTGCGGGCCGGAGGTGGGCGTCGCTGCTACCAAGAGCTTCACCGCGCAGGTCGTGGTGGCGAACCTCGTCGTAGACGCAGTCCTGGGGAAGAAGAAGCCCGACCGGCTCGAGGAGCTCTCCGAGGCGGTCGCAGACGCGCTGAAGTGCGACGGCCAGGTCCAGGAGCTGGTCCGCGAGTACAGGGACAGACCAGACTTCTACTTCGTGGCGAGGGGGTATGAGAGCCCCGTCGCGATGGAGGGCGCCCTCAAGCTGAAGGAGCTGTCGTACATCCACGCGGAAGGGATGCCCGCGAGCGAGCTCAAGCATGGGACGCTGGCGCTGATCGAGAAGGGGACGCCGGTCGTGTTCATCAACCCGAGCGGCCCCAACCACGCGGAGTCGTTGTCCAACGCCGAGGAGCTCAGCGCGAGGGGGGCCGACGTCATCGGGATCTCAGACGTGAGAGACCAGGTCTACAAGCACTACATCCAGATCCCCAAGGTCTCGCCCAAGTCCACCCCCATCGTGGAGGCGATACCTCTCCAGCTCCTCGCGTATCGGATGTCCGTCGCGAAGAGGAACGACCCGGACTATCCGCGGAACCTCGCGAAGTCTGTGACGGTCAAATGACCGTACAGCAACGTCCTCAAAAAATAATTAAGTGAACCCTGCAGACGCCCCGCCGTGGTATCAAAGAAGGAAGTGCTGTCAAAACCGGTCGCGACGATAGAGGTCGGAAGCAAGAGCATATCGGGGCTGCTCGACGAGATGTCCCAGACGGGGTTTCAGGGGAAGAAGCTCGGCGAGGTGGCTAAGATCTGGAGCGAGATGGCGAAAGCGAAGGGCCTCACTGTCTTCCTTGGGCTGACCGGGTCTCTGAGCACCACAGGGCAGTGGAAGATCATCAGGTGGCTCGTAGAGAAGAGGTACGTAGACGTCGTGGTGAGCACCGGAGCCAACATCTCTGAGGACATACTGGAGGCGCTCGGTTACCACTACTACCAGGGGACATGGCTGGCGGATGACGAAGCGCTCCTGAAGATGAAGATAGACAGGTTCTACGACGTGTACGCAGACGAGATGGAGTACAGGAAGCTGGAAAGGACGATCTACGCGTTCGCGGACACCCTGGACCCGAAGAAGGTATACTCCACGAGGGAGTTCCTCTACCAGTTCGGGGCATTCCTGAACAAGAAGGGGATCGACAGCATCGTCGCGGCCGCGCACAGGGCGAAGGTCCCGATGTACTCCCCCGGCCTCATAGACAGCGGATACGGGGTCGCGCTGAGCCTATTGAGGCGCGAGAAGGGCAAGATGATCAGGCTGGACCAGACGAAGGACATGGAAGAGCTCGCCCAGATCGCGGAGAAGACGAAGAGGACGGGCGTGGTCTACCTCGGCGGAGGGGTCCCGAAGGACACGATCCAGCTGTCGACCATAATCAAGTCGCTCTCGAAGGGAGGAGAGGAAGAGACCCCCCACGAGTTCGCCATCCAGATCACCGCAGACAGCCCGCAGTGGGGAGGCCTGTCAGGGTGCACGCTTGAAGAGGCGATCAGCTGGGGAAAGATAAAGTCGGACGCGAAGAAGGCGACCCTCTACGCCGACATCACGCTGGCGCTGCCCATCGTCGCCCACGCCCTGAGCGAGAAGGCGAAGGTCAGGAGCTATCCGCCAGACCTGTCCTGGGTCTTCAGCAGCTAGCTGGCGCGGAGCGCTTTCCGGACCGCCAGGGGGGACTCCTTGGCGAGCCTCACCGACTCCCCAAGGTACCCGAGCGGGTCGGAGTCGGCCACGTAGCGCCCCTTGCCGATTGACTCCCTGACTTTTTCGTATCCCCTGGCGTCGCCTTGGAGCCGCTTGAGTATCTGCGCCCGTTCGGCGAGGACTTCCGGATGCGCCCTCAGGTCTTCGAGCATGATCTCGCGTTCGACCGTGACGGACCCGAGCGAGCGCAGGATCCTGTTGCACGCGACCAGGGAGTGGGCGAGCGACTGACCGACCATCCTCCGGAGCACCGAGTCTGAGAGGTCTCTCTGCATCCTCGTCTGCTGAAGCTTGTAAGCGAGGGTCAAGAGCAGCGAGGTCGATATCTCGGCCTGCCCTTCCGCGTTCTCGATGTCGATCGGGTTTTCCTTCTGGGGCATCGTGGACGAGCTTACCTTGCCCGGGCGGAGGAAGTGCAGGAAGTCGAGGGTCTGATAGAACCAGAGATCCCTGGCCAGGGAAGACATCAGCTGGTTGAGATTTATGATGTGGTGTAGGATGTCAGACAGCCTCTCCCCGGGGACGACCTGGGTCGAGTAGGCGGCTGGTTCGACTCCGAAGCCTCTTACGAACGTCGAAAGCGCCTCGGGCCAGTTCCGGCCCCCCATCGCGCCGAAGGAGGCGTATGTCCCTACAGCCCCAGAAAACTTGGCCATTGGGGTCAACCCCCTGAGACGAGAAGTCCTTTCGGCTATCCTCACGGCGAACACCGCCATCTCCTTCCCGAAGGTCGTGGGGACGGCGGGCCTCCCGTGGGTCCTCGCCGCCATGGCGGTAGACGCCTCCCTGCTGGCGAGCTTCGCGACCTTCTCCGCCAGCGAAGAGTAGGCCGGGACCATCACTTTCCGCAAAGCGTCTTTCAGCAGGATGGCGTGCGCCAGGCTGTTCGTGTCCTCGCTGGTCAACCCCAAGTGGACGAAGGGGGCAAGCGCCTGGGACCCTGAGCTCGCCAGCGAGTCTCGGACGTAAACCTCGACGGCCTTCACGTCGTGGCCGAGCTTCTCCTCGAGCCTCTCGATCTCGGCCATGTCCGCCGGCAATTTTGGTACCCTCCCCTTCGGAGCGATGCGGAGCTTCACCAGGAGGCCCAGGTAGCCCAGTTCCACCCTGACCCTGGCTCCCATCAGCGCACGGTCGCTGAAGTACCCCGCCAGCGGTTCGGCCTCAGACCGATACCTCCCGTCTATGGGGGAGATGCTGTCATAGCTCAATGGTCTTGGTCCTCTCTTCCCCGTAAGAAACGACCTTCACCTTCACCCTGAGGCTTTCCTCCAGGTATCGGATCAGCGCCTTGCCCTCGGAGGGGAGCGAGCCGTCGAAGACTGCCCCGTGCAAGGACAGGGGAGACTCGAAGACGGGCTCCACGTCAGCGAGGCGGTCGGCGGCGGCCTCGAACCTGGTGACTTCGCTGCCGTCTAGCTTGTAGGCTGTGCACACCCTGAACTCGTCGACCTTGGACAGGACGTCGAGCTTCGAAACGGCGACCTGCTTCGCCCCGTTGAGGTCCAGGGCATATCTCAGCGAGACCAGGTCGAGCCACCCCACCCTCCTGGGCCTCCCCGTCGTCGCGCCGTATTCGTTCCCAAGTCTCCTGATCTTCTCGGCAAGGGGCCCCTCGGCCTCGCTTGGGAAGGGGCCGCTCCCCACCCTCGTGGTGTAGCACTTCATCACTCCCAGCGACTCACCGGCCAGGCTTGGAGAGATGCCCAACCCTGCTGGGATGTAGCTCGCGGTAGTGTGGGTGGCGGTCACGAAGGGATACGTCCCGTGCAAGAGGTCCAGCAGGGTCCCCTGCGCGGTCTCGAACAGGACGTTACCGCCTCTGTCGGATATCTCCCTCACCCTCTCTCCAGCGTCGCCTGCGATCCCTTCGAGGAGCGCCTTCGCCTCTGCCCCCCAGGCCTGCAGCCCGGCGGGGTCCAAGGAGAACTTCCTGTAGAAGCCTGAAAGCGGGCCGTAGTCGAAGCCACCGATCACGTCGCTGACCCTTGGGCTCAACCGAAGCGCGCGCAGCCCGTAGGACGGGCCGATCCCTCGCCTCGTGGTGCCTATCGCGGACGCCCCGCGCTCCTCCTCGAGCCTCGCGTCGAGCTCCTTGTCCAACGGGGTCACCAGGCTGCATCTGGCGTCCACGGTGACCCTGGACCTGGCCTCTCCTGGAAGCATTGAGAGTTCCTCGCTCAGCACAGCCGGGTCTACGGCGACCCCTGCCCCGATGAGGAGCTGCTTCCCCTTCAGCGCCCCTGAGGGGATGAGGTGGAACGTGTGCCTGCTGTCTCCTAAGACGACGGTGTGCCCGGCGTTGCTCCCGCCGTTGAACCTGGCCACAGCTTCGAACCCTCCGGAGAGATAGTCGACTATCTTGCCCTTGCCTTCATCCCCCCATTGCAGGCCGACTACCGAAAGGTTAGCCGTGTCAGACCACCTTCTGGATGTCGTGAGGAAGGCTCTCTTTGTGCCCTGCCGAAGTGATCCGCATGAACTCTGACTTCTTCCTCAGCTCGGCCAGGTCGTGCGCCCCCGAGTAGCTCATCCCTGACCTGAGGCCCCCCACCAGCTGCCTGACAACCTCTTCCACCTTACCTTTGTACGGGATCAGGCCCTCGACGCCCTCGGGGACGCTCTCCTCGATCACCTCTTCGATCACCTCGTCTTCCTTCGGGCCGGCGGTCTTCGTCTCCCTGACCCTCCTGTCGACGGTCGCGGCGAGAGAAGCCATCCCCCTCGTAAGCTTGTACCTGACCCCCTCTCTCAGGATGGTCGGGCCGGGGCTCTCTTCTGTCCCTGCGAAGAGGCTCCCTATCATGACGGTGGACGCACCCGCCGCGATCGCCTTGGTGACGTCCCCCGGGTTCCTGACCCCGCCGTCCCCGATGATCGGCACCCCGCTGTCCGCCGCCCCCGCGGCGCTGTCAAGTATGGCAGTGAGCTGCGGGACCCCGGACCCGGTGACCACCCTGGTGACGCAGATGCTCCCCGAACCGACCCCCACCTTGACGGCGTCGGCCCCTGCTCTGATCAGGTCCTGGGCGCCCTTCGCCGTCGCGACGTTCCCCGCCACGACTTCCACTTCTCCGAGCTCCCTCTTGATCCCCCTCAATGTTTCGATCGCGTAGGCAGAGTGTCCGTGCGCGATGTCCACCACGAGGGCGTCCGCCCCCGCGTCCAGCAGCCTCCTCGAGCGCTCCAGGTGGTCTCCTTTCACGCCGACGGCCGCCGCCACCCTGAGGCGCCCCTTCGAGTCCTTGGTGGCGTTTGGGAACTCCTTCCTCTTCATGATGTCTTTCGAGGTGACGAGCCCCGCGAGCCTCCCCTTTGCATCTAGGAGCGGGAGCTTCTCGATCTTGTTGGCGTGCAGCATCTCTTTCGCCTTGTCCATAGAGACTCCCTTCCCGGCCACCACCAGCTTGGAACGGGGGGTCATGACCTCCTTCACTTTACGGCTCATGCTGTCCTCCAGGGTCATGTCCCGCCTCGTGACCAGCCCCAACACCTTCTTCGAGCCGTCCACTATCACGATCCCGCCGACCTCCCTGTCCTTGATGATCCCCAGCGCCTGTCCCACCGTGGCCTCGGGACCGAGGGTGATCGGGTCCTCTATCACGACCCCCTCCGACCTCTTCACTTTCAGGACTTCGGACACCTGCTCTTCGATGGTGAGGAACCTGTGTATCACCCCTATCCCCCCGAGGCGCGCTAGAGCGATCGCCATGGTAGACTCGGTCACGGTATCCATGTTAGCGCTCACGATGGGGACGCTGAGCCTTATCCCGCGTGAGAAGTAGGTCCTCGTGTCTGCGTCCCTGCGCGATTTCACGTCGGAGAACTTTGGCACAAGGAGGACGTCGTCGAAAGTGAGGCCCACCCGGAGGTCGGATGCGGAATCCTTCACTTGACGGAGACTTCTTTCGTCAGTTTATAGCGTTTTTGGAGTAGACGCCGGGACAGGGATTTGAACCCTGAATTCCTTTTCAGGAAACAGGCTGTCTCCCTTTTTTGGTTTCCAGGCCTACGCAGTTGCACTTCTGCGCCCTACCAGATTAGGCGATCCCGGCGTTCGAAGGCCTGGCTCCGGTCGTTTAAAACCTCAACCCGACTTTTTCACGCCGGCTTCCGCAGCAGGCTTCGCGTGCGTCTTCCACATCCGGGGATACGTGCCGCTCTTCATCACGACCCTTTCAGTGGTGGAAGCCAGCCCTTTCTTATGCGCCTGGATCTCAGCGGTGGGCATCAGAGCCTTTCCTATGGCGATCAGCTCGTTCTTCGAGCTCATCAATGCGAGCGTGTCGTCCTTGTTGACCCCCTCGGACACCGCGAGTATCCCTGGAATCCCTAGCCTTGCCCCATGGCAGATGGCGTCCACGGCCGAGTCCCTTACCACGATCTTCGGTATGTTCCCCAGGCACTCCTCTATCGGGAGGATGGACTTCCTCAGCGGCTCCTCGTCCCCCGCCTTCAGCCTGAACATGGCGTCGCTCAGCTGGTGCAGAGTGACCAGGCCGTTCTCTTCTACAAGCGGACCTACGCGCGTCCTTCGAAGCTCGACCATGGTGGCCCCCACCCCGAGGACCTCTCCGATGTCATACACGAGCTTCCTGATGTACGTGCCCGACTGGCAGACGACCCTGAACAGGAACAGGTTTCCCTGTGACTCGGTTATCTCGAGCTCGTAGATCGCCCTGCTCCTTGTCTGCCTGCTTACTGAAGAGCGCTGGGGCGGGCGCTGGAAGATCTCCCCTGTGAACTCCTTCGTGATCGAGTCGAACTGCTTTCTCGGTACAGAAGAGTGGATCCTCATCACGCCGCGATACTCCTTCGGGAACATCAGCAGAAGGCTCAGCGCCCTGGTGGACTGTCCGAGCCCGATCGGGAGAAGGCCCGAAACTGGAGGGTCCAGGGTCCCGCTGTGGCCGGCTTTCTCCATCCCGACAAGCCTGCGGGTCCAGGCGACGACCTCGTGGCTGGTGGGTCCCCTCGGCTTGTCCAGAGGTATGAGGCCGTACTCCAGGTAAGACTGCACCGGACGGGACCTCGGAGCGGAGCCGTGGGTTGGGTCAGTGACCTCTTCGTCGAGGACCACCATCTTCTGGGAGACCACTTCAGTCACTTCTGCTCTTGAGGAAGTGGATCACGATGTCTGCCACCCTGGCTTCGTCTATGGCGTCGGTCTCGACCACGAGATCGAAGGGAGTGAGGTCCGTGCCGAACTCGATTCCATAGATCTTCTTGTACAGCTTGTAGTTTTCGGTGTCCCTCACAGAGAGTATCTCCTTGCACTTGGAGATGGAGATCCCGTCCCTCTTCGACATCCTGGTGGCCCGGCTCTTCACGCTCCCGGACAGCCAGACCTTGACGCCGTCCTTCGTCAGCCATGGGACAGGATAGCTGGTTATCACCACGTCTCCCCGCTTCGCCTTCTGGATCAGCCGTGCGTCCACCTCCTTGTCGAAGTCAGAGGAGCGCTTCCTTTCCTGCAGGAACTTCATCCCGTCGCCCTTGTCCCACCAGTCGTCCCCCCCAGGGGTGTATCCTTCTTCCACCGCCATCTCCTTGAGCACGTCTCCTCCCCCGAGCATGGGGGTCCCAAGGGCTTCGGCGACCTTCCTTGAAACGGTGGTCTTTCCTACGGCAGGCATCCCCGAGATGATTATCGCCTTCAAGGGGCCCCTCTATGGAGTGGTGTGAAGGAGGCGGCCCAGCATCGTGGAGAACGTGAAGGAGCTGAGGAAGTACCACCAGAAGAGGCTCACCTGATAGACCGATGCTATCTGCGTCAGCCCCGCGAAGTAGGGGATCGGAAGCGGGGTATACGCGACGATCACCCCGTAACCTCCTAGGAAGGTCGCCATCAGGTAGTAGACGCCGAGCAGCGGGACGAAAGTGATGGCGGTGACCTTGAGCCTTGCCCTCTGGACCTTGAACTGCTCCTGCTGCACCTGCAGCTCCCTCTTCTTGAGCTTGTCGAGCTTCGCCTTGTCTTTGGCTAGCGTGGCCTCCCTCTTCTCCTTGTTGAAGGCGTTGACCTCGGCCCTCATCTTGCGCTCCGCGTTCAGGTCCACCATGCGCTTCGTCACGAGCTGGGTGACCGTCCCGAGCCCGACCGAAGTGAGGGTGACGAGGACCGTGGATATGGGCGGGGTGTACTGAGGGATGGTGAACGTCTTCTGGGCGGAGACCGCTCCCGCGGTGGCAACCACCGGGTGGGGCCCGGACTTCGAACTCTGCGGGATCCAGAAGAGGCACGCGGTGAGGGCACCGCTCGGCCCCGTCCTGCAGTAGGTCACGCCCGCGGACGTGCCGTTGGTGAGCTGAAGCGCCGTGCCGTCGAACGTGATAGAGACGTTGTCGTTGGCTGGGAACCCTGACCCTGTCACGGTGACCGAAGCCCCGGAGATATCGGTTGAGGGGTTGAGCGCTATCACGGTGGAAGGCGTCGAACCAGTCCCTCCTACGGAGGTCGTCCCCTTCGGGGTGAAGGCTGGGAGGACCACGTAGTATCCCACGAGGACGACGATGAGCGCGATCAGGACGTACGTCATGATCCTGGTGCTACCGCCTGACCCGGAGCCTGTCTGGTGCCCCTTGCTCATGGCGATCATTTGCTGGCTCCCGACAGCATCTTGACAAGTGATTCGGCCACTTCGTCCTGCAAGCCCTGGGTGTTCTTGACGACGGTCATGGGCGCTCCGGTGAGAGTCGAAGATGTCGCCAGGAAGCTCCTCGCGAGGGAGAGCTCTTCCATCAGGCTTTCGTGCGTCGCCGCGTCCCGATATCTGGTGGAGTCCGAGGCCCGCCTTTGAGCGATCTCGTACGGCGAAGCCTCGACGAGGATCAGGTGAGTGGGCTTCATCGCCCTCACCACGTCGAAGGGGAGGCCGGGCCAGAACCCCTCCGGCGTCCTGATGAAGAGATGCGTGTCCACAACGACGAGCTTTTCCTTCATGGTGGCTATCCTCGCAGCGGCCGCCTTCTGGAGCTTCTTCTGCTTCTCAACTGGGAGCTTGCGGAGCTCGTCCCTGTGCTTGACGAACTTCATCGATATCCCGGTTTCGAGCATCAGGCTCCCGAAGTTCACCAGCTTCGCGCCCTTGAACCCTGACACGAGCTTCGTCACCACCGTCGTCTTCCCGACGCCCGGAATCCCCACGACCACGGCGCGGAGCTTCATCTCTCAACTTGCTCCTATGAGGCCGGCGAGCGCAGGGGATATCTCCTCCACCTGCTCCTTCAGCAGCATCTGGTAGTACTGAAGGATGATGTCCACCATGAGCAGTATCCCTATCCCTGTCCCGAACACGCCGAACAGGTCGGAGACCCCTGCTATGAGCCCGATCAGGATGCCTCCTATGATGGTCAGCGTTGGGATGTATCTGTTCAGCATCTGCTCTATCGACAGCCCAGAGCGCCTGAATCCGGGCACCTGCACGTCCGCGTCCATCAGGTTCTTGGCTACCGCCCGTGGATTGAGCCCGCCTATCTCGACCCAGAGCCTGGCGAATATCACGGCCATCCCGACGAGATACAACAGGTAGATGACGGAGTGGACGGGGTCGGCGAGCGTCTGCTGGAACGACTGCGGCGGGGTGACGTAGTAGACCAGGCCGCCTATAGGCTGGGCCCCGCTGGTGGAGTTAGCCGAGGGGAACTGGGCCAGATAATGCAGCCACCACGGAGGGTTGGCTGACGAGTAGTTCGCGAGCAGCCTCGCGAAGAAGGTGACGTTCGCCCCGAGGGCTGAGACGAGGATGACGGGGATGTTAGAGACGTACAGGAGCTTTATCGGATATACCCCCTGGAACCCTCTGTACTTTATCGAGGTGATCGGGAGCTCTATCCTGATCCCTTCGACATAGACCAGGACGAGGATCATCACCAGAGTGAGCGTGAACGTGAGGAGGCTCGGATACTTGAAATCCCTGATCAGGACGCTGCTGACGTTGTTGTTGAAGAACTCGCTGATGGTCTCCGGGATGAAGCCGAAGAGCTGGGTGACACCGGTGGACACCTGGAAGGGGATCGGCGAAAACGTGTACCACATCACGGTCTGACAGACGCCCGCGAGGATGAACAGGCTGACTCCGCTTCCTATCCCCCACCCCTTCTGGATCATCTCGTCAAGAAGGAGGACCATGATGCTTGCTATGACCAGCTGGATGAATATGACGAAGTCCTGGTTGGTGGACAGGACTCCCAGCGCGCCGCCGAATATGTACGCCAGCGACTCCCCCACGATCACGATGATGGTGAGGAACTTCGTCGCGGACCCGAATATGGCCCTGTCGTTGGAGTCGCTCATGTCCAGCTTGATGATGTCGCTGCCGACGAGCAGCTGGAGGATCAGCCCTGCCGTCACGATGGGGCCTATGCCGAGCGTCATCAGAGTCCCTTGGGCGGATGCGAAGACGACTCTGAGGAACGTCGACTGGTTGTTGGCGGCCGCCGTCCCCGTAAGGCCGAACAGCGGGGTCGCAGCCATCACAAGATATGCGATCAGGGCGATGCCGGTCCAGACGAACCGCTCGTTGAGCGACGGCTTCTTCTCTGGCTTCGGGATCTCAGGCAGTACCGTGCCTACGCTCTTGATGAAGTCACGCAATGAAGCCAATGGCTGGGGCTTTACTCCTGGACTAGGATTTTTCCGCCCGCGGCCTGTATTTTAGCCTGAGCCTTCTCTGTAAAGGATGCGACCTTCACTTCATAGGCTCCTTTGACCGCGCCGGATCCGAGAAGCTTGTCGACCCCCATCGATGTGAGGTCCAGTGACTTCACCCCCAACGCTATCCCGTCCAGCTCCCCCACGTTCACCCACCTGGCAGGCTTGATGTATCCCGGTGGCCTGAACGGGTCTCTGCCGAAGTGGTCGGGGTCGTTGATGACGAGCCAGCTCCACTTGTGTTTGTGGAGCCCTGCGTTCCCGTGCCCCCCCTGCTTTCCAGAGTGCCTGTGCTGGCCTATCTGCCCGTACCCGTGGGTCCTCATCCCCCTGTAGCGCCTTCCCTTGCGGGCCCTTGTCGGCAAATCAGAACATCCTCCTCACTATCTCTTCCAGCTTCGGATTCTTCCCTAGCAGCCCCTTCTCACTGAACTGCCTTCTCATGGACCGCCTGAAGCCCCCCTTCGGAGGCGCCAGTCTGAAGTATGGCAGGACCCCTCCCACCGCCGAGAGCCTCGACTGGTCTTTCATCATCTTGGCGGCCAGCTCTTTGTGGCTCTTGAAGCCTAGCCCCTTCAACGCGTCCTTGTCAAGCACCTTCGTCTTGCTCACCATCCCCTTCTTCGAAAGGAGGTCGGCGAGCAGCGGTTCCTCCACCGGGGTCCAAGCGATGTAGTCCTTGCAGAGCCTCAGCATCCCCACGGTAGGCTCGTCGTCTGTGACGACAGAAGCTGAGAACTTCTTTGCCACCCAGAGCTCGTTGAGGGATTTGCGCACCGGTGCTGAGCTGTTTATCGAGCCGTGGAGGTTTACCACTAGGATTAGTCCCATTTTCACCATTCTCCTATACGTTGAGCCCGTGCGACATCTTGAAGGCGTCGTAGACCGCGTTCGCAAGCGAAGACATGGTGTTGGTAGAGCCGAACGTCCTGACCCACGCGTCCTTCACCCCGGCCAGCTGGAGCAGGTTCTTCAGTGCCGGACCGGCGACGAGCCCTAGTGACCTGGGGGCAGGGATGATCTCGACCGTCACGCTCCCCGCCTTGCCTCTGATCTTGTATGGCACCGAGTGGGGCCTTCCGTCTCGGCACTCCCACGAGCCGCACCCTAGCTTCACAGGGATGATGTTCAGCAGCGCCGCTGTCGTCGCTTTCTCGATGGCTTCTCTAGTCTGCATCGCCTTCCCCTTGCCTACCCCGAACCACCCCGCGCCGTTGCCTACGGCGACCACCGCGAGGAAGCGGGTGAGCTCGCCGGCGTCGGTCTGCTTCTGCACGACGCTCACGCCCACGACCTCGTTCCTGAGGTCGGGCAGGAGCTTCTTGACGATCTCTGCCTCGCGGACCCGCTGTCCGCTACGGAATATGTCGTCCAGCGAGGTGACCTTTCCGTCGTTGACCTGCTGGCCCAGCTTGGTCCTTGGGAGCCAGACCTGCTCCTCCTCCTGACGCCCGCGCTGATAGCCCACTACTTGCCTGCCCCCGTTATGGCGGCCTTGACCTTTTCGAATTCGGCAGGGTAGTCCTGAGGCTTGAAGCCTCCCTTCGCCAGCTTCCCGAAGCTTCTGGAATAGGCAGTCTTGTCTTCCGCGGCCAGCTTGGTAGCGTACGCGGCTATCGGCTTACCGGACATCCTGTCCTCGTCAGGGAACGCCTCCTCCCCTACGGGCACCGCCACCCCGGAGTCGACGACGCCCTTCAGGAGCGCCGCGATCCTGGAGCCGCGGATGAACGGGACGATGCCGTTGTAGACGACCGCTTCCTTTACCCCCGCTGACAGGGCCTTCTTGCCTGCGAGCAGACCTAGGAGATAGCAGGCAGGTACAGACTTCGAGGAACCGCGCCATCCCGCTTTCGCGAGCTCCTTGGAGTTCGACGCAGACAGGACCATGTCCCCCTTTACGGTGGGCTTTACGAACTGGGCAGAGACGTTCTTGTTGGAGACCCTTACCACCAGCAGGGCCATCTGCGAAGTGATCGCCTTCCGCCTTGCACGATAGTCGGTCATCCCTTCCCTTCTGCGCCTGAGGAGGTGGACGTGCGTGGACGTCACTTCTTCGCCTCCTTCAGAAGGTCAAGGATGTGCTTTACCCCTCTTACCTGGCCCCCCTTTACCTGCTTGTAGAGCCTCTTGTAGTCCTCGTTGCTGATCTCCTTCCTCTCCTTCGCGACCTTGAGCCTCCATCTCAGCGCTCTGACCTTGGCGATCCAGAGAGCCTTCCTGGGGTTCCTTGCGGTCGCCCGCCCCTCGATGGAGCCAGCGCCGCGCCCTCGCTTTAGCTTCTTCGAGCGTTCCCTGAACCTCCCTCTGGAGACGCCTTTCTCGGGGGCGACGGTTATGGCGCCGAAGCCCACCAGCCCGCGTATCGTGCTCCTGGTGATTGCGTCCTGAATCAAGTCCGAATACTCGTCGTTGAAAGTTATCCTGTCGACCCCCACGCCGAGGACCGAAGCCGCGAGCCGCCTCTTACTCTTTAGGTTCAATCACTCTCAATCCTGTCGGGTTGACGACCCTGATGCCTAGCTCAGTTGCCCTCGTTATGATAGAAGCCCTCTTCTTCGCTCCGACCGTCCCGCCTATCCTTGCGACGTCCCTTCCCGGGACGAGCGCGACGAGGTCGGCCGGCCTGTACACCACGACATCCAGATGACCGCTCGGGTGGAGACCTCTGGCTTCCGCCGGGCCGCGGTATCCGATCCTGACCAGCGCGGGCCATCCCTTGTCCTGGCGCCTCATCTTGCTATCGATCCCCTTCGGCTTGCGCCATTCAGGGTGTATCCTGACGTAACGCCAGCTTTCCTGCCGCACGAACGCCGGGCGGTTCTTCGAGACCTCTTTGCGCTTGGCCACGAGCGCTTTCATGCGGTCCTCCTCCGACTGCTTCCCTTTCGGCATGGTTTTTACGAGCCCTCCTCCTTATGGTATATGTAGAGTCCGTCGAGGAATATCCTCTGGTCCTTCCGCTTGACCTTGGTGGCGAGCTCGATGTTGGCGGCGGTCTGACCCACGTCCTCGACAGACACACCCTTTACGATGACGTCGTCCCCGTCAATCGTGACCTTGCAGTCGCCTACGATGTCAGAAACCCTCGGGGACCTCTCCCCCACGAAGTTCTCGACGATGACCTGCTTCCCTTTCGTCTTCACCGTTATGGGGAAGTGGGCGTAGACGACCTTCACCTTGTAGGTGTATCCTTTGGTCACTCCTGTGACCATGTTGTTCACGATGCTGGTGACCGTGTTGATTATGACGTTGTCCCTCCTCTTGCGCGAGAATGGAGAGAAAACCACTTTGTTCCCGTCCAACCCTATGTTCACGTTGATCTTCTCGAAGTTCTTCCTCGCTTCCCCGAGTTTCCCTTTGATGGAAAGGTTACGCCCTGTGAGCGTCGCCGTGACCCCCCCTGGGAGCTCCACGGAGGTGCTCTGGACGGTCTCAGTAGACATAGCCTATCAGCCTCCCACCTATCTTCTTCTCCTGGGCTTCGACGTGGGACATGACCCCCTGGGGCGTCGAAACTATCAGGGTACCGACGCCGACAGCCGGGAGGTACCTGTGCTCCCAGTCGACGAGCTTCAAAGACTTCACAGGGAACCGGGGGGATATCACCCCGCACTTGTTTATCCGCCCCATGAGCTGCACCCTGAGCTTCCCTCCGACCCCGTCGTCGATGTACTCGAACTCCCCGATGTACCTGCGCTTCTGGAGGACCCTCAGCACCTCCCCTGCAAGGCCGGACGCGGGGATGACCACGCACTCCTTCTTGTTCCTCATCTCGGCGTTCTGGAGGCTGGCGAACAGGTTCGCGAGGACGTTTGTTGCTGGCATCTCCATCTACCTCTAGTCGTACTTCCTGAAGCCTAGCTTCTCAGCCACTTCCCTGAAACACTGCCTGCACAGGACAAGGTCGTAAGACCTTATGACCGCGCCGTACTGTCCGCACCGCTTGCAATAGTGGGTCGACTTGCCATACTTCCGCTCCTTTGGATGTCTCTCCTTCATTGGACTGTCACCCCGAAATTGTCCTTGAAGTACTGGACGGACTCTTCGCGACTGACCAGATGGGACCTGCCCACCCTCGCCGCGCGCCTGTTACGCCGTGCAACCCTGAAACCTGGCCTCTCAAGAAGGACCGAGACGTTCATCCCAAGGATGCCTATCGCCGGGTCGTAGCGTATCCCGGGTATCTCTATGTGCTCTTTGATGCCGAACGAGACCGACCCTCTCGGGTCGAAGCTCGACTCCTGGAGCTTCTTCTCTCGCGCGGCGAGCAGCTTCGTGATCAGGGGCGCCGTCCCCTCTCCCCTGACGGTGACCACCACTCCGATGGGCTCCCCCTTGTGGATGCCGAAGTCTCTGACGGACTTCTTCGCCCTCGTCTGGGCAGGAGTCTGGCCGGTAACCTGCTCGAGGACTTTCTTCCCTCTCTCGATCGCCTCGCCTGACTTGCCTAGACCGATGTTGACCACTACCTTCGCCACCCTGATGCTCTTCATAGGGTTCTCCTGAACCGTCTTCTGGCTCATTTCTTGCCCGTCCCCACAGTTATCATAGGAGCTGTCGTCCCGACCGGGAAGACGAGCCTCGAAGGCACCTCCGCCTCGCCGCTCGGGAGGGTGAGCCTGACCATCTTTTCTCTGGATATAGTCCCCTTCTTGACGTCTGCTATCTTCCCCATCTGCCCCGCCCTGTCTCCTGTCAGCACCAGCCCCAGAGAGCCTTTCGCCAGCTTCGACTGGCCGAGCACCTTCTGGGACGGGACCTCGAGGAGCACCGCGTCTCCTGGGGAGAGGTTCAGGTCGTCGGACACTACCGAGCGTCCGTCGTGCAGCCCGTATTGTATATGCCCCCCGCTTATCTTCGTCTTGGTGCGGATGCTGCACAGCTTGGTCTTGGCCTCGTCTGAGCCGACCTTGGCAGGGACCAGCCCCTTCGGGGACGGGACCAGCCTGTAATCGGCTCCTTCGACCGGCACGCTTACGACGTTGAACAACCCTACGGGGAACCTAGGAGTCTTCCGCTCTCTGCCGTCGACCAGGACCTTCCCTCCCTTCATCATGTACTTCAGCTCCTTCGAGAGGTTGGCCATCGACAAAAGGTCCCTTACCACGACCCCGAGAGGGTACGACGAGGCCGTCTGATGAGGACCGGGCATCGGCTTGAACACGAACCTGTCGGACTTTCTGGAGATATCCCAGCTGCGCGGCGCCGCAAGCCGCTTCATCTTGTTCCTTCCGCCCTTCTTCCCCATCTACGCCGGCCCCTCCAGCTTGCTCTTCCTGATCTTGTCATCGAGGATCAACGATGTGATCACAAGGTTCGAGGAGCTTATCGGTACCGACGCGGTCCCTCCCTTGAGCTTCTCTCTCGTGACCCCCTCTACGTTCACGACCCCCAGTGACTGGTCCACCTTGGTGACTTTGCCTTCGATATCCTTGAACTCACCACGGACGATCCTGACAGAGTCCCCCACGCGCGGACGCAGGCTCCGCTTGTGGTGCCTTTCCCTTAGCTCTTCAGACAGCCGAGAACCGAACTTCATCATACCACCTATACTATTATCGACGCCAAGTTGGCGATCCTGGGCCATTTTTCAGCGGCCTCGCTAGCGACCGGGCCTTTGATGTCCGTCCCTTTCAGGTCGCCTTCGGGGGTGATTATCACCGCGGCGTTGTCCTCGAAAACAATCCTCTGCCCGCTCACCCTCCTGACAGGGTACTTCTGCCTCACTATCACCGCGCCGAAAACAGTCTTCTTAAGTTCCGGGGGTCCCTTCTTTACGACACAGACGATCGAGTCCCCGACTGAGGCGGCGGGTATCCTGCTGTGCCTCCCTTTCGCCTTCGTGACCTGGACGACCCTCAGGGTCTTGGCTCCCGTGTTGTCGGCGCACGTGATGACAGCGTAAAGCGGAATCGACCTGGTGATGTAGTTCTTGAACTCCTCTACGCCCTTCGCAGAGACTGCACGCGATTTGGTTGACATTATGCGCCTCTCCCGGCCTCAACGACGACGAAAGAGATGGTCTTCGAAAGCGGCCTGCACTCGCCGATGGTGACCGACGCGCCGTCCTTCACCGCGATGCACGGCGGGACATGGGCGCTGACCCTGCTGCGCCTCCTCTCCCCCCTGTTGAACTTCGGGACCATGTGCAGGTATTCCATTTCGACAACCACGAAGCTCTTTCCCGCAGTCGAGACAGCCTTCCCCGTAAGGAGCCTCCCCCTTACCTTGATGCTCCCGTGGAACGGGCACCTGTCGTCCTGGCATTTCTTCTTGGGGGCCGCGATGTCGAGGCCTGCTGAGCTCATGCGGACTTCCTCCCGAGCCTGTCCTGGAGCCTACCCATGATGTCCAGCCCCGTCACTATCTTTCCCGAACCGACAAGCATGAACGCTGCCCCCGACTTCGCAACACGGACGTTCCTGCCGAGCGACTGAAGCACGAGGGTGTTGGCCGACTCCAAGACCACGATCCCGGTCTTCCCTGTCAAGGTGGGATCCTTCGCGCTCAGAATCTTGACGCGCTCGCCTATGACGTTCATTCCTTGACCCCCTTCTCGTGCATCACGGTAATCACCCTGGCGATGTCCTTCCTTATCCTGTGTATGTTGCCCACGTCCTTCTTCACGATCCCCCTCTGGGCGCCGCCGGCAAGCTTGGAGAGCTCCGACCTGAGGTCGAAGAGCATCTGCCTGAGCTTGTCAGCGTCCTGTTCCCTGAGCTCCTTCGGCTTCAGCTGTGGCATCTTCTTTTCTCTCCTCTGTTTCCTGCTTGACGTCCTCCTTCATCACGAAGTCCGGTGGAAGGGCGTCTCTCAGCGCTATCTTCACCTTTATCCCATAGAGGCCCATCTTCGTCAGGACGTCAGTCGTGGCCTGGCTGACTGACCGTTCCGCCGTGTCGCCGCTCTTGGGGACGATCCCGGCCCTGTACTTCTCGCCATGCGACCTGTCGCTCCTCAGCTTTCCTGCGACCGAAATCTCTACCCCAGCAGCCCCCGCGTTCATCACGTTGTTGACGGACCACTGGGCCGCCCTTCGGAAGGCCGTCCCCCTGGTCACTATCTGACCTATGCGCGCAGCCATTATCCTCGCGTTAAGCTCTGGGTTCTCTACTTCTGTTACGGCGATCTGAGGGTTTGTAAGATTGAAACGGGCGCCGACCTTGTCAGTGAGGTCCTTGATCCCTGTCCCCCTGCGGCCGATGGCAAGTCCAGGTCGGGCGACGTAGACCTTCAGGGTTATCCCCACGGGCGACTTTTGTATCTCTAGCCCCCCGTACCCCGCGTCTCTGAGTTCCTTCTCGAAGAACTCGTCCAGGTCAGCGTACGACTTGCTCGTGATGAGAATCGATTTCACTGTTGTCCGACGCTGCTGGGCTGACAACGCTATACTTCCTTGCCCACGACTTCGAGATGGACCAGCTGATGGAAGTTGGGAGAGCTTCTGCCGAACGCTCTTGGGGTGTAGTCCTTGAGCGTCCTCCCCGCGTAGCCGGCGGCATGGATGATCTTCACCCTGTCAGGGTCGAGCCCCTTGAACTCGGTGTTTCCCTGGAGGTTCCTCAGGACTTCGAGGTAAGCCTTCGCCGCCTTCACAGGGTATGAACCGGTCGGGAACCCTTGCAGCTCGCTCCTGTGGCCGACCTTGAGCTTGTGGCGCCTGAATGCGATCGACATCTTCTTGTCTTCTACGAGCTCCAGTAGGTCGATCGCCTTCGTAAGAGTCAGTCCCTTTATCGTGACCGCTACTTCACGAGCTGCTTTCGGGGAGACGTTGACCTCCCTCGCGCTAGCCCGGACATGTACCGACGGGTCGAACCCCTCGAAACTGTAACCGTAATGAGGCACTTTATCCCTCTCGTAATGCGGGCCGATTGCTGATGCGGTTATAAACGTGTCCTTAATGAAACGAGCCAAATTTCTTGCGAAAACGTCTGTTTGCTCGCGTTATCGGCCGTTTCCATGTCCTTACCCCCAGACAGGGAAAGGCCTAAGAAAACACTTCTGGGCACGTCTAGTGGGGAAGCATGGTCGAGACCCTCAAACACGACGTCGTGATAGTCGGGTCGGGACTAGCGGGACTGAGGGCTGCCATCGAGGCGGCGAGAGCGAGCGGAGGGAAGTCAGACATCGCCGTCGTCACCAAGGTCCAGGCCATGAGGTCGCACTCAGTGAGCGCAGAAGGAGGGACAGCGGCGGTCCTCTACCCAGAACTCGGGGACTCGCTCGAGTCGCATGAGTTCGACACCGTAAAGGGGTCGGATTACCTCGCCGACCAGGACGCGGTTGAGAGGTTCGTGAAGGCGATGCCGGGAGAGATCTACCAACTAGATCACTGGGGGCTCCCTTGGAGCCGGAAGGAGGACGGGAGGATAGCCCAGAGGTGGTTCGGAGGGTACAGCTATCCGCGCGCGACCTATGCTGAAGACAAGGTAGGGTTCTTCGAGATGCAGACCCTCTACGACACGGCCACCAAGTACGACAACATTCATTTCTACCAGGAATGGTTCGTTACTTCAATCATCGCCGAAGGAGGGGAGTTCAGGGGCTTCACCGCCATCGAGATGAAGACAGGGGGGTTCGCCCAGATCCTTGGAAAGGCAGGGATACTTGCGACAGGAGGGTCGGGGAGGCTCTACAGCTTCGCGACATACGGATACAGCTCCACCCCCGACGGAATGGCCACGGCTTACCGAGCGGGGATCCCTCTGAAGGACATGGAGTTCATCCAGTTCCATCCGTCGGGGCTGATTCCGTCCGGGATCCTCATCACCGAGGCGGTGAGGGGGGAGGGGGGCGTCCTGGTCAACAACCAGGGGGAGCGGTTCATGAAGAGATACGCCCCAAACAAGCTCGACCTTGCCTCCAGAGACGTCGTGTCAAGGGCCATGATGACCGAGATCGAAGAAGGGAGAGGGTTCAAGGACGAAGCGACAGGCCTCGACTACATTCACCTGGACTTCTCCCCCATAGGAGCGGAGAAGATCAAGGCCCGTCTCACCCAGATCAGAGAGATCGCGATAAAGTTCCGAGGGATAGACCCGGTTGAGAAGCCTCTTCCCGTCAAACCTGTCTGCCACTACGTCATGGGGGGGATCGACACGAACATCGACGGCGCGACGAAGCTGAAGGGGCTCTGGGCGGCAGGGGAGGCGGCCTGCGTGAGCATCAACGGGTCCAACAGGCTAGGCGCCAACTCCACAGCCGAGTGCCTGGTGTGGGGGAAGATAACCGGGGCTGAAGCGGCGAAGTACGCGGAAGGCAAGTCAAAGCCTTCGCCGACGGGGGAGTCGGCGCAGCTGGAGGAGAAGAGGATCTTCGACGGCATATTCCACGGAAAGGGGGGGACGAACCCCTACGAGGTCAGGGATACGATCCAGAAAGAGATGGACAAGAACGTCTTCGTATACAGGACGGGGGAAGGCCTGGGGAACGCGCTGAGAAAGATCCGGGAGCTCAAGGCCAAGGACTTCCTGCACTGCGAAGACAAGAGCCGTGTGTACAACACCAACCTCAGCGATGTCCTGGAAGTGGAGAGCATGCTCACCGTTGCAGAGGTGGTGATAGCTGGGGCGCTCGCACGGACAGAATCCCGTGGAGCCCACGCCAGGAGGGACTTCCCTGAGAGGGACGACAAGAACTGGCTCAAGCACACCCTCGCGTTCCCGGGCCCGGACGGTCCCAGGCTCGACTACTCTGCGGTCACGATAACAAAATACCAGCCGGCGGAGAGGCACTACTGACGGGAACCGAGTGGGTCGTGTAGTAGAAGTGAGCGTCGGAGAGGAGAAGGCGAAGAACAGGCGCGGGCTGTCGGGATGGCTGAACCCATACCACTACAACCTCGAACGGTGGGCCTACGTCTTCCAGCGCGTGACCGGGCTAGGGATTCTCGCGTACGTGGTAGGCCACCTGGGCGATACGAGCTTCTTCGTCGGCGGACCGACCGGGACGGGCCCGAGCTCGTCCACCTGGGCGTTCATGTCCAATCTGGTGGAGAACTCCTTCGGTCACCTGATACTCGTCCTCGTGGTCCTCATACTGGTGTTCCACGGAACCAACGGCATCAGACTGATCGTTTCAGAGCTGGGGCTGGTTCTCGGGAAGCCCGGCGCCATCGAATACCCGTACAAGGCGAAGTCCCTGGGGGCTGTGCAGAAGGCGGCCATCGGCCTCGCGATAGCCCTGGCGCTCGTCGCGATGGTCTGGACGTACCTGATACTCTTTGGAGGGACGATATGAGAGAGTCCCGGCTGATGCTGATACAATACACCACGGCGGTGCTGGCGGTTGCGCTTGTGGCCGTGCATCTTCTGATGCAGGGGATAATCACGCCCTACTCGACCGCGATCTCTTTCTCCACGATACTCTCCATCTACAGGAGCTGGTTCTACGCCATCTTCCTCGAGGCGCTCCTCGTGGTGGTGCTGGTGCATGGGTTCAACGGGCTCAGGATAATCCTCCACGAGTGGAAGCAGACGGCCCCGTGGTCGAGGTGGACGGACATCGGTACGCTCGTCGCGATCGTCGCGACGGTCGCATACGGCACTAGAACAGTAATACTGGCCATCTTCGGGGGCGTGTCAGGTTGACCGACCTCAGGCTGGCGATACAGCGGTTCGACCCGTCCCGGGACCCGAAGCCCCGGATGGTCGAGTACACCGTCCCCAGACGGCAAGGGATGACGGTCCTCGAGGCGCTGCTCTTCGCCCGAGACTACATGGACCACTCCATCGGGGTCAGGTTCTCATGCAGACAGGCGTCGTGCGGCTCGTGCGGGATGAAGATCAACGGGAGGCCGCGGCTCGCCTGCTACACCCAGGTGGACGAGCTGGGAGGAGACAGCGTGGTGGCCCAGCCCATGGACAACTACGCGATAATCAAGGACCTCGTTACCGACCTGGGGTCGTTCTTCCAGAAGCACGCCCAGGTCACCCCCCGGCTTGTGAGGTCCGACGCCCGAGAGCAGGACAACCCTACGAAGGAGTATCTGATTAAGCCTGACGAGCTGTCGAAGGTCCTCCAGTTCACCTACTGCATAAAGTGCGGGCTATGCACCTCTGCGTGCCCTACGGTGGCGACTGACTCGAAGTTCCCCGGGCCACAGGCGCTTGCGCAGGCATACAGATACACCGCAGACGTCAGAGACCAGGGAGGGGCCGAGCGCATCGAGTCTCTCGACTCCGAGCATGGGATATGGAGGTGCCATTTCGCAGGGAGCTGCTCCTACGTGTGCCCGAAGGGGGTCGACCCCGCGCTAGGGGTGCAGCTGCTGAAGCGGCACGTCATGTCGGGGAAGCCTCCGCATCTGGCGGAAGAAGCGTCGAAGGAGTATCGGGCCCCGCAGACGCAGACGTAGAGAGCCTCTGATACGATTATATCTCACTCGGGCCGATTGGAGGAGGCCAGAGATGAAAGTGTCGAACCCGGCTGCATGGTTGAAGACGCACGTCCCCAGGAACGTCCCTCAGCTGCAATCCGAAGCGCAGGGCGTCCTGAAGCTCGTGCTCTGGCTCGCGCTCCTGGCTCCCGTGGTGATCGTCCCAGTTTACTATCTGCTCGTTACCTTCGGGGTCCTGCCCCAGATACACCTGCCGCCCGGCTGACCTAGGTTCCCGGTTCTGGGTCTTCGTAGTGCGCCCCGAGATATCCATAGACCCCGGTCTTCAGGACCTTCATGCCGAGAAGGGCGCATTTGACCCTCGACGGCCCTAGCTCGGGGTCGCCGAGCATCTTGAAGACGTCTTCCTTTGCCACGAGCTTGACCCACTCCAGAGGCTTCCCCTTCGCGAGTTCGGTGAGCATGGAAGCTGAAGCCTGGCTTATGGCACACCCCCTCCCGCTGAACTTTATCTCTTCGATCTTGCTGTTCTCTCCGACCCGGATCTGCATCTCGATCTCGTCTCCGCAAAGCGGGTTCGTGTCATGGGCGGAGATGTCGAACTTTTCCAGCTTTCCGAAGTTCCGTGGGTTTCTGTAGTAGTCCAGTATCAGCTCCCTGTAGATGTCTGCGCTGCTCATACTTTGAATATGGCCCCCGCCTTCATGATCCCCTGCTTTAGGGCGTCGATGTCGTCATAAGAGTTGTAGACATGGAAGCTGGCCCTGCTCGTAGCGGAGACGTTGAGGCAGCGCATCAGGGGCTGAGCGCAGTGATGCCCCGAGCGTATTGCGATCCCCTCTTCGTCGAGTATGGTCGCCAGGTCGTGGGGGTGAACGTCGGCGTAGTTGAACGCGATCAGCCCGCTCCTTTCCTTCGAGTCCTCGGGGCCGTATACATGGAGCCCCTTCACCTTGGAGAGCGTCTCTCGCGCGTAATCAAGGAGGCGGATTTCGTGTTCTCTCACCTTGTCCATCCCGATTGACGTCAGATAGTCGACCGCCGCTCCCAGCCCGATGGCGTCGGCTATGTTCACCGTCCCCGCCTCGAACTTGTAAGGGACGTCGTTCCACGTGGAGTGGTCATCGAACACTTCACGTATCATCTCCCCGCCTCCTTCGTACGGGTCCATGTCTTCAAGGAGCGCCTTCCTACCGATCAGCGCGCCTATCCCCGTAGGACCCAGCATCTTGTGCCCCGAGAAGGCGTAGAAGTCCACGTCAAGAGCCGAAAGGTCCACCGGGAAGTGAGGGACCGACTGGGCCCCGTCGACGACCGTCGTCGCCCCTGCTTTGTGCGCTTTCCTGCTCACGTTCGCCACGTCGTTGATCGTCCCCAGCACGTTCGAGCAGTGGGTGAAGGCAAGGAGCTTCGGAGATTCCCCAAGGAGGCGGTCCAGCTCCTCCATGTCGAGGTTGCCGTCAGGGGTGATCCCGACGAACTTCAGGGTCGCCCCCTTGCTCTTGGCAAGGAGCTGCCACGGGACGATGTTGCTGTGGTGTTCCATCCTGGTGGCGAGGAGCAGGTCACCCTTCTTGACCTGTTTCTCACCCCACGCGAACCTCACGAGGTTCGTCGCCTCCGTCGTCCCCCTTACGAAGACCGTCTCGTTCGCCCTGGCGCCTACGAACCTCGTGACCTTCCCTCTCGCGCCCTCGTACGCCGCCGTGGCCTCTTCGCCGAGGGTGTGGACGGACCGATGGACGTTCGAGTTGTACCGCGAATAGTAGTCGACGAGCGAGTCTATCACGGCCTGGGGCTTCTGGGTCGTCGCCGCATTGTCAAGGTAGACGAGCCTCTTTCCGTGGACCGTCCGCTTCAGGATGGGGAAGTCCCGGCGGATCCTTTCCACGTCGACGGCCTCGGTCTTTAGCAAGCTCGACTGAACCCCCTATACCTCGATAAAAATCGTGTCCCCAATCTCCTTTGCCTTGAAGCTCTTCAGGGGGACGGTCGCCGGAGGGTTGACGGCCACCCCGGTCTTGAGCTCGAACTGCGAAAGGTGGAGCGGACAGACCACCCTGTCTTCTAGCACGACCCCGAGCCCCAGGTCGGTCTCTTCGTGCGTGCACGTCCCGCTGACCGCGTATACCTCTCCCCCAATCCTCGACAGGAGGAGGTGGTTCCCGTTCAAGTCGACGGTCGAGATGTGCCCTTCCTCGAGCTCAGAGGCCTTCATGGCGGAGACCCACTCTGTCGACGAAGACCACCTATCGGTACTTGTAGTGGCGCTCAAAGATGTCCTCCGTCTCTTTGACCTCGGGAGTGAGCTCGCCGGTCTGCGCGAGGAGGGTCTCCCTGTCCGCCAGGCGCCTCTTCTCTCCCTGCCACTTGCCTTCGATCATGAAGCGCGCGCCTTCGCGAGTCTTTTCTATGGGGACCCGTGAGAGGACAGGCTCGAAGAAGCCCAGGACCACCATCCTCTTCGACTCGTCGGGCGAGAGCCCTCTCGCCATCAGGTAGAACAGCTGCTCCTCGTCTATCTGGGCGACGGACGCTGAGTGCGTGGCGCGTACTTCGTTGTTGTCGATCTCCAAGCTTGGGACCCCGTCGGACTTCGCTGTCCTCTCGAGGAGCATGGCGTGGTGCGCGAGGTATGACCTGGAGTTCTTGGCGGCGTTGACGATCTTGATCATCCCCTTGAATATCGTCTGTGACTCTCCCTTGAGGACGCCGCGCGCGTGGGTCGAACCCGTGGAGTCCGGAGAGTTGTGGACCAGGTTCGTCTCGAAGTCGAACCTCTGCCTGGCGTCGGTGAAGAAGATCTCGAACCCCTCCGCCTGGGACCCTCTGCCGTTGAGAAGGAAGTTCATCCTCGAGCGTGAGACGGCCGAGCCGAGGGAGAGGGAGCTCACCGTCGCCCTGGCGTCGTTGGATATGTCTACGGCCCGGTTGGAGATATGGGTCGCCTGCTCGCCCAGAAGCTGGATCGTGGAGAAGTCCACGTGGGATCCCGCCCTCGCCACCAGCTCGACGTTGGATGCTGCCAGGGAGGGGACAGACGGCCCCTTCGAGTACAGCTCCTCAAGGAAGACGAGCTTCGACTCCTCTTCGGCGATGACGAACAGCTGCTCCACCACCGGGGTCTTGGGAGAGTCGAGAAGGAGCATCCTCCGGAGCGGCTCTTCTAGCTTCACCCCGCGGGGGACGCGGATGAACAAGCCCCCGTTGAAGAAGGCGTTGACGAAAGCCCCGTAACGGTCTCCGGACGACTTCACGTTCCTGCGTTCCATCAGCGACCTCACCTTGGACTCCTCGGCCTTCAGCGCCTCGTGGAAAGGCATGAGATTGACCCCCTGAGAGGCGAGACTGTCGGACAGCTCGGCGTGGACCTGGGTCTCGTTCCCCTGGAGGACGATGTTGCTCTCCTTACCAGTCAGGAAGTCGCCGAAGAAAGTGCGGAAGTCGACCTCGGACTTGCCTGTGGTCATCTTGAACTGGTCGACCTGAAACCCGAAGGTGCTGACGTACTTGGTGTACAGCGGGTTGAGCTCAGGCGGGAGCTGAGAGAACGACCTGAAAGCCTCGAGGCGGGATGCGGTGAGCCAGTCGGGCTCGTCTAACGACTTCGACAGCGATCTGACGAGCTCCTCCCCGAACGAAACGGCGGCCTGAGACATGCCCCACCTTCTCGTCGGACCTAACCGACAGCGTTCGTCATTTCTAGGGACATCAATCGGTTGAACTCCACCGCGTAGGTCATGGGGAGTTCCTTTGCGAACGGCTCCATGAACCCGTTGACTACCATGCTGAGGGCGTCACCCTCGGAGATGCCCCTCGCCATCAGGTAGAACAGCTGCTCTTCGCCTACCTTGCCCACGCTCGCTTCGTGCGTCACCGTGGCGTCGTCTTCCTGGATCTCCATGTAGGGGTACGTCGCAGTGGTGCTCTGCTGGTCGACGAGGAGGGCATCGCACCTGACCGTGGATTTCACGTTCTTGGCGCCCTTCGCTATGTGCAGCAGGCCGCGATATGCGGTATGCCCGCCTCCCTTCGACACAGACCTAGAGATGATCTTCGAGGTGGTGTCCTTCGCGAGGTGGATCGCCTTCCCTCCCGTGTCCTGGACCTGACCCGGCCCTGCATATGCCACCGAGATTATGTCAGCCTTCGCCCTCGGACCGAGCAGATAGATCGACGGGTACTTCCTTGTCAGCCTTGAGCCGCCGTTGAAGTCCACCCAGGAGACGGTCGCCTCCTCGTACGCATGCGCGCGCTTGGTAACAAGGTTGAGGACGTCTCTGGACCAGTTCTGGAGGGTGGTGTATTTCACAAGGGACGCTTTCTTTGCGACTATCTCCACTATGGCCGAGTGGAGGGACTGGGAGGAGTAGACGGGAGCGCTGCACCCTTCTATGTACCCGACCTCGCTGTAGGGCTCGGCGACGATGAGGGTCCTCTCGAACTGCCCCATGTTCCTCTCGTTGATCCTGAAGTACGCCTGCAGAGGCATCGTGACCTTCACCCCTTCTGGGACGTAGACGAAGGAGCCTGCGCTCCATACCGCCGTCTGGAGGGCGGCGATGAAATTATCCTGATACGGGACGACGGTCCCGAAGTATTTCTTCATCAGTTCGGGATACTCCTTGAGGGCGGAGACGGTGTCGCTGAAGACGACCCCCTGCTTCTGCAGTTCGCCCTGGATGCTGTGGTAGACCGCTTCGCTTTCATAGATTGCGCCTACCCCGGCCAGGAACTTCTTCTCTGCCTCGGTGATCCCGAGCTTATCGTAGGTCCTCTTGATGTATTCAGGGAGCTGGTCCCAAGACTCTGCTGCCTTCTTTGTGGGGTTGGCGTAGTAATAGAAGCTCTGGTAGTCTATCTCTCCCAGCTCAGGAGCCCAGGTGGGCGCCTTCCTGTCGAGGAAGTTCTTCAGCGCCTTCATCCTGATCTGCTCCATCCATGCCGGTTCGTCGTGGATCCTGACTATCTCCTGGACGACCCTCTCGCTGAGCCCTTTGGTCCCCTGCACGGCGTAGGACTCGACCGGGTCACTGAACCCGTACTTCTCCTTGTAGTCGTCGGTTATGATGTCAGTCTTGGCCAATGAGTTTCACTTTTGAAAGGGTCGAGGCAACGCACGACTCCGCTCCTAGGCTTCGCACTTTACTCCCGGGCCCCTTGGACGTCCCTTGCCTACCCTCCCTATAAAACATATGTTATATTCGCATCTCAACTGGAAGGGACTCCGCATAGCCGCTGGGTCAACGGCAGCCAAGGGCGGGCGCCGGACATGCGAAGGGGCCCTTGTCATCACTGAGGGGATGGGGCTGCAGCCTGGTCTTCTTCCTGATATCCCGTAATCCAAGTGTACCCTTTCTCCTCTAAGAGCCTCGAGAGGTCCTCCCCTCCAGACTCGATTATCCTCCCCTGATACATGACATGGACGAACTGGGGCTTCACGTACTTCAGGATCCTTTGGTAGTGCGTGATTAGCAGCGAACCGGTCTGCGGCCCCGACACCTTGTTGATGCCTTCCGCGACTATGCGCAGGGCATCGATGTCCAGTCCAGAGTCGGTCTCGTCTAGGACGGCGAACTTCGGCTGCATCAGAGCCATCTGAAGGATCTCGGCTCGCTTCTTCTCTCCGCCTGAGAAGCCCTCGTTAAGGTACCTGTTTAGGAACGAGTCGTCCATGCTGAGCATCTTGAGCTTCTCCGCCACGACCTCCTTGAACTCGAAGATCGTGGGAGCCTCAGACCCTGCTGGCCTCGAGTTGTTGTAAGCGGCCCTCAGAAATGAAAACATGCTCACTCCCTGGACGCTGACAGGATACTGGAACGCGAGGAACAGCCCCTTCTTGACTCGCTTGTCTGGCGTGAGCCCGACGATGCTCTCCCCGTCTATCAGGACCTGGCCCGAGGTGACCTGGTATTTTGGGTGCCCCATCAGGGTGTATGCGAGGGTGCTCTTCCCTGAGCCGTTTGGCCCCATCAGGGCATGTGTCTCTCCCTGGCCGATCGACAGGTTGACACCCTTCAGAATCGCCTTTCCGTCGACTGAAGCGTGGAGGTCCTTGATTTCGAGCTTCATTCAGTAGGGAACGGCTAGGGGAGGCGTATATAATTCTTATAACCTATGTTATAATCAGAAGACGGGCCGCCTAGAGGAGGCATCGTCCCAGACAGGCTTCTTCTCTCTGACTTCAGTCCCAGACTGAGCCCGTCTTCCGGGCTACCGCCTCGAGGAACTCCCTGTCCAGTGATGAGAAAGCGTCCAGCTGCTCGCTGTCGATGTCGATCTCGCCCACGACCTTGCCTCCTCTGGAGATGGGAACTACGATCTCTGACTTCGTCGAAAGGAAGCATTGTAGGTATCGGGGGTCCTTGCTGACATCAGAGACTATCTCCGTCTTGCCCGCCTTGGCAGCGAAGCCGCAAACGCCCTTCCCCAGGGGTATCCTTGTGTGCTCGGTCGCCGCGGGTCCAGACCATGAGTCGAGGACGAGGTCTGACCCCTCCACGGCATAGATCCCGACCCAAGAATAAGAAGGCACCACCGAGTTGAGGAGTTTCACCGTCGCGTCCCTGGCGGAGCGTCCGCTGGATGAACCGATCGCAGACTCGAGTTTAACGAGGACCTCCTTCGCCTGCTCCCTGCTCAGCCTGGTAGACGCGGCTTTCAAAGACGACACACCCTCGCCAGGAGTTATTTATCCGCGCCTCTCCTTTACGCGGGCTGCTCTATCAGGTAGCGGTAGACTAGGCCCGCGATTATGGCGCCGACCACCGGACCTATCAGGTAGACATACCAGTATGCGGGGTAGAACCCTGCCGCGAGCATGGGCCCGAACGCCCTCGCCGGATTCATCGCTGCCCCGGTAAGGTTGCCCGCTACAAGCACGTCCGCCACCACGGCTAGGCCGATCCCCAGACCCCCGATCTTCGGGGCCCTTGGATCGACGGCGGTCCCGTACACAGCGATGACGAGGAAGAAGGTGAGCATCGCCTCGATCGCGATCCCCTGGCCCGAGCTGATGATCCCGTTAAGTGAGGGAGACCCCCAGTTCACCGGGTCGCCCAGCACAGAAGGGAACGACAGGACTAGCGCGAAACCTGCAGCGGCGGCTCCGACGAGCTCTGCCACGATGTACGGGATCACGTCCTTCGCCTTCAGCTTGTTGCCAACCAACAGCCCGAGGGCGACGGCAGGATTGAGCACACCGCCAGAGATGCTCATCGTCGCGCTCACGGCCACCGCAAGGCCGATCCCGTTCCCAAGAGCGGCGATCAGGAGCGCCGCGCCGGAGTTGGGGCCCGCCAGGCTCTCTGTCCCGATGGCTGAACCGGCCCCGACGAGGACGAACACGAAGGTTCCTATGGCCTCAGCGGCTAGCCTCTTCGCGATAGAGGGGGTTGACGACAAGTCGGTTAGGCGGGCTACCGAAATGTAGCCCACTTAAGATTTGCTTGGAGCGCCGGCGCGCTGAAGTGTCTCATGGCACGGCAACACTTATAGCCCAACGGTTGTATACCGTTTTTTGCAATGTCTGCAAACGGACAGCCAGTAATCATTCTGAAAGAGGGTTCCGGGGAGTCCAGAGGGAGAGAGGCTCAGAGGAACAACATTTCCGCCGCGAAGCTCATCGCTGAAGTCGTAAGGACCTCGCTCGGTCCACGAGGCATGGACAAGATGCTCGTCGACTCTATGGGAGACGTCACTATCACCAACGACGGGGCGACCATGCTCAAGGAGCTCGACGTCCAGCACCCGGCGGCGAAGATGATGGTAGAGATAAGCAAGGCCACCGACAACGAAGTCGGAGACGGGACCACCTCTGCGGTGGTGGTCGCAGGCGCCCTGCTTGAGAAGGCCGAGGATCTGATCAACAAGGACGTCCATCCGGTCGTGGTCGTAGACGGGTACTCCAGGGCCCAGGAGAAGGCCCAGCAGATCCTTGAGGAGATCGCAGTGAAGGTCAACCCTGAGAGCAGGGCGGACCTCCTGAAGGTCGCCAACACGAGCATGCTGACAAAGCTGGTCAACGAGGACGCCCCCCACTTGGCCGGGGTCGTAGTCGACGCGGTCTTGCAGGTCGCAGAAAAGCGCGATACGGGGTACAAGGTAGACATCGACAACATAAAGGTCGAGAAGAAGCCCGGAGGCTCGATCACCGACACCCAGATCATAAAGGGGATCGTGCTCGACAAAGAGGTGGTCCACTCGGGGATGCCGCGAAGGATCGACGAGGCGAAGATAGCCCTGGTGAACTCCGCCCTCGAGATCGAGAAGACCGAGTTTTCGGCCGAGATAAGGATCAACGACCCACAGCAGATGCAGCAGTTCATGGACGAAGAGACGAGCATCTTGAAGGGGATGGTCGACAAGATCAGCGACGCTGGCGCCAACGTCGTGATCTGCCAGAAGGGGATCGACGACCTCGCCCAGCACTTCCTCGCGAAGGCCGGAGTGCTCACCGTGCGCCGGGTCAAGGAGAGCGACGTGACCAAGCTCGCGAAGGCCACGGGTGCGAGGATAGTCACCAATCTGGACGACCTCAACAGCAAGGACCTCGGTTATGCCAAGCTGGTGGAGGAGAGGAAGCTCGAAGACGACAAATGGGTCTTCGTCGAAGGCGCGAAGAACCCGAAGGCGGTCAGCATCCTCGTAAGGGGCGGGACACAGAGAGTCGTAGACGAAGCCGAGAGGGCGCTCCATGATGCGATCATGGTCACGAAGGACGTGGTGGAACTCCCTGCAGTGGTGGGAGGAGGAGGCGCGCCTGAAGAGGAGGTATCGTTCCAGCTCCGCAACTGGGCGCAGAAGCTCTCAGGGAGAGAGCAGCTCGCTGCCCTGAAGTTCGCAGACGCCATGGAGAGCATCCCCATGACGCTAGCTGAGAACGCGGGGATGGACCCGATCGACACCCAGGTTGACCTCAGAGCGAGGCACGGAAAAGAGGGAGTGTGGTACGGAGTAGACGCGATGAGCGGCAAGGTAGCAGACATGTATGCGAAGTCTGTATGGGAGCCGTTGGCGGTCAAGCTCCAGATCCTTCGCGCAGCCACCGAAGCGGCGTCCATGATCCTGAGGATCGACGACGTCATCGCCGCCAGCAAGATGAGGGCACCCCCAGGCCCTCCAGGAGGGATGGGTGGCATGGGCGGCATGCCTCCGATGTAGGTCAGAAGAAACTGAAATCCACGTAATGCCCGTGCGACCTGGCCTTTTCGTAAACCAGGTTCGCTACGGCGACGTCCTCCAGCGCGGCTCCTCCTGATTTGAAAAGCGTCTTTCCCGTCTGCTCTTTGCTCCCAGCTACCACGGATCCGAGCTCCACGGCGGAATCCCAGCTGAAGGAGCCCGCCCTTGCGGCCTGAATCAGGTCTCCGTATTCGGCCTTCGCCTGAGCGAGGTCGTCCACCACGATGGCGTCGAAGCACCCCACGCCGCCCGCGGTGATCTCGGCGTGCTCCGGGACGTTCCCCCCGCAAAGGTTGACGTGCGCGACGGAGTCGAGCATCTTCTCGTCCAGGAAGGGAGCCTTTGATGACGTGACCGTGCTGACGACGTCGGCCCCCTTCGAGGCTTCCCAAGGGGAGTCCGCCGCGGTCGCTTGGAGCCCCCTGTCCTCCAGCGACTTCGTGAAGGCTCTCCTGTGGTCTCTGTTAGGGCTCCAGACCCGGAACCCCTGGACGTCCATGACCGAGTCGAGGGCGAGGGCCTGGGTGAGCGCCTGCCTCCCCGTCCCGCAGATCGCCACGCTGCCGGTCGACTTCCTGTAGAGGTGCTTGGTCGCGACTCCCGACGCGGCCCCCGTCCTGTACCTCCCGAGCATGTCAGCGCCCATCACGGCGAGAGGGGCTGAGTCAGCCTCGTCGAACAGCACCACGAGGAATTTTGTGCCGGACCTCGACGACATGTAGGCCTTCAGTCCTCCTCTGGAGAGATACGGCGAGGTCGCATGCATGACGTTCAACACCGATGAGGCGCTCCTCGTCCTGGTACGCATGTGGTTCACGGCCCCGCCCATCCCTTCTTGTCTGAAGGCTTCCTCCACCGCACGGATGACCTCGTCCATGTCGAGGAGCGCTGCGACGTCGCTTTCAGACAGGAAGATGGTCAAATCAAGCGCTAGGCTTCTTCTTCTTTCTTCTCTTCAGTCTCTTCTTTGCCCCACCGGCCAACCTTCGGCAGGGACTTCGTCCTGAACAGGGCCATCCCCTGCTGGTAGCGCTGAAGCTCCACTTCGAGGAACCTTATGTCCTTCGCGAGCGAAGTGGCCGCCTTCTCGGTCCCCTTCTTTCCCATGAGCTCGGCAAGCTTCGCCTTCTTTTCGCCCACCATCTGGGAGAGCAGGTCCTCATACTCGGTGGTCATTGAGACGCTGACCCGCGCCTCTTCGAAACTATAAAGGCGTTATCGGGAAGCCGGACGTATGCGTCCGCAGCTGTTCGGCGGAGGGATTATTGTCGTCCTCATCGGCGCCGTGTTTTACCTCTTCGCCGTTCCCCTGGCCTACTTCTGGGGCATACCATTCGTCGTCGGCGGGGCGATAATGGTGGGGGTAAGCTTCTTCCTCTCCGAGGGCCCCGCCCCAATCGCGCCCCCCGAGGGCTACAAGTTCTGCATCTTCTGCTCGACGCCGGTCGCGCTGGAGGCAGAGAGATGCCCTCACTGCAACGGCTCCCAGCCGAGGCTGAACTGAGATGGCCCAGGAGGAGGCTTTGCGCCCCCGTTGGGCAAAGGACTTGGTCACGTTCAGGGGGCACGCCATGGTGCGCTCCGCCCATCCCACCACCATCGAAGTGACCACCGAAGAGTATCTCACCGAAAACGGGGACTGCATAGTCGGGGTCGGGGCATCCAAAGGATGCCAGGGCCTGGACGAATCGGTGAAAGAGGGGCTAAGGAGAGCAGGTTCGAGGGTGACCATCAGGTTGTCTGCGGGAGGAGAGACGTTTGTCGTCAACGCGAGGGGAGACCCTCGGCTCGAGCTTTCACACCCCCACGACATGGTGATCAGGAAGAGCGACTTCGTGAGCGAAAGGACCCTCGCGGTCGGCGCGGACCGCTCCGCCAGGGACATCCCTAGAGAGATGGTCCGTCTCCTCAAGGACCCTAAGACGACGGGCACGCTGGAGATAGAGGTGGAGTAGCGTTGGTCCAGCACAGAGCCGTAGCGTATACCATGCAGGCGCTGGTAAAGTACCACGGGCTCAAGGATTGGAAGCTCAGGCTCCCATACCACGACAGTATCTCGGTGAACACCACGTCGATGAAGACAGAGGCGGCCATAGACGACTCCAGGAAAGGCGGGGTCTTCATAGAAGGGAAGCCGAACGACTCGGCCAACTCGAGGCTGCAGGCTGTCGTCTCAAGGCTGTCCCCGTCGGCCAGGGTGACCGACTTCAGGATCGACAGCAGGAACATACCGTCCGGCAAGGCGAAGGGCATCGGGTACTCTTCCTCCGCTGGTGCAGCGCTCACCCTCCTCAGCCACAGGGTGCTCGTCGGAAGCAAACCAGACCTGCCTCAGCTTTCGAAGACCGCACGTCTGTTCGCCGCGTCTGCTTCTAGGTCTCTGGTGGGGGGGTTCTCGCGCCTCTACGCAGGCAAGGACGACGACTCCACCTACGCAGAGAGGTTCGCGGACGCCAGGGAGCTCGACCTCCGGATGGTCATCGTCCCCCTCGCTTCGCGGGTGAAGACCGAGGACGCCCACAAGGAGGTCCTTAGCTCGCCCTTCTTCGCGGCGAGGGTCGAGTCGGCCCAGAAGAGGTGCGACCTCATGCAGAAAGCGATCCACGGCAACGACCTTGACGAGGTCGGGAGGCTGGCCGAGAGGGACACTCTTGAGCTGCACGCGCTCACCATGACCGGGGAAAGCGGGATGGTCATCATGACCGAAGACACGATCAGGATCATCCGCAGGGTCAGGGAGCTGAGGAACGAGGGGGTCAGAGCTTACTTCTCTATGCAGACCGGACCGTCGGTCTTCATCAACACGTCGGAACAGGACCAAGACAACGTCAAGAAGGCCATCGAGAAGCTCGGCTACAAGGCCTACCCCTCGGGCGTCGGGGGGGAGGCGACGATACTTTGAGCCGTCCGAGGCTCGTAAGCGATTACTTGGAGGACCTACAGAAGAACCTGACGAACAGAGACCCCCAGGTGAAGGAGGGCCTGGAGCTCTATCTCGGCCTATGGAACAAAGCGGTGGAGAAGGGGATAGTGAGCCGTACGGACGACGTCGACCATGCCCTTGCGAAGCTGGAGGAAAAGGGAGGATTGGTCAAGGCAGCGGAAGGCTAGCGGGGAGCCTCTCCCCCGTCCAGAGCCACCACCTGACCGGTCATGAAACTCGACTCGTCAGAAGCGAGGAACACCGCGAGCGCCGCCGCCTCCGAGGGTTTGCCGAACCTCCCCAGCGGGATCGCCGACCTGTAACCTTCGGCCTGTTTCGCATCCAGCCAGTCTACCCACGTGGTAGACATCGAACCAAAAGCCATGCAGTTGACCCGGATGCGCGGAGCGAGCATCTTGGCGAGCATCCTGGTCATGGATATCACGGCTCCCTTGGCCGAAGCGTAGACCAGCCCGTCTGTGTCTCCCACCAAGGCCGGAGTGGACGCGACGTTGACCACCGAAGACCCGCGCTTCATCAGCCGGGCGGCACCCTGCGTGCAAAGGAACGTCCCGAACGTGTCCACGCTGAAGACCCGCTGCCACATGTCGAGGGTCGTCTTCTCGAGGGGGAGGTTCCACATCTTCCTGTCAGCGAGTCCGGCGACGTTCACGAGTATGTCAAGGCCGCCCAGCTCGCTCCCTATCTCGCGGAACATCCCTTTCACGCTCTCGGGGTCGGATACGTCGGCGTGCACGACGATCGCCCTTCCTCCCGACCTTCTGATTGAAGCGAGGACCGGCTCACGGTGCGACCCTGCGGAGCGGTGGTTGACCACCACAGTGGCTCCTTCCCTTGAGAATCTCTTCGCTATCTCAGCGCCGATGCCCTGCGAAGAACCGGTCACCAGGGCTCGCTTGCCCTTCAGCCTCAAACGGTGTTCCGGCCACTGTTTCGGCTCTTAAGCGTTGGTAGCTACGGACGGGGGGCTCTGTCCCGGGCGGTCGACCCAGCCGAGTATTGCTTCAGGAACCTGATGTTGAAGAGCGAAGCCTTGGCCGAGTTCCTTACCATTTCGTCAGAGTCTGACAGCGCCTCTGTCAACACGTGCTCGGAGTCCGCGCTCCCGACCGAGCCGAGCGCTGCGGCAGACTCGTGTCTTACGATGGGGTCCTTGTCGTTTATGACCGCGTCTGCAAGCGCGCGGTTGCCTTCGGCGAGCCCGATCTGCCCGAGAGAGAAGGCTGCCTCATGCCGTACTAGCGGGTCAGGGTCGTTGTGGAGCACGTCCGCGAGAGTCGAGACCGCCTTGTGCCCTCCGACTTCGGCGAGGATGCACACCGCGTGCACTCGCAGGACCAGGCTCGGCTCTTCCTTGAGCACCTTGATGAAATATGACTCGTCCTTCTTCTCCCATGCCTCTTCCATCCCCTTCATGACCTTCAAGGCGTAGGCTTCGTCGTCGACCACCGTCGTGGTGTACATCATCGTACAGCCAGCCTCTTAGGGCCTATAAACGAAGCGCAGTGAGGAGGCGCTCAGGGCAACAGCAGGATCTTCCCCTGCACTTCGCGGGACTCGATGATTTCGTGCGCTTCCTTTGCCGAGCTGAGAGGCAGCTTCCTGAAGATCGATGGACTCAGGCGGCCGGTCTTTGCCAACTGCAGCACGGCTTTGAGGTCTTCGCTGGTCTGGCCATAGGCACCCAGAATCTCCAATTCGTCCTGGTACACGCGGCGGACGTCGACCTCTGACTTCGGCCCCGACGTGAGGCCGAGCACTACCATCCTCCCTCCCCTTGCCAGGCAGTCGATGCTCGCCGTCCAAGTGTCACCCCCTACGTGGTCGAAGACGACCGAAGCGCCGAGCCCTTCAGTGATAGAGCGGACCTGTTCCACGAAGTCACGGGAACGGGAGTCCACCACGTAGTCTGCGCCGAGAGCCTTCACAAAATCTCCCTTCCTTGCGTCGCCTACGGCTGCTATGACTTTGGCCCCTCGGTGCTTGGCCACCTGGACCGCGGCATGCCCAAGGCCTCCCGCGGCGCCCCACACAAGGACCGTGTCCTGCTCCCCAACCGAGGCCTTGGATACGAGGGCGTTCCATACGGTCGCGAAGTTCACCGGGAGGGCTGCGGCGACCTCGGCGTCGACTCCATCGAGCGGCAGGAGGCTCGCGGCTGGTACTCTAACCAGTTCAGCGTACCCCCCGTCGGTCGCGACCCCGACGAACCCTCTATTGACGCAGAGGTTCGGCCTGCCGCGACGACAGTAGATGCAAGTTCCGTCGCTTAGGATCGGTCTTACCAAGACCTTCGTCCCCTTCTCGGGCCCTTCCGCGCCCGGACCCAACGACACGACCTCGCCGGCGATGTCCGTGCCGAGAATGTGGGGGAGCGTCGTCTTGTATCTACCGCCTCTGGCCCAGACGTCGATCCTGTTTACTCCGCACGCGATAACTCTGACCAGGGCTTCCCCTTCCACAGGCTTCGGCTCGGGAATATCGTCCTCCACAAGGACGTCTGGTCCGCCCGTACTGTGATACCTTGCAGCTTTCAAACTCTGTGGGTCAGACGAACGGAATACTTAGGGCTACGCGTGGGACGCGGCATCGCGCTTAGGCGGCAAGACGAGGCTCCATACTGCCACGATCGCCAGGTTGACCGCCAGCGCTATCAGACCGATGTAGAGGATACCGAAAGGCGAGGGGAGGGCATAGGTCGAATAGTGCCAGATTGAGAAGTTGTTCTTCAGTTCCATCAGATAGACGCCGACTACCTCGCCTACGAGCAACCCCGTGATGAGTGAATGCTTGTTCAACCTGCTGGTGAAGAGCCCCAGGAATACGGCGGGAAGTGTCTGGACGATCATGATGCCGCCGAAGAGCTGCAGCTGGATGGCGTACGTCGACACGACTACGAAGACGAACCCGAGCGCGATGAACTTGAACACCACGGAAGCCCATTTCGAAAGGGTGGTTTCCCCCTGAGGGGTAATGTTCGGCCTGAACTCCTTCACGATGTTCCTAGTGAGCAGGTTGGCCTGGGCTATGGCCATGATGGCTGCGGGCACAAGACCACCAATGAAGACGCCAAGCAGGGCAACCCCTGCGAACCAGCTCGGTAGCGTGGTCAGTATCAAAGCAGGGACGACGAGCACTCCCTGTGTGACACCAGTGCCCGACAACGGATAACCATGGAGGAAAGACATCGCCGCGCTGCTGCCGTAGACGAGGACCCCGAACATCGCGAGGACACCCAGCCCCAGACCATAGAAAGGCAGCAGGGAAGTGCTTTTCCTGACCTTCTCTGGATCCTGAGCGCTAAGGACGCCGTTCACCGCGTGCGGGTAGAGATAGAGCGCCAGGGCGCTGATCAGGAAGGTGCTCCAGTATGCGTTGGTAAGAGTGACCGGCAGCGTCGGCAGGACTGCGATCGTATGCTGAGTTCCCGTGTTGTAAGGAGAAAGCGTCTTCGAAGCTGCTGAGAACGCCCCCCCGAACCCGCCAGAAGACGCGATGACAGCCAGAACTGCGATAACTCCGAGGAAGATGAGCAGGTCCTTCATCACAGCGGTGAGCGTCGCTCCCCTGAGACCGCTGGTGTAAGTGAAAGCGGCGAGGACTACGAAAGCTAGCACCAGCGCGACCTCTGAGATCGTCGTCACGTCCCCGACCCCGTTCAACATCGCCGCCAAGACCGCCTGCATCCCAACAATCTGTAGGGCGATGTACGGAAGTTCGGCTATTATTCCGACTATGGCCACCAACATGGCGAGCGTCCTGCTGTTGAAGGTGCCCTTCACGAAATCGGCAGTGGTGATGTATCCTTTCTCGTGGGACACCTTCCATAGCTTGGGCATCACCACGATGGCTACCCCGAAGGTAAGCGCGACGTACGGGACTGCGAAGAAGTAGAAAGCTCCCGACCCAGGGACGCCGAAGATGCCTGCGTATACCCCAGATGGCACAGAGATGAAAGTGTAGGCAGTGTACAGGTCTGCCCCCACCAAGAACCAGACCAAGACGGTCCCTAGCCGTCTCCCAGCCAGCGCCCACTCCCCGAGGTCGCTCATGTCGCCCCGCCTCCATCTGCCTCCCCAGAAGCCGAGGAATACGAAGACCACGAACAGGGCCAAGAACGCGACGATGCCTTCGATGGCTAGCATGTCACGACTTGCTCCCCAACAGGTTGGCTGCGACGAAGAACAGAACCCCGCATAAGACGAGCCAGATCATCTGATACCACCAGAAGAAGGGGACCCCCGCCCACTCTGGGTTCACGACGTTATAGAAAGGGACGTCGAACAGGAACAGGAACGGGATGACAATCAAGACAGCCGCGATTGCTTCTCTTGACTTCACGCGCGCCGAATAGTTAGCATATTCTGAATATAAGATTGAGGGAAATTCAGACAGAAGACCTCAAGTTAGCCGATTGTCGAATTTCTTCAGCCACGCAAGCATCCGTACCAGGGAGGGGTTGCCGGGAGGCAACATAGAACGAAGGTCAAAGGAAGAAACCAGCTCTGACACCCTTTCGCCATGGTCGCTGCTCCAATCGGCTCTGGTGAAATCCAGGCAAGACGAACCACGCGAGCAGGACTGAAGGCGGGCCCTGTGGGATTCGAATTCGTGGGCGCTGTCGCGCCTCCCACGGCATGCTGGTGACTCCCACAGACTAGCTAAGAGCCAGCCGCTGACAGTGAGACGTTTCTCACTAACCTGGCTGAGCCAAGGGCCCGCATTCCTTGGCGGGATTGGTGAGCGATTAAAGCGTTTGTTCCGAGGTTCTGCGTTTCGAGCCTCGTCTTTGCTTTCGAGAAGGCTCTCGGCAGGCCCTCTGGGCACCGCAGATTTTCACTGTTGATATACCGGAGCCGGGTTCCGGGGCTCGTTGGGTCGTCTCAGTTTCGTGGGCCTGGGCCTGGGGCCCAAAGGGATAACGTTGGAGGGGGTAGACGAGCTCAAGGCGGCAGACGTGGTATACCTAGAGTACTACACCACCCCGCATGAGCCTAGCCTGATCAGAGAGCTGGCAAGAGCGATAGGAAAGGACCCGACCGTAGTGGACAGGGAGTTTGTCGAAAACGGGAGCGTGATACTATCGGGAGCTGAGAAGAAGAGGGTAGCCCTCGCCGTTCTCGGAGACCCGATGATAGCGACCACCCACAACGAGCTCAGGGCAAGGGCGATCAAGCAGGGAACAGAGACGCGGGTGATCCACTCAGCCACCATCGGATCCGCAGCCGCGAGCGTGTCAGGACTCCAGTCCTACAAGTTCTCCAGGACCGTGACAGTCACCAGAGAGTCGGTGGGGAAGCTCGCACAGGCGTACCACATCCTGCACGATAACCTCCTCGAAGGGGCGCACACGCTGCTGCTGCTCGAGTATGACCTGAAGAGCGGCGAGGGGGTATCTCCTCCCGGCGCGATCGCAGGGCTCTTTCTCGCCGAGGGGAACTTCAAGAGAGGAGTGGTCGGAGAGAAGACTTTCGCGCTAGTGCTGTCAAGGGTGGGACGGGGGGATGCGGCGCGCAAGGCGGGAGAATTGGGCGCGCTTTCGAAACTAGACTACGGGGAGCCGCCTCACTGCATCGTCATCCCAGGAAAGTTGCACTTCTCGGAGACGGAAGCGCTGGCAGCGATATTTTCCATTCCCGAGGGCTTGGTCAGGGGCAACTCCGACGCCGTGCTTCGGACCGCACAATCCCTCGTCCCGAAATACGTGACGAAGACGAGAAGGGCGCTGGACTCCGTGAGGGACAAGCTGGGCCCCCAGTATGAGCACTTGCTCGAGAACGCGGAGCTGTACATGAAAGACGCGGAAACCTTCCTGGCCAATGGCGAAGACGAGATGGCCATGCTGAGCATAGGCTACGCCGAAGGGCTTTTGGACTCGCTGTCGTTCGCCGGAGTCGTCAAGATAGACTGGTAGCAGATGAAAAGCAAACGCTTGCTCGCCGCCGTCTTCGCCATGGGCCTCGAAGGGAAGAAGGTAGGAGCCGCGTCTCTCGCGGCAGGGCTCGGGCTTACGAAAGCCGAGGCAGAGACCGAAGTCAAGGGTCTGTCTGAGAGGGGACTGGTGGAGAGATCCGGAGGCTCGATCGTCACCACTCCCAAGGGACGGAAGGAGATCAAAGTGGTCTTCATCGGGGGAGGCTTCGAGATAATCCACTACGGCCACGTCTACACGATAGGGAAGGCAAAGGGATTGGGCGACGTGCTCGTGGTGTCCGTCGCCAGAGACACCACTATCAGGCGGAGAAAGAAGAGGGAGCCGGTCGTAGGTGAAAACGACCGGGTGAAGCTACTTTCGGCCCTGAAGGACGTCGACGCCGCCATACTCGGGGTGAAGGGAGACATCTATGTCACGCTTCAGAAGGTCTCGCCTGACATCGTGGCCCTCGGTTACGACCAGTACCACATGGAAGGTGAGATCAAGAGGGAGGCGGCGAAACGCGGACTGAATGTCAGGGTAGTGAGACTCGGTTCACCCTATCCGGAGATAAAGACGACCAGGCTCCTTAACGAGCTCTAAGACTTCAGCTTCTTCTCGAGACGGGCCATGGACGCGCTTATGGAGTCTCTTCCGATCTCCTCGGCCAACAGCCCCCTTGTGTCTTCGACGAGCATGCGCGCGACGTCTATCTTGCGGCGTGCCCCGTTAGCGACATGGTCGAAGACGGCGAGAGGAGAGCATATCGAGTAGAGAGCTTCCATCGTCTCGAAATACTTCTTCGCCTTCGAGAGCTTTCGCTGGAGGATAGAGTCGAGGACGAGGCGTTTGAGCTCTCCTACAGAGTCGAGCAGCCCCAGCAGGTAAGCCTCCGGAGAGGCACCAAGCGCTTCCATGGAAGGGATGGGTTTGCCTTTGGCTAGAGAGATGATGGTGCTAGCTTCCACCACCTCAGTCTCAGGCGAGACGATGTACCTCGAAACTGAGCTGTCAGACGACGTCTTGAGCCCTCTCAGGAGCGCCTTCGCCTTCTCGAGCTCCCGCTCCCCTTCCTTCAGCTTCCCAGTGTGCACATCGATGATTGCGCGAGAGGAGGCGGCGATTACGTCCCTGCTGTCTTTTATCACTCGGTCCCGCCGGGAAAGCTGCTCGGCGAATCGGGTCTCCATGGCCTTGATCGAGCGTCTGACTTCTTCCAAACTATTCCCACGCACCAATCCGGGTGATGATAAGTCTACTCGCACAAAGCGGGCCGAGGCGGCACTTTCAGAGAGCGGTCACCGCCGACGATGGCATCCAGAAGGCACCTTATCTTAGCAGTCCCTCCCTGCTGCTAAAGAGAGCCCGGCATGGTGAAACGAACGAGCCATGTTGCGTCGCGCGCGGCGCGGAAGACGGGGCCGTGGCTCGCCTTGGATCTGTCAAAGACATGGGGAGTCCCGTCCTTAGAGTGTTTATCAAACCAGATTTTGCTGGCTGCACGGTTCGCAATGCCTTCGATGCGGGGGCGGTTTTCTTGAGGCTGGTGAAGCGACTTCCCCAATAAGCGATACATCTCAGGCCGGGCGAAGGAGTACGCCGCCATGAATTCACTGAAGAAGGACGGGTGGGTCGTCGCCAGGAGCGCAGCTTCGCACGGGGCGGTCGACGTGTTCGCAGCAAAAGAAGGCAGGCTGCTCTTGCTCCAGGTGAAAAGCGGGAGCGCGAGGACCACGAAGGAGGAGCTCGAGGAGTTGGTCGAGTGGGGCAAGAGTTCAAACGGGGACGCCGAGGTCTGGTACTACAAGGGGAGAGGCAAGCTGGTCAGGAGAAGGGTGCATGCGGCGGAGAGGATCAAAAGATGAAGGCAAGCTGTTTCTTCTGTGACGCTGAGCTCGAAGTGGTCCTGCACACCTTCAAGGTCGGACCAAGAGAAGAGCCCGTATGCGAAGAGTGTCACGTCAAAACAACCAACAGGCTGAGGTCGAAAGCCGAAGAAGAGAAAGGAGCGTCAGGCTGAGGCGCACGCGCGCTTCAGTTCACGGATCAGCGTCGAACACTCAGTGAACTTCTCCTCGTCGTCGTCCTTCCTGTAGCAATCCAGGGCCCTCTCGTAGTCTTCAAGCGCGCTCAGCGCCTTGAGCTGCGGCGTGATGGTCGGCTCGGACAAGATGAGCCTCCCGGCTGTTTCATACCAGCCGGCCGCATCCTCGTACTGTTCGAGCTGATAGAAGCAGCTGGCGATGGACTCGCAGGCGTCCACCTTGTGGGGAGAGGTGGAGAACTTCTCGAACTGTTCCTTCAGGGCATAGACGGCCGCGTTTCCGCTCCGCATCTTCTCCACGCTGAACCTTTCGGAAAAGTCATGCAACGCCCACGAGCATGCTGGTATTGGCGCTTTCTGCCCCGTGGTCTGGTTTTGTTGAGCCGAGGGTCGAGGTTGGGTCAGTCAGCCTTCAGGACGGCGTCCTCGGCCTCCCTCAGCTTTCTCCTCGCCATTGCCTCCTTGAACCGCCTCTTCTCGGCCGGCGTGGTGAGGATCAGCGGAGGGATGGGCGTCGGCCTGCCCTTCTCGTCGAGCGCGACGTAGGTAAGGTAGCAAGACCCCGTGTGCGTCCCCTCGCGGTTCCTCGGGTCGAGGGCCTCGATGCGGACGCCTATCTCCATGGAGGTATGCCCTACGAAGTTGACCGCCGCCTTCATGGTGAGCAGGTCGCCGACGTAGACAGGGGCGTAGAAGTTCATCCTGTCGATCGAGGCGGTGACCACGTTCTTTCCCGCGTGCCTCCATGCCACGATGGCCGCCACCTCGTCCATGTATTTCATGATCGAGCCTCCGAATACGTTCCCCAGGACGTTGGCATCGGTAGGCATCATCAGCCTCGCCGTGGTCAGTTCTGACTCGGATGGTTTCTTCCCCTTGAGCTTGGCCAAGAGCAGGCAGCTCTGCCAGGGCGGAACTTGATAAATGTGAACCGAAGAGGAACCGTGCCGATGCTGGTCAGGCAGATGAAGGTTGGACCGATGGAGAACTTCGTCTACATTGTGAAAGATGAAGCGAGCCACGATGCCCTCATAGTAGATTCAGGGTGGGAGACAGGCCCGATCCTGCGGGCGATGGAGGAAGCGAAGGCCAGGCCGAAATACGTCGTGGCGACCCACGAGCACTTCGACCATGTCTCCACGATAGACGAGCTCGCGGACAAAGTGGGCGCCGACGTGGTCGCTTACAAGGGCTCCCCGGTCAGGTGCGACATCGAAGCGGCGGATATGTACGAATTGAAGCTGGGCGGGTCAGCCGCAAAAGTGATCCACACCCCGGGCCACACCTATGACAGCCTCTGCCTCTACGATGGGAGGAACGTGTTCACTGGGGACACCCTCTTCGTGGGCACCATCGGGAAGTTCGAGCGCTCCAACGCCGCTGAAATCTACCAGAGCCTTAGATCCATCATGGGGCTCCCCGGCGACACGGTCATGTATCCTGGGCACGACTACGGAGACGTCCCCAGCAGGACACTGGCGGAAGAGAGGAGGTCGAACCCGTACCTAGGTTTTAGCGACCTTGACTCGTTCCTTTCTGCTTTTTCGTGAGGATGTCCCTAAGGAGGTCGACGGAGATGTTCCCGCCGCTTATGACGAGAGCTAGCTTTCCTCCAGGCTCGTCTCTTAGCGGGCCCTTCATGACGGCGAGAGGGGACGCTCCGGCGGGCTCGGCCAGCACCCTTGCGAGAGTCAGGAGCTCGTATATCGCGTCTTCGAGAGCCAGATCGTCGACCAGGCCGACCTTGTCGACGTATCTCTTCGCAGCTTCGAAGGTCAGCTCTCCAGGGATTGCCGCCTGCATGCCGTCGGCGATTGTTGGACGGGGGTCGACCCTGAGCCTCCTGCCGCTCTTCATCGACTCGTACATCGACGGTATCGCGACGGTCTCTGCGCCGTAGACGCGGATCCTCGGAGAAGTCTCTTTCAGAGCTATCCCGATGCCTGATATCAGCCCGCCGCCCCCTATCGCCACCGCCGCCGCCTCGATCCCTGGGAGCTGGCGCAGCATCTCCAGTCCGCAGGTGCCTTGTCCGGCGATAACGTCCCTGTCGTTGAACGCGTGGACGAACGTCAGGCCGCGCTTCTTTGCGGTTGCTATCGCGTATTCGTATGCCTGGTCGTACCCGGACCCGCCCTTGTTGACCTCTGCCCCCTGTTCCTCGATGGCCATGAGCTTCTGCGGGTTGACCGCTTCAGGTACGCAGATGGTCGCGCGGATGCCGAAGAGCTTCGAAGCGTAGGCGATCGCCAGGCCGTGGTTTCCGGAAGAGGCGGTCACGACCCCCTTCTTCAGGTCCGACTCGGGGAGAGACAGGAGCTTGTTCATGGCGCCTCTCATCTTGAAGACGTGGATGGGAAGCGACGTCTCGAGCTTGAGGTAGACCTCCCTCCCGAGCAGCTCGGAGATGCCTTTGGAGTATTCGAGAGGCGTCTGGGGGATGTATTTCCGGATCCTCGCCTCTGCGCCTTCGATTTCACTGATCGAAGGCAGTTCGCCTTGGCTCAACCGAACCACTTCTCCAAGGTCTCGGACTGGGAGTTCTTCGTCGCCTGCACCCTCGAGATGGCCGCCTCGACCCTGTCCCTGGAAAACGAATGCTCACCCACCAGGTAGGATATCACGCTCTGCCTGTCGAGGGGCTTCCATTCGGGTTTTATCCCCTTGTTCGCGGGAGCATCCATGTACAGCTTCCTGATTTCGCCGTAGTTCACCTCCGAGAGCGGCCCTGCGAGCTCCTTGACTTCTTCCAGCCTGCCGTACTTCTTGAGATACTTCAGGGCGGTCGCGGGGCCCACCCCTTCGAACCCATCCGGGTTGAAATCAGTTCCCAAGAGGATCGCGTAATCCACGAGCTGCTCCCTCGAGAGGCCGGTAGTGGCGAGCACGGAAGAGAGCACGATCCTCTCCGGGACGACGTTGATCACGATCCCCTTGCTCGGAAGTCGCCTCTTCCCGGATATCGTTACGTTCCTGACTAGCACAGGAGCGCCGAAGACGAGTGAATCATGATCTTGAGAAGCCACGGCGTTGACGGTGCCTTCCATGGCCATGACCGAGGCTTGCGCCTCGCCTTCCGACGGAGCGTCGACCCACGGTATTCCCATCGCATCGAGCAGCGCCTTCGCGTCCGCGACCATGTCCCTCCTCAGAACGGTCGAAGCCTCAGCGAACTTCCTCGCTTGCGCCATATCGCCCGTCTGAAGCGCGCGAAGGTACTGGTCCTTCGCCTCCCGCCTTTGCTCTGACCTGCGCCTGATCTCCTCCATCTTGAGCTCTGGAGGCTTGCCATCGAAGACGTAGACGAGCTTCATCCCTAGCTCGAGCAGGTTGACGTTTCTGTAGAACAGCCCCGAAATATGCGAAGTCACGCGCCCCTGCGAGTCTTTGAGATGCCCCCCGTCCATCCCGCGGATGATGGCTAGGAACTGGTAGAGCGTGTTGTAACCGTCGACCGCAAGAGTCCATCCCGAAATGTCCTCGAGCTGGATCTTCTCTCTGGGTATGGAGTCGCCGAAGTCTACGCCCATGCTAGCTGGCTCCCGACCCCTGCTCGATTTATCGGTTCGGTCACTCGCTTATGCGAGGGAGCCGCGTCTCCTCGAGCGGCTTCTCCTGGAACTCCAGGCGTCTCTTGTCCTTGGAGACCCATCTGATCGTTATCAGGCCGAGTATCTCGAGCTGCATGAGTACCTTGTTGAGCTCGTCAGGGGAGCACTTGTTGCCGTTTTTGTTCAGCGCCTCGATCAGGTCGTCGTCCGTGACGCTCTTCTTTTCTTTAATCCATTCGAAGGCAGTGTATCTTAGGGGATATCGCATTGGGTTCACTACAGGCGAGAAACGGCGAGATATCGGCGGGGCGCGGAGGTATAAAAGGTATCCAGGGCTGTCGAGCTACTGGGGAGGGAGCCTGCTGGACATGCGGCTCACGCCCGTCACTTCGTACTGACTGACGAGAGGAGACTTTGAAACGGCCTCCTCTATCTTGTCCACCATCCCTTCCTCCTCCGGCGCGACGACATCGACTATCACAGCGGAGAGCCCGAAAGCGATAGGTTCGATCTTCTGCCCCCTTATCTGGGCCGGCTTCGGCAACAGCGTCGCGACTGAGTCTACCAGTTTCTGGTGGTCGGTGGTGGTGTCTTGCGGAAGAAGCTTGATCCTGATTACGTAAGACCCCATGGAGAAACCCCTAAGGCCCTTCGAAGCCGCAGTTGACGCACTTGTAACGCCTCGAGAACTTCCTGCACTTCTCTGACCTCCATATCACCGTCTCATGGCAGTTGGGGCAACTGAAGTGCACTGCCCTCTCCGCCGGCTTGATGGGCCTGTTGCAAGAATTGCACAGAGGAAGCGTGACGGTGCCCTGAGACATTTCTCTGGAACCCCACTTGGGCCGGCTGATATACGTTGCTGGGGCCGGACCCCTGTCACCCCTCCATGAGGAGGGAACGGAGCTCTGCCGAAGCGACGACCTTCGCCACCCGAAGGAGGCCGGTCACCCCTAGCGCCCCAAGGAGGGCGCTGGCGTGGAAGTCGAAGTCTGTCTGTGAGAGTTTCATGACCAGTTTCGGGGTGGCTACGGCCGAGAATACCGAGTCGAGGTCGGAGTTGGACATGTTCTCGAACGCGCTCCTGAGCCTGAGCATCGTCTTCATCTCCTTGAGGAAAGCAGACTCCCACTCCCTCTGATACCTGCCGAGGAGCGAGTAGTCCCCTTTGCGAACGCTTTCGCACGCCCATTTCGCAGCGGCGACGGCGCCGGCTATCGAAGTCATGATCCCGCCTGCCGTTGTAGGCTTGACCTGACCCGCGGACTCGCCGACCAAGACATGGCCGCCGACGGTGAAGCTTGGCGCGGGCCCCCCGACATAGATCGGCGCCGAGACCTTCCTGATCACGCTGTAGTCCTTTCCGTCCAGGAAGGAGTCGAGGGCCTTGAAGGGGCTGACTCCGTGCCCTGCGGCGCCCACCTTCGCCCGGTTCTTGCCGTATGGGATCACCCAGGCGAAGAACCCTGGATACTTCGCAGCGTCAAGGAACACTTCGACCACATGCTCCTTGATCCAGTTCCCCTCGATTTCGTACTTCGCGGCCGGGAGTATCCCCTGCCGAGGGCTAGACGCCGGACCTGTGGCGTCGACGTACAGCTTTGCCTTCACCTCCACGTCTCCCACCGCCGCCTCCACGGCGCTACCCTTCCTGACCGGTCGTCCCACCCTGCACCCGGTGCGCACCACCGCCCCGTTGGACGCGGCCCTGGCTGCGGCCTGTTTGTCGAAAGCGCTCCTGTCGAGCACCACTACGTCCAGTGCCGACGCGTTGACGGCGAAGTGCCGCCCCGACGGCGAGTGGATGACGGCGGAACTGATCTTGTTCTGGACGACTTCAGGGTCAGGGGGGTAGCCGTACCTTATGAGCCCCCTCATGCTCACAAGGCCGTCGCACTTTTCGGGCTCGCCGATTTCTTCGTGCTCTTCGGCAACGAGGACAGAGGCCCCCCTAGCGGCTGCCTCGGACGCGAAGGCTAGCCCCGCGATGCTCCCACCGGCCACCAGTATGTCGAAGCTTTCCGTCAAGTTCGGAGACTTGCTGCAAAGGCTTAACCGGACTCGTAATAACCGTTGAAAGCAATTCTCTTGAAACAGGCGATCGTCGTGAGGTCAGACCTGGGGATGGGGAAGGGGAAGATTGCCGCCCAGGCGGCTCATGCCTCGCTTTCTGCCGCAGAGGCCTCGCGGTCGAAGCGGGACGAGTGGTATTCCACCTGGAAAGAGGAAGGTCAGGCGAAGGTGGTCCTGAAGGTGGGGTCGGAAGCCGACCTGAGAGAGATATTCCAGAAGGCCAGGAAGGCAGGCCTCCCCGCGTCGCTCATCGAAGACAGGGGGCTCACGCAGGTGGAGCCGGGTACAGCTACATGCGTCGGGATCGGTCCCGCCCCCGACTCTGCCATAGACGGGATCACCGGGAACCTAAAGCTGCTTTGACCGAGGCGGGTCCCCTCGACCGCTCAGTGGGAATGGAGGCGTACGCTACCACGGGGGAGCGCTGCCCAGGGAGGGCGAAGTCGTCTCCTGAAGACTTCAGGGTGGAGGAGCTCGTTTCAGGGATAGCCGCGGCGAAGGAGCCGCTTCCAGGATACCTGCCGCTCTACAGGGTAGAGAAGCGAGGCATCGACACCATGCACATGGCAGAAGAGATCTCTGACGTGCTGAAGAGCAGGGTTAGCTACGGTGGGCTGAAGGACAGCGTCGCGACCGCCTCCCAGTACGTCACCCCGACGAGCGTGAAGTCAGAGAGGCCTGAGCGGATCAGCAGGGAGAAGTTCAGCGCAGAGCTTGTGGGGTACGTGCCGAAGCCGCTCACAAGGGGATCGGTGGTCGGCAACAGGTTTGAGATCGTGCTGAGAGACTGCTGCGACGAAATAGGCGCGCGGGCAGAAGAAGCGCTCGACGCGGCCCGACGAAGGAGGGTGCCGAACTACTTCGGCCTGCAGAGGTTCGGGGCAGGCGGGGCGGGCACCCATGTCGTAGGCAAGGCGCTCGTCAAAAGGGACTTCGAAGGCGCGGTAAAGCTGCTCATGGGGGCAGGGGAGGGGCGACGCCACCCCTCGCCCGAAGACGCCGAACGGTCCGTAGCGCGAGAGCTCGACCGTCACCCTGGCGAGTGGATCAGGGCGATGAGGGCTGTCTCCGTCAGGTTGAGGCGTCTTTACGTCCAGGCTTACCAGTCATACATCTTCAACAAGACTCTCAGCCTCTCCCTGTCCGGAGGCGAGGACGTTTCGGAATATCAGGAAGGAGACAACTGGGCGGTTCCGTCCGAGGACTGGCTGACGACTTCGTACCCTAAGAGCGCAAGGGAGAGACCAGCGGGTAGAGCGGTCCCCCTGGTCCAGCTGGCTGGCTTCGCCTACAGGAACTACGGGTCTAGGTTCGACCGATACGTGGAACTGGTCATGGAATCGGAAGGGGTGTCTCCCAGGGAGTTCTTCGTCGATGAGATGCAGGAGGTGTCGGCCGAAGGCGGATTCAGGCGCCCCCACATTGCGATGGTCGACGGGTCTGTCGACATCGCAGGGCAGACTGCGACGCTGAGGTTCGCGCTTGCAAAGGGGCAGTACGCGACAGTGCTTCTGCGCGAGATAATGAAGCCCGAAGACCCGCTGGGCTCGGGGCTGGCATGAGCCGGGAACGCTTATACATGGTTTGACGGTGGCCGGGCAGAGACCCTCTTGTCTTCTGAAGTCTTTGACCTGACCATTATCGGGGCGGGTCCGAGCGGGCTCTTCGCGACGTTCTATGCCGGCCTCAGGCAGATGAAGACCAAGGTCATCGACGCGCTTGAGGAGCCAGGCGGCCAGGTGGCGGTCCTTTATCCCGAGAAGTACGTCTTCGACGTCCCAGGCTACACCAAGATACTGGCCAAAGACCTCGTAAAAGCCCTGGTCGACCAGGCCTTCCAATACCAGGCGACAGTGGTCCTCGGCGAGAGGGTGACTTCGCTCCACAGGAACGACGGCGTCATCGAGCTCACCACCGACAAGGGGACAAAGCACCTCTCGAAGGCGGTCCTCATCGCTGCGGGGGTAGGGGCGTTTTCGCCCAACAGGCTGGAAGCCAAGGGTGCTTCCGACTACGAGGGGAAGGGCGTCTATTACTTCGTAAAAGACAAGAGCGCGTTCAGCGGCAAGAGCATCCTCATAGTGGGGGGAGGCGACTCAGCGGTCGACTGGGCGCTCAACATGAAAGACATCGCCAAGAAGATCACCCTGGTGCACAGGAGAGACGTCTTCAGAGCGCATGAAGGAAGCGTCAAGGAGCTCATGAGCTCGACCGTCGATGTAAAGCTGTTCTACGAAGTCGCCAGTGTCGTCGGGGACGGGTCGGGCGTCACGGGGGCTGTGATATTCGACAACAGGACGAAGGCCGAGACCACCATCGACGTGGACGCCATCCTCGTGAACATCGGCTTCAGGGCGGACCTCGGACCGATCAAGGACTGGGGGCTCCAGATAGACGGGAGAGAGATCAGGTCAAACGGCAAGATGGAGACCAACATCCCGGGCGTGTATGTAGCAGGGGACATCGCCGGTCCCCTCGACGGGGTAAAGCTGAACTTGATCGCGACGGGTTATGCCCAGGCCGCGATGGCGGTGAACGTTGCTAAGGCTTACGTCGACCCGAACTCCAAGATATTTCCGGGCCACAGCAGTGAAATGAAGAAGTAGATCAGACGGTGACGCCGAGGATCCGTCTGTAGTTGTAGTCCTTCCTGATCGCAGGGTGCGCCGGATCGATGAGCACGCACTCATACCACGCGTGGATCCCATCCTGCCACACCGGATATGAGCCCAAGAGCTTCATGTTCGGGTGCCGTTCACCGACTCTCCGTTCGGCGACCTGCTGGGAAGATACCGCGGACTTTATCTTGAGAACACCCATGTGTTTCGGCCTGCGCCCTGACGTGGGCCTCTGCTTCCTCATGCCTCCCCTGGATACCCGCATTCGTACGACGACCACGCCCTCCTTGGCCTTGTAGCCGATGGCCCTCGCCCTGTCCAGGCGCCACGGGTGGTCCACCCTGAGCATGGCTGGCTGCTTACGCAGCTCTACCGCCCTGGTCCTCATGTCCCCTCCCTTCTCATGCAGGATCTGCTGCCAGGTCCCGGAAATCTGGCTGTACATCGGCATTTGGGCGCCTCGTTTCGAGTCGGCAGATAAACGTTCGGCTGAGTCAGCCCGAGGCGAAGAAGGAGCGGACCTTGTCGCCTATCACGGTTATCGCGTTCACCTGGGCCTCCTCCGTCTGGCCCCCGATGTGAGGCGTGAGGATGGTGTTTGGAGCGGCCACTATCGCCCCGGTCGGAGGCTCAGTCTCGAAGACATCGAGGGCGGCCCCGCCTATCCTCCCTTCTTTCAGGGCGGCCGCGAGCGCGTCTTCGTCAACCACCCCTCCGCGCGAGGTGTTCACGAGGACCGCCCCCCGTCTCATGCGGGAGATGCGGGCGAGACCGACGAGGTGCGAGGTCTCTGGGGTAAACGGCACGTGGAGGGTGATGTAATCTGATCCCTCGAAGAGCTCGTCGAGGCCCACCGAGCGGGCGCCGATCGCATCCAGGACGGGCTGCGATATGGGGACGACGTCGTAGACCAGTATCTGCATGCCCATGACCTTCGCGACCTCTCCGATCCTTCTTCCGATCCTTCCGACGCCGACTATTCCGAGGACTTTTCCCTTCAGCTCCCGGCCCGTCAGCGAGTTCTTCTCCCACTTCCCGGCCTTTATCCCCGCGTCTGACTGTACCAGCTTCCGGCTTACGCCTATCATTAGCCCGAGCACATGCTCAGCGACCGCTTCTACCAGCGATTCAGGGCTGTTCACGACAGCCACCCCTTTCGACTTCGCGTACTCTACGTCTACGTTGTCCAGCCCCGTCCCCGGCCTCGCGACGAGCCTTAGTTTGGCGGCCCTGTCCAATACGGCCCTGTCGACCTTGGTCCTGCTCCTGACGATGAGGGCGTCGTAACCCCCCGCCGCTTCGAGGAGCTCGTCTTTCGTGATGTTCGGCCTGTAGTCGACCGTGAAGCCTGGGCCCAGCGCCAACTGCTCGACCTCAACGTGGTCGCAGATCAATATCTTGACCATGCTTTCAGCCCCATCCTCGCGGTCTCCGAGACCATCGATATATCGGTTGAACCTGATGACCCGTCGTATGCGAGCGATTTCAGTGTGGGAGTCCGACCGCCCGACGGGATCAGGAAGGGCGGGCGCCTGCTCGACTCGACCGTCTCGATCCCGAGCACTGTCCCGCTTCTCCGCTCATACACGATGCTGCAGCTCGTCAGCTCGTCCCAGCGCTCGCCGAAGGTAGCCGCTTCGGTCGATGGCGCCCCTGCTCCCTGCGCCGGCTCTCCGATGCGAGTCCAGGTAAGCCCGAAGGCTGAGAAGCGCCTCGCCCGGAGACGAGGAAGGGTGAACGAAGCTCCGGTGGCATTGGCGCCGGCGACCCTCCCTGATGCTCCCTCTTCCTGGTCAAGACTGGAACGCTTCGGAAGGCCGCCGCACGCTTCCGCGCACCCTCCGGCAGCGAGGACGTCGCGACGGGAGCTCCTGGTGTCGAGGCCCACCCGCACCCCGCCTGAAGGCTCTGACACGCCGGGGAGAGGGCGCGGCCGGAGCCGTGGGACGTATGCGAGCAGGCCCGCAGGGAACACCCTGCCTCCGGCGAGTATCGCTTCCAGCCTCTCCGCGCCCAGGGCCCGTTCCAGAATCCCTGAGGCGAAGGTGACGCCTGCGGAAGCTGCCGCATCGGCGAGGACCGACAACGACTGGGCGGTAGGGGGACAGCTCTGCCACGAGGTGACGAGGAGCCGGGCGGTGCGCGCGACGAGCTTCCCGGCCAGCTGGAACCCTCGCTCCCCTTCGCCTGCGACGACGACCCGCTCCGAGTCCGCCGCACCGACCTCCTCATATCTGGCGGCGGAGTCCATCACCGTCACTCCACGCTTTCGCCATCCAGGGAAGGGAGCGCTCTCGAGGACCGAACCGACCGCGATGACGAAGGCATCGGCCTGTACACGGGTCCCGTCGGACGTCACTGCGGACCCTTCCGACACCGCGACCACCCTCTTGCGGGTCTCTACATCCACTTCGTCTGGAAGGGATGGGACCCAGGGTGCCCGGTCGTCACCCAGAGGAGCGCGAGTCCTGAGCCTCTCTCCGAAAGGTTGGGCTCCCTTGGCATCGAGGACCGTAACTGACGCCCCGCGTAAGCACGCTTCCCTCGCCGCTTCCGCTCCTGCTTTCCCCGCACCCACGATGCAGACCCTCAATGTCGCCTTCCGATGGTGCGAGGGTTATAACGACCGGAGAATCCGGCCGGCACGTGCTAGTGGGGGTCGTCGGAAAACCTAATGTCGGAAAGTCCACTTTCTTCGCGGCGGCGACACTGAAGGACGTCCCCATCGCCGACTATCCGTTCACTACGATAAAGCCCAACGTCGGGGTCGCCCACCTCGTGAGCGAATGCGTGTGCAAGGAGATGGGGGTCACAGACGCGCCGAGGAACTCCTCGTGCGTGAACGGGACGAGGCACATACCTGTGAGGATAGTAGACGTCGCCGGGCTCGTCGAGGGGGCATCGGCAGGCAAAGGGCTCGGGAACCAGTTTCTGGACGATCTAAGGCAGGCCGACGCGCTGATTCACGTGGTCGATGCTTCAGGCTCCACCGACATAGAGGGGAAGAAGGTGGCCGCAGGATCCCACGACCCGATCGAAGACATTCAGATGGTCGAGAGGGAGTTCGACCTCTGGATGTTCGGCATACTGAAGCGGGATTGGGAGAAGGCGACGAGGTCGTTAGAGCAGACAGGAGGGAAGATCATAGATCATCTAGCTGAAAGACTTTCAGGGCTGTCTGTTTCTCCGGCCGACGTCGAGCAGGTGCTGCTCCGCATGCGCCTGAGGACCGAAAAGCCGAGCCTCTGGACAGACGAGCAGCTGATGCAGTTCGTCGCGGAGACCAGGAAGCTCACGAAGCCGTCTCTGCTGGCGGCCAACAAGGCGGACCTTCCGACGTCCCCGCAGTACATAGAGATGCTCAGGAAGACCGGAAAGGAGGTCGTCCCTTGCGCCTCGGAGGCAGAGCTCCTGCTTCGGAGGGCCGCGGAGCACGGGCTGGTGGACTACATCCCTGGGTCCGCCGGCTTCACGGTCAGGGACGGCGCCAAGCTCACCTCCGCTCAAGCCGGGGCCCTCAAGATGGTGGAGGAGAAGGTGATGAAAGCATACGGAGGCACGGGCGTGCAGGACGCCATCAACAGGTCATTCTTCGACCTGCTCAAGGCGATAGTCGTGTACCCTGTGGAAGACGAGACAAAACTTACGGACAAGGAGGGAAGGGTGCTACCGGACGCGTTCGTGATGCGCGGAGGCTCTACCGCCCTGGACCTGGCGAGGACGGTCCACAGCGAGCTCGCCGAAGGCTTCCTTTACGCCATCGACGCGAGGACGGGCAAGAGGCTCGCCGCAGACCACCTTCTCAGGAACAGGGAGATCGTTAAGATCGTCTCAAGCGGTAAGCGGGGGTAGCTGTTCAGCCTTCCTCGGCTCTGGACGAGCTATGAGCTTGCTCTTCCGGACCCCTACGTGCCTCAGGTGAGTCACCTTCTTCGCCTCGTTGTAGACGTCTGAAGCGACCTTCTGGAGCACCAGCTCCTGGACGAACCCTTCATAGTTCATCCCCGCTGCCTTCGCGGCGATGACCTGGTCCATTATGATCCTCAGGTCGTGCTTCTTGGAGCTGTTCATCTTCCCCTGCGAAAGCGCGGTGCAATAGACCCTTACGACGTACCCGTCCTTTGTGGTGTAGTCGCGGATGAAGTCTGACATGGAAGAGCCCCTTCGGATCAGGCTCCTCAGGAACTCCCGGGAGTACTCGTGCCCCTTGAAGATGGTGTAGGCGGTCTCCCCTTCGACCCTGTCGATCTGGAAGAAGAGCTTGAACGCATAATGCTGCGGGTCCTGCTTCAGAATGTCGTAGAGGGTCGTCTCTATGACCCTCCCTTCGGGCTTCTGGACGTCAGTCAGGGGGACCCTAGCTATGGGCGCGTTGCCGAATGAAGGGGACGCGGTCACTGTGACCCAGGCCTTCAGCTTCCACTTGTCCCTTACCTTCGCTACCTTCTTTGGCAATTGAAGTCGCCCCGTCGGTCTCGCGCTTATAACTTCAGCGTCGCCTGAGGGCGTCTATCCCCCCCATGTAGGGGGCTAGCGCACTCGGGACCCTCACCGACCCGTCCTTCTGCTGGAAGTTCTCCACGATGGCGACCAGGACCCTCGTCGTGACGGCTGTCGAGTTGAGAGTATGCACGAGTCTCGTAGCTTCGCTCTGCTTGTCCCTGTACCTGATCTTCAGCCGCCTCGCCTGGTAGTCCGTGCAGTTGCTGCACGAGACCATCTCCCTGTACTTGCGCTGGACGGGCATCCATGCCTCCAGGTCATACTTCTTGGCGGCCACGGTGCCCATGTCTCCTGTGCAGACGTTGACGACGCGGTAGCGGAGCCCCAGGCTCTGGAAGATCGCTTCAGCGTTGGCTATCAGCTGCTCGTGGAGGGCCCAGCTCTCCTCCGGCCTCGCGAACGCTATCTGCTCTACCTTGTAGAACTGGTGCGTCCGGAAGATCCCCTTTGTGTCTTTGCCGTGCGCACCGGCCTCTACCCTGAAGCAGGGAGAGAACCCGCAGTACTTCACCGGAAGGTCTACGCCTGCCATGATCTCATCCATGTGCATGGCGACCAACGGGTGCTCTGAAGTCGCGATCATGTACAGGTCCTCCCCTTCCACTTTGTAGATCACCGGCCCGAAGTCGTTCATGTCGGTGACCCCCGAGTAGGGGTCGCGGCGCATCATGAACGGAGGCTCCACCGGGACGAAACCCTTGGACGAGAGCGTGTCCATGGCGTACCTCATGATGGCGTGCTCCAGTTTGACAGCGTCCCCTTTGAGGAAGAAGAAGCGAGCCCCGGATACCTTCGCAGCTCTCTCCATGTCGACCATGCCGAGGTTGGACAGGACGTCGATGTGGTCCTTCGGCTCGAAGTCGTATTTCTGCTCCGTCCCCCAGGTCCTCACCGTGACGTTCTCAGTGTCGTCCTTTCCGACTGGGACGCTCTGATGGAGTATGTTGGGGAGGCTCATCATTATCCCCTCGAGGACGGCTTCTTGCTCGACCTGCACCTTCGCAAACGCGTCCAGTCTCTGCGCGAATTCCGCCACCCTCTTCTGCTCCGCCTGGATGGGCTGCTTCTTCCTTGCGAGGTCGGCTATCACCCTGTTCGCCTCGTTCAGCTCGTGCCGTAGGGCCTCCGCCTGAGCCTTTGCCCCTCTCCACTCGGTGTCAGCACCTATCGCGTCTTCCACGAGGTGGAGCTTGTCCACCATCCCTCTCTTCTTGAGGTCGGACCTGATGACATCCGGCGTCTCTCTCAGGAGCTTAATGTCCAACATCTTGCGGCGTCAGCCTTGTCCGGTTCGCGATAAAAGCCATACTTCCCCTGTAAACAGGTCAAATAAATACCGACGACCTTTCATTTCAGGGTGTCCCAAATGAGCAGCCTGAGATATCTCGGCAACCTTTCGCCGAGCGCCCACAAGTCATACCTCGTCGCTATCCGAGCGTATCTGAGGGCGGTGAGGGGACTTGAAACCAGGGAGATGCCAGAATCTGAACTTGAGAAGCTGCTCGACGGCTATCTTGCGAGCAGGCCCGATTTCCAGAGCGACCTCCAGACATTCCTAACCAAGGTACAAGGGAACGATCCCCTCACAGTAGGCGTCTGGCTCTCGGTCGTGAAGACGACCCTTCTGGAGAATGACATCGAGCTATCCACCAGATTCTGGAAGGGACTGCAGAGGAGGGGCTCCATAGAATGTGTCAGGAACAAACCCTTTTTCAGGAATGATCCCATTGAATCATGGAGTGTGCATTGAGGCTAGTATCAGGAAAACGATTACCAGTGCTGCCCAAACCAGCAGCCATCGAGTAACGCGATAAGGTATGTTTCCCGCTGCTTCTTGAGTGAAGGTCTTGGTCAAGTTGTCCGCAGCTTCGTCCTTCACTTTCCATTCAAGAAAACAGAGGCCGATTGATGAAACCACAATCACCAACATCGCGCCAGGAAAGGAGAACTGAGCGAAGGGAATCTTGAGTCTGCCCTCAAAGAGCTGTAGGGTTTCGGGATAGGAAGAAACCCAGAGCGCTGCAGGAGACAGAAGCAAGACGCGAAGCCCCCACCTTCGAATTTGCTTGAACCAAAACTCAGCGCTCGTTATTGAAGGAATTGGCCTACGAGTCGCAACTAATCGAACAAGCTCAAGGTACTGCTGTCTGTCGATACTGAAGATTGTCAGTTCCCTGTATCCTATTCCAGCAATTGGGAAGAGCACGCCGAGTATCCATAACCCGTTTATCCTCGCTGTAGTTAATCCGGCAATGCCTAACAGGGTGAGAGATGCGGCCGAAGCGACTGTAGCTATTACAAGAGTTGAGGACTCGCGTGTGTTCAAGTCGCCCTGAAGTTCCTGAAGTCTCAGCTCGCGGTCGCCCAACTGCTGCCTTTAGCCTCCGACTAGGTGTACTTCGGTCCCTAAGGACATGAACTACCGGTTTGAAATGGCCATCTTTAGGGATATTCAAGACGAGCGTTCCAACAAAGTCGTTCCAGTGGTGGTGACCCTCCATTCCAGTTTGACACCAGTGCGTCAATTCATGCAGCAAAACTAGATTCAACCTGAATAATGCCCACTCTGCCCAATCTATGTAAGCGAAGACAGCCTCAGGGACACAAATCATTACCGTTTGCGTTCGAGGGTGATAGATCCCATTGATTCGCTTCTCCACCTGGCGCAAGCGACCCCCGTCCTTCAGTTCATAATACTGCACAACCGGATCCAGCCACCATAGGATTCGGGGAGGTTGACCCTTTCTCTTCCGGCCGGAGGACATCAGGACCTCTTACGTTTCATTGAAGCAGAGAGCATCGGCTTCCCGCAAGTCAGTCTTCGCTTTCTGTATGAGGTCTAAAGTCTCTTGCAAGCGCTCTTCGAACTTGGGCATCTGCCTCCTCCTTTACCATCTCAACGGGTGACCTTGACACTACCGCTAGAGAAACCCGACTCGTCTTGACCCACTTCGCTCCGACGTCGACCTCCTTGTCGAACTCGGAAGGGCGAAGCCGGTGTGCGCCCCAGGCGTGCATCCTCAAGCGATCGTACATGGAATCCTCTGTGATGTCGTATACCTCTTTCCCGCAAAGCGGGCAGACTATGGCATAGCAGGGTCTCTGCACCAAGCGGACCAAAGGCTCGTCAGTACTGGACAACGACTTCTGATTGGAGGGGCCCCGATTTAATCGATATCGGGCGGCCGGCCCCTTGGGTCCCAGTACTGTTTCGCTGTAGATTACAGTACTGTTTCGGCCCCTTTAGCGAGCCGATTCTGCGGACAATATCCAAAAAGGCCGAGAAACGGCGCAACTGCGCGTAATAATTAACTAATATCACTTGTAAACGAGCCGAACTGTCCGTTCAATATCTAAATTCCCTAGTAGTTGCCGCCGCCGAGCAAGCGCAGGGCGTTTCCTTCTTTCCTTGTCGACCCTCGTTTGGGTCGTGACCTCCTTTGTTTCTCGTACCTGCTCGAAAATGTTAGGGATTTTGTCGCATTAGAGTGATATGGCGGACAGAACGTCTGACCCACCCTGAAGCAGGTCCTTTCGAGGAAGGAATGAGGGCGACAAGCCAAGACCACAGTCACCATCTGAACCCAGGCAGTAGAGTACTCGGCATTCTGAAGTAATCATGAAAATGCTTGAATTATCCTACGACTTGGGGTGCTGTCGCTTGACCCACCCGTTTCCCCAGACCGAGGACCTTCAGGGGAGTAAAGAACTCCAGCGGAGATTGAAGGTAACCTTCGACAAGCACCGCCACAATCATCGGTTGGTCTACAAAGGGTTTGCCGTTGGGGCTGCTCTTCTGGCAGTGAACTTACCCTTGTACTACCTATTCTCTGGTGTTGGCTTCTATGCAATGATTGGTTCTCTCTTCATCTTCTCTATAACCGCCATAATCTTGCAGATCGGAACAGAACCAATCTCAAAAGAGGACAATGCTTTGACGCCGCTTGCTGAGGCTTGGAAGTTGCTTGAGGCCCTGAAGCTTGACCCATCTGACTCGAAAACAAAGGCGAAGGCAATAGTTTCACTGCGTAATGCGGCATCGGAGCTTTCGTACTTCAATCCGAGTCCACAGATACCAACTTCATCGGTTGCCGCAGGAGCTCTCGATACACTCGATAGCATTAGTAAAACAATCGACAACAAGATAATTTTCGCCGTTGAAAAGGCCGTTGCTTCTGACGATTACGCTAAGGTCGTTCCCAAGGTCGAAGCACTGGTCACTACTCTCTTGGAACCCAATTTGGATTCGCTAATGAACTATGTCGGCAACAGGACATCGGACCTGGAACCGAGGCCAAAGACCACGCGCGGGTCCTCTAGGCTGCATCCTGTGATGGAAACGAGACTCGGGCAACTCATCATAGCAATCTCGTTTGCTGTATTGATTCCACCAGTCGTGGTATGGGGATACGCCGAAGCACTTGGCTATGCCCCTTTCGACTATGCAAGAAGTAATGGGCCGCTCCTGATAACTGGTTTCTTTCTCACTTTTCTAGGCATTCTGGCGTGGCTTGGTGCTTTCCGTCAGAGGTTGAAGCCAGTTGAAGAGTGAACCTGTCGGCGTGTGGAAGTGCCAGCTTATCCGTCAACTTCTATTGTGGAATCGTTCTAGTCATCACACCCCACGCATCGGGTCTGCGGTGGCTTCCCCTTCGGCACTCTCAGGATGTGTGAGACCCCGATAGAATCATGTACGATATAGTATCCCACTCGTCGTCTCCTCCCGCGTCGTGTGCTTCCTTCAATCCGATCCTTCCAGCATCATTCGGAGCTCCTTGGC
>DAHVLJ010000007.1 GCA_027320425.1 Nitrososphaerota archaeon
AGGATGTAGTTCTCCTTGGTCTGATGCGCGAGCTTCCCTGACGCCCTGAGGGTCGCGACAGACGACTCTTCTGACTGATTCACGCTCTGTAAGTTGAACCGGATATTTAACGCCCAATGTTTCGACCAACACAGGCGTGCCGCAAGAGTTCCTTGCTGCAAAAGTCGCCGTCTGAAGAGGAACCTTTTCTCCTCCCACAGATATCCTCTGAATGGCAGGAGAACTTGGTCGAGAGCGGTCAATCGATAATGATCATCAGCGACCTCCACTACGAGCAGACTTACCACCACGGCGTATGGGAAGGGGAGGCACGCGACTGGTTGCTCGGGATGGTCAGAAGCGCGAAGTCGGCATCCCTCATCGCACTGGGCGACCTCGGGCATGCGTGGAGGGCTGTCGACTGGAAGTGCCTGACCGACCTGGTCCCAGTTCATGCCATCTACGGGAACCACGACAACATGGAGGTGCTCCATTCGGCGAGAAACAATGACGGAACCAGAGTCTTGGCAGAAGACGGCGAAGTCAGGGTAATCGGAGGCCTGAAGGTGGGCTTCATCAACGGCATAATGGCGAAGAAGGGAAAGACGAAGGTCAAGGACGGCGTTCCCAGGCAGTCTGCCGAAGTCTTCCTTTCCGCCGTTGCGAAGCTGGTCGGCGTCGATGTCTTGGCCACCCATGCGAGCCCCTACCTTCCCGAATACGGTAGCCGCTACCACGCCTCCGACGAGTTCGAAGTTCTAGACCAGGTCCTGACACAGGTAAACCCGCCGCTTTCGGTGAGCGGGCACCTCAGCGGGCCGTACACCCTGTCAAAGCTGCGGGACACGACCATTCTCAGAATCGACAGCAGTCCCGCTGAACGCCACTATGCTTTGATGGACTTCGGGACGAGACAAATCAGGATTATGCACGATCATGACCAGGTTGAAATCGGCAGTTTCGCGGAATTTTCCTGACCTGCGTCTCCATGGGATTCGTCACGTTGGTGTTCCTTATGACAGATGAGTCCTTATATAGTCTCCGCGCTCCAACTGGACAAATGCTCTACAACCAAGTCAGGTACGCAGAAGCGGTGCGAGTGTTCTACAAGCTTCGGGGCCGGACCAGTAACAGGGTCTCAACGGGGCTCGTTCAAGAGCTGGGATACGCGAAGTACAGCACCCAGTTCTACGCGGTAAAGAAGCTGCTAATGGAAGAAGGGATTCTGGACTCGAACGGAAAGTTCGTAGAGAACGCACCCAACGTCTGGCTGGCCGAGTTGCCGCAGGTGGTCGGCCAGAAGGAAAGAGAGATACTCTGTGACGAAGTACCATTCAAGATATTCCTGGCTTCCGTGCTTGGGTCGAGGCGTCTCGGAGACCTGTCAAGAGCGCTTGCTCTGAGCAGAAGCAGCGCCTATCACGCAGCTTCTAGACTCCTCAAGACAGGTCTGCTTCAAAGGAACGGTATGGAAATATCGTCTTCGGGAAGCGCGAAGACGTGGTTGTCTGGATATCTAGACGCCTGCAAGACACACGTCAACGTTACCGGTGACATCTCGGTTCTCTTCCGGGCGGTACCGGCATACATTGACGGGCCGAGGGCCTACTTTGCCCTTCACCACGAGGTCGGACGGCCAATCGGCAGGGCAGACATGGTCATTGCGACGTGGGCCCCCTACCTTGGCTTCTGGGAATCTATCGTTAACGGGGTAAGGTATTTTCTCGAATATCAGAAGAACGTCGAGGTCTTGGTCGCCAATCCTTCGGCCAGGGTCGTCTGGGCCGACAGGCTCCCGTTCAACGCGAAAGCGAGGCTGCCGAGGTAGCTGCCATGGGGATCTTCTTCAACATAGCCGACGACGCCGTCATCGGCACCGACCCCAGGGACCTGGTGAAGGACGAGTACAAGGAGTACTTCGCGGACGGAGAGTCTGTTCAGAAGATCTACTCGGAGATATGCGCCCTAGACATGATATATAGCGTCGCCCGGATGAAGAATGGCTACTACGACAGGAGGCTGGTCCTCAAGGGAGGCATGTCGGTCAGGAATCATGTGCCCCTGCTGGATCACAGGTTCTCCTTTGACGCCGACTACGACCCCAATTCCGTGGCTGGCTACAGCTTCGGGGACGTCGACGAAATCAGGACGGACCTGACGAGATATGCCGGTCTGAGAAGGTGCGACGTCCGGGTTGACCTGGCGAAGAACGATGACCGACTCCTCTTCCTAGAACTGACCTACAGGGACGTCCTCCGTCGCGTCGGCTACACGATTGAAGAGAGGCCGAAGATTGAGCTGTGCAAGAGATGCAGGATATTCCAGGCACCTGAAGAGAACGAGATGGCCACGATCATGAACCTGAGGTTGCTTGGGCTGGAACCGCTCACCATCAAACATGTTGGCCTGGAAGAGCAGCTGGCATCGAAGCTCTTCATAATAGGCGATTTGAGACGCGGGAAGAGGAACCACTTCGACGCCTACGACGCCCTTCGGATAACTGAAAGCAACCGCGGCCTTGACTGGAAGCTGGTCAGAAACCTGTTTGCCCAGCGGGCCGAGAAACATACTGTAAAGGGCCACGTCCTGAAGACCAAGGAACACATCCGTGAGTGCCGGCGGCAACTCGACACCATGAAGTTGAACGCCAACAAGAAGAGCGGGCTCGCTCGCCTTGTCTTCAAGAGAGATTTCGACTACGACGCCATGATCGAAAGGGTGAAGGCGCTTTACGACAACGTATGACCCTCTACTTCACTCTCCTGAACCCTCCACGCCCGGACTATCATAGACTCCGGGTCTATCTTTGTTAAAAGCCCCAGTCCTCGATTTATGAGCATGGGTCTGCTCAGGGATCTCTCGAGGCACCTCTCCAGCAACCAAGGGAAGCAGTACGGCACCCCTTCCAAAACGATACATGGTGAGGACGTCAGGAGCAGGTCCGAGCAGAGGATTGCTGATTACTTCGCCCAAAACGGAATCCGCTACTTCTACGAGTGGGGCGCCCAAACCGACGCGTTGATCTTTAAGCGGACATTTGCCCACCCGGACTTCTACCTTCCAGATTACAACATCTATGTGGAGTTCTGGGGGCTGGCGAAGGTCAGCAAGAAATACAGGCGAACAATGAGGTTCAAGATGAGAGAGTATCGCAAGAACAAGATTAGGTACATCAGCCTTTACCCTGATAACCTCGATAACTTGGACTGGACTTTCAGGACCAGGTTCCGGGAACTCGTCGGGTCCGACTTGCCGGCGAAACCGCATCCTGTTCCCGGGAAAGCTCGGTATTGCGCCAGGTGTGGGACACCGGTCGCACCACCTGGTAACTTCTGCAGCAGATGCGGCAACACCATCGATACGTTTCCGCGCCCAAGTTCCCCCTAGGAGCCGCTTTTCGCCGGTCCACCATGGCCCAACTCAGGATAAGGTATTCCCGGCGGGAGCACAATGAACCTTATGCTGGTTTTCGCATCTGTGAGGGGAGTCTTAACAATGTCCCTTCGATAGCAGGTGTCCCAACTCTTACAGGGCCATAACTATCCGCCGACATCGACGAGCACTACGCTTCGCTCAATGACCTTCTGTGTTTCTTCCAGGAACCCCAGAAGCTCGTCGAGCTAACCAAGTCTACCGGGCACCGATTCCGTAGAGGCGTAGCGTCTGCCTGAGGTGAACCTCATCCACAGTGGACAGACGCCGTCACTGCGGCATTGTTCTTCGACTGTTTCGCGGCGTACTCCGCGACGTCGAGCATCTCCTCTGCCTTCTGCAGGTAGTTCATGTATAGGCTCTTATTGACGGGCTTGGACATCTCCTATCTTCCTCAGGTCTTTGCCCCGGACCATCCTGTAGGACTCGAGGATCGACCTGCCCAGGTCCTTGTTCTTCTTTCTGGCGAACGTGGCTTCGTCCATGATCAAGGGGGA
>DAHVLJ010000005.1 GCA_027320425.1 Nitrososphaerota archaeon
GGGCATCCCGTTCGTTTCCCTCGCAGGCTACACCAGCAGCGGCAAGACGACCCTGTTCAACCGGCTCACGACAGAGTCGAAGGAGATGTCGCCGAACCTCTTCACGACCCTCTCCACCACCACGCGCATGGTTGAGTTTCCTAAGATGAAGAGGAAGTTTCTCCTCTCCGACACGGTCGGGTTCATCTCCAGGCTCCCCACTTACCTCGTGGAGTCATTCAAGTCGACGCTCGAAGAGCTCCACTACGCCGACCTCGTCCTCCTGATGATCGACGTCAGCGAAAGCAAAGAGTCCATCGGCATCAAGCTCGAAAGCTGCAAGATAACCCTCGACGAGCTGGAGGTGGATCCTAACCGGACTCTCCTGGTCCTGAACAAGGTGGACCTGCTCGACTCTGAGGCGAGGTCGAAGATCGAGTCAGATCCGCTCTTCAATGGGTTCGCCTGCGTCAAGGTCTCTTCAACGAGGGGGGACGGTCTTCACCAGCTGAGGACGAAGATCTTGGAACGGACGGACCCGAGGAAGCTCGCTGCGAGCCTCGATACTGCCCCCTATCACTGAAAGTTCCCTTCGGCCCTCGAAAGGATTGATCGCTCCGCGCGACTATCTTGCCGCATGGGCTTGAGGGTTCATCCCGTACCTCAGTTTCACCGCAAGCAGCGCGGCTTGGAGGCAGAAGTTGATTGAGTTCCAGAGCATGACCGAAAACAGGTCGAGAAAGAAACCATAGGCAAGCCATAGCAGGGTCCCGGTTATCGTCAGGAGGATGAACGCAAGGCTGATCTCCCTGGCGTCCTTCATCCTCCATACCCTGACTACCTGAGGGACCATGCCGAGGGCGACGAAGAAACCGCCCGCAAGCCCGAACACTTCAGCCGCTGGAAGCAATCAGCTCCGCGAAGGAAAGAGGCTCCAAAAACCTTGGGGTGTCAGCACCCGAGCCGCAATCCCACTTGAGGCTCAGCCGCCGATGTTCTTCTCGAGGAAGGCCCAGACCTGATTCCAGCCGTCCATCGCAGCCTCCTGGCTGTACATGGGCCGGTGATAGTAGAAGAACCCGTGTCCAGCTTTAGGGTAGCTGTGGAACTCGTAGTTCTTCCCGAGCTTCTTCAGGACCGCCTCAGTCTCGGCTACCATGGCTTGGTCGGGGTTCTTGTCCTCCACGCCGAACAACCCGAGGATCGGACAGGAGAGCCCTTCGGCGTAGTCCATCGGCGAAACCGGCGCATTGGGTTTGAGGTCCTCCTTCTTCATTATCACGGACCCTCCCCAGCAGTCGATGGCCGCGTCGAACGCCTTCGTCCTGCACGCGGTCAGGAAGACATGACGACCGCCCGAACAGGTGCCGAACCCGGCCACCCTGCCGTTGCTGGTCGGTAGCGACCTCAGGTAGGCAGCTGCGGCTTCAGCGTCAGCCACCACATCGTCGTCATTCACCCCGCCTGCCGCCCTCATCTTCTGCATCACATCTTCGGGAGTCCCGTGGCCGAAGTCAGTGTACAGGTTCGGACAGATGGCAAGGTAGCCATGGTATGCGAACCTCCTGGCTGTCTCTTTGGTCCACTCGTCCCATCCAGGGTGATGATGTATCAGGACGACCCCGGGGAACGGTCCCTGCCCCAACGGACGTGCGAAGTAAGCGTTGGTCCTTGCCCCCTTATGGCCGACGATCGTAACGGTCTCAGCGATCATCCCTTCATACATGTCTGTAGTGTAGGGCTTCATGACCAAGGTTCGCTAGAATCGGCATAAATCAATTCCGCGGGCTTGTTGACCCAGTCTCGGTGTCGTCTAGCCCGACGCCTGTTTTGAAAGCAGGTCGTCCAGAGCCTGGAAGTAGGACTTCGTCCCCTGGGGCATCCCTCCTACGTTCTTCCGTATCGCGCGCACTATGAAAGGGATCGCGCTGCGCGAGACCTCGACTCTCGGGTTCTTCTGCCCGAACTCGATCCTCGGCACCTTCACCCTGCCCTTGACTTCCTCAGGCGCGAGCTCCCTGGCTTCATCTTCCACCTTCTTCGTCCACTTCTCAAGCTCGCCGGGGTCCAGGCCCTCGACCATGCCGCTCACTTCCTTGATGAGAGGTTCAATCGCAGGGAGGCTTTGCAGTTCGGCCCCATCATCAGGCCTGACAAGCAGGCTTACCCCGGCTGCAGATATGATGTTGGTCGCGACAATCACGAGCGCGGCGATGGGGAGTATCTCAGCAGACCCGACGACAGAGTCTGCTACGAGGGTCGTGGCAAGAAGCGCCGGAGTCAGCCCCTGGGCCATCATCACCATTATGAGCTTCCTGTCCTTCGGGCTCTTCTTCGCGTCCACCGCTTCGGTGCTGAGATATCTGACGACCACTAGGATGCCGACCACCGCGAAAGACTCGAAGTAGACCGGGGGGGTCGAAAGGACGCCCAGAGGGATGGAGAAGCCCATGAAAAACAGGAAGAACGTCCTGAGGAAGAACGAGATTTCGCTCTGGAACGCCGATATGTAGTTCATCGAGACCGCGGGCATGTCCATCGTGATACCGAGCGGCGAAGAGATGTCTGAGAAGTTCTTCATGACGAGCCCTATGGCCAGGACGGTGATCACCCCGCTCCCGCCGATCTGGCCGATGGCGATGTAGGTCAGCAGGACATATCCCACCGTCACGACGTAGAAGTAGTCCTGGTTGCCGAAGCTCTTGGTGACCCTTACCCACGCCAGCCCTAGGAGGACGCCTCCCACCAGCCCGATGGAGAGCTGTTCGAAGAAGCTGGTGGAGATGACCGAGAGGCCGGCCAGGTCGAGAGGGGCGTTCTGGTTGTACCCGTTGAGCAGCACGGTGAACAGTATGATCAGGACGAGCGAGTCGAACACCGACTCCAGCGCGACGTTCGAGACTATTCCATACTGAGAGATCCGCTTGGCCAGGTATGGCACGATGATCATCGAGACTTCGCCGCCTACGATGGACCCAAGGAACAGTGACTGGTACAGGTCCCAGTGGAGCACGGCCGTGAAGAGGACGACGGAAAGCAAGATGGAAAGCACCATGTAGATCGTCGAGCGGGCGATGGCCGACCTCCCTTCGGTCAACACATCTCGCAGCTTCATGCTCACGCCGATGTCGAAGACCACCATGGCGAGGGTGACCTGGGACAGGATTGGGAGCATCGCGTTGACGGCCGTGGGTGGAAGCACCCTGAACCACTGGGTGGCCACACCTGCGGCGATCAGAAAGAGGGTCTGCGGGATCCCCTTCTTGCTCAGAAGAATGTTTCCTACGAACCCTATGAAGATGATAGCAGAAACTACCAGAAGGAATGTCTCTGCGGAAAGAGGCAACTTAGGTCACCCTGGCACGCTCGACCGGTCAAAGACGCCCTGGCTCATGTAATGTACAACCCCATGCAGGCAAGCCCAAGGAGCCGTTTTCGACATCGTATTTGAACCCGGAGGGAGGGTGCATTGCTCGTCTCATCCTTCAACCCGGCCCTCGCCGGCGTGGGAAACAGCATATCTATGCTCAGTCCCGGGGTCCCTCAGGTCCTGATGCCAAACCAAGACCTGCTCGCAAAGGTGGGTTCGAGCGTTGACGCCGACGCCCAACGGATCCAGGACTTCTTCGTCAAAATGCTCAGGATCAAGGCCGTCAACCCGAGGATGGGCGGCCAGGGCGAAGCGGAGAGGGCGCTCTTCCTCGAAGGCTTCCTCAAAGAGCAGGGGTTCGACGTGACGAGGGTCGACGTCAAAGACAGCGAGTCCCCCGGAGGCATAAGGCCGAGCATTTCTGCAAAAATCGAAGGGAGAAACAGGAAGCGCAGCCTCTGGCTCATCTCTCACATGGACACCGTCCCAGAGGGGAGCAGGGACCTATGGAAGACCGACCCGTTCGAGCCGACCGTCAAAGACGGCAAGATAATCGCGAGAGGGGCCGAAGACAACGGCCAGTCCCTTGCAGCGTCTCTCTTCGCCCTACTGACCCTGAAGCAGCTCGGCGCCGAGCTGCCGTTCGACGTCGGAGTGTGGTTCGTGGCCGACGAGGAGTTCGCAAGCAACTACGGGATCAAGGCGCTTTTGCAGCGGCGCCTGTTCAGGAAGGAAGACCTGGTGATCGTCCCAGACGCCGGCACGCCGAAGGGGACTGACATTGAGATAGCCGAAAAGGGCCTGCTCTGGTTGAAGGTCACCACCGAAGGGAAGCAAGTGCACGCCAGCCTCCCAAAGAAGGGGCTAAACGCCCACAGGGTCGGGATGAAGCTCGCGCTCGACCTGGACGAGACGCTCAACGGGAAGTACCGGAAGAGGAACTCTCTCTACGACTACCCTGTGTCTTCGTTCGAGCCCACGAAGATCGAAGCGAATGTGGGTAACGTCAACACCGTGCCTGGGCTGGATGTTTTCTACTTCGACTGCAGGGTCCTCCCCGAATACGACCTCGACGACGTGGAGAAAGACATCAAGGCGAGGGTATCGCAGTACAGCAGGAAGTACGGGGCGAAGATAACCTACGAGGAGATTGAGAAGGAGCCCGCGGGGCCCGCGACGACCAGAGACAGCGAGGTTGCTGCGCTTCTGGGCAGGGCCGTGTCGAAGGTCACCCGAGCAAAGCCCCGTTTCACCGGCATAGGCGGTCAGACAGTCGGGAACCTATTCAGGAGGGAAGGAATACCGACGGCAGTCTGGAGCACCATCGATGAGGTCCCACACGAGCCAAACGAATACTCCAGGATAGCGAACCTGATCAATGACACGAAGGTCTTCGCATCCATCCCACTTCTCGCATAGGATCAGAAACCTCTACCCGGATTGCGTCAGACACGCGACCCGCGCATAGGATATGATTCTCTGGCTAAGATTATCGTGATCGGCAGACCGTCTGGGTTTGGAGAGCTTAACGTGCGGTCGACGGGATTCGAACCCGTGTTACCAGCTTGGAGGGCTGATGTCCTGGACCAGATTGTCCACGCGCTAGAGACGCGAAGCGCCCACGCGTTCTGGACGACGACCGCACGAGCTCCGAGCCCCGCTGACTCCTTTTAATCGTTCAACCGCTTGCGGCCTTCTCGGCCTCATAGACGACCCTCGCAGCGACGACGTGCGCCTCAAGCGGCCTCTGGTCGATCCTCGCCACTTCGTCCAGCCTCTCCTCCACCTCCGGAGAGAAGTGGCCGTGGGGGAACCCGCCCACCACGACGCACGGGTCCTTGACCGATGAGATCTCCCTGCCCAGCTCAGCCAGTCCTACCTGCTTCCCCCTCACTGAGAGGCCGATTGTCCTCCCCGGCCTGACTCCCTTGATCAGCTCCGCGAACGACAGCTCTCTGACCGCCAGCAGCCCGCTCGCCGGCCTTTCGACCAGGCACTTCTCCATCAGCCCCCTGAACCTCAGGTAGCTCTTCGGTATCCGCGTCTTCTCCGCTATCTCAACGACCGACCCCGAGCTAAGGTGGACGTACGCCTTGACCTTCCCGTCCAGATAGAGGGGCGTCCCGGTCACGCTGAGCAGGGTGACGTGGACGAGGTCGGGCCTCCCCCTCTTCTCCGAGTCCTTCAGCCTGGTCATGGCCGCGTGGTGGAAGCTCCTGTCGAGCAGTATCTCGCCTGGCTCAGCCTCCCTCCTTCTGGCGTCGCTCACGACGGCAGGGTGCCTCCAGATCTCCTTCGGGACGAGCTCCAGGCTCGACTCGGCCAGGACGAAGTTCAGCAAACCCGACCCCTAGGCGCTCCGGCTCACGGTTAAGACCTTCCTCCCCGGCCTTTCGCTGTGAACACACGGAAGCCCAAGGAAAGCGCGGCCGCGCTGGTAAGGCTCCTGACCGAGTCTGCGATAGCGCTCTCCCACACCGACCCTGCGACCGCCAAGCAGCAGGCCGCCCTCGCCAGGAAGGTGAAGCTGAAGTTCAACGTCAGGCTCGAACCGCCTCTGAGGGCATTCACCTGCCGCGGGTGCAAGGGGCTCCTCGTCCCAGGGGTCAACGCCAGAGTCCGTCTCGGCCACGGTAAGCCCACCATCCTCAGGGTGACCTGCCTGGACTGCGGCCGGGTAAACCGAAAAATCGTCGAAACTGCTTAAATAGCGTCGCGGACGGCTCGAAATTTGTCACGTGAAACGTTGTGGTAAACGCTCATGACGTCCCGTCGGCCAAGCTGATCTCTGCCCTAGCGGAGCAGATGAAGTCGGTCTCGTCGGTCCAGGAACCAGACTGGGCGAAGTACGTCAAGACCGGGTCTCACGCCGAAAGGCCCCCTTCAAGCTCTGACTGGTGGTTCACCAGGGCCGCTTCACTTCTCAGGAAGCTCTACATCCACGGGCCGGTGGGCCTGACCGACCTCGAGAGGGCATATGGCGGGACGAAGGCGCTCCACTACTTCCCGAAGCACCACCGGGACGCCGGCGGCTCCAACATCAGGAAGATACTGAAACAGCTTGAGCAGGCAGAGTTCGTCACCAAGACCCCGAAGGGGAGGGTGCTGACGCCGAAGGGGCGTGCGCTCCTCGACAAGGTCAGCAAAGACATCTTCGCCGCCATGAGCGAGGGGAACAAGGCGCTTGCGAGGTATGCTTAGCATGTCAGAGCGCCAACAGAAGCAGCCTGACAAGGAAACCACAGACAGGAAGATGATGAGGGAGGCGGCCCTCCGCATGGCCCTGACGTCAGAGGCCAGGCAGAGGCTGGCGAACGTGAAGATGGTCAGGCCCGACCTGGCCTCGTCGATAGAAGAGTACGTCATCCAGCTCGCTTCGTCAGGGAAGCTGAGGAAGGCGGTCGACGACGAGCAGGTCAAGCAGATGCTCGGCGCTCTCCAGGAGAAGAAGCGCGAGATCAACATCAGGAGGATATAGCATGGCACGAGTCAAGGACACTTCGAAGAAGAACCGCCTCGCAAAGGCGGGGAGGCAGGCTAGGTCTGTGCCTACCTGGGTCATCGTCAGGACCAACAGGAAGGTCAGGTCGAACCCCAAGCGGAGGAATTGGAGGCAGCGCAAGCTGAAGCTCAGGTGATAGATGTTGTCTGAAGAGAAGACTGAAGAGCTCACAAGGACTTACGTCGTCCCTCTCGGGGTCGTCTACGAAGCCCCGCCCTACAGGAGGGCGAAGAAGGCAGTGATGGCCATAAGGGACTTCGCGACCAGGCACATGAAGGCGAACCAGGTCAGCATCGACGTAGAGGTGAACGAGCTGATATGGGCGAAGGGGATCAAGCACCCTCCGAGGCGCATCACCCTCGAAATGCAGCGCGACGAAGACGGCGTGGTCAAGGTCAAACTCCCCGCAGCGCCAGAAAAAGTGTAGCCGATGGGCCTGCACCTGATGGACATCTACCGGAGTCCAAACATAGGGATCTTCCTCAAGACCAACGAGACCCACCTCCTCATCCCGAAGGGGCTGGCCCAGACTAAGACCGACAGGCTCTGCGAGGACCTCAAGGTCTCGCCCGTCCCCACGTCCATCGGGGAGTCCCGCCTCCTGGGGGCTCTATCCTGCATGAACAGCAAGGGGATCCTGCTTTCCAGGCTGGCGGAGGACTACGAGATGAGAGAGATCGGCTCGGCCACGGGGCTGAACGTGGCCCGCCTCGACTCGAAGCTCACCGCTGCAGGGAACCTGGTCGTAGCCAACGACAAGGGAGCGCTCGCTTCTCCCCTGCTCGACCACAGGGCTCTCGCCCAGGTGAAGGACGTCCTCGGGACTGAGGTCCACCCTATGCCGATAGGAGAGTTCCACCAGGTAGGGTCGCTGGTGGTGGCTACGAACAAGGGGGCGGCGGTCTATCCGGGGCTCGACGAAAGAGCCGTCGGTGAAATAAGCTCGTTGCTCGGCGTCGACGCATACCCGTCGTCCGTGAACGCCGGGGTCCCATACGTCGCTTCCGGGCTCTTGGGGAACTCCAGGAACGCCGTCGCCGGGAGCCAGACGACCGGACCTGAGCTTGTCTTTATAACGCGGGCGCTGAGCGTTTGAGACAGATACGAAATGAGCGCACAGCCAACCGCCGAGGAGACGGTCAACGCGCTCGTGATGGAGATCCGCGTCCTTGAGAGCACTTACAACGAGCTCACCGCAAGGCAGAACCTGCTGGAACGCGCGCTGTTAGAGGGCCGCTCCGCGCTCGAGTCGATCAAAGAGCTCGGCTCCCAGTCAGGCGGCGAGGTGCTGACCCAGATAGGAGGAGGAGCGATGCTGCGCGCCAAGCCTCCTACGACGGACACCGTCTTGATGAGCATCGGCTCCAACGTGGTCGTCGAGAAGCCCAAGGACGAGGCCGTCGCCATGCTGGAGGAGAGGAGCAGGGACATCGAGAAGACCATAGTGTCCATCATCGGCCAGAGGAACGAGATAGGGGAAAGGCTGAACGCCGACAGGGACCTCCTGAACGGCCTCGTCGGGCGAAGCCAGTAGGGGCGCCCCATGTTCGACAGGCTGAGGCAGGCCTTTTCGACAGTCACCAGCGCTATCAAAGAAAAGGAGCTGACCAGCAAAGACCTCGACGACGTGGCGTTCAACTTCCAACTCTCCCTCATAGAGAGCGACGTGGGCCAGAGCGTCGCGGAGGCTCTCACCACCGAGGTCCAGAAGAGCCTGTCAGGCATCAAGGTGGAGAGGTCGGTCGACCCCGGAGAGGTGGTCGGAGAGAGGCTGGCCACCCTTCTTGGCGCCGCCTTCGCCAAGGCGGGGACCGTAGACCTCGTCGCCAACATCAGGGAGAAGTCGAAGGGCGGCGAACCCTACGTGATCCTCTTCCTCGGCATAAACGGGACCGGTAAGACGACCACCGTCGCAAAGGTCGCCAACCGCCTGAAGAAGGAGGGCCTTTCGGTCGTCTGCGCCGCCGGCGACACGCACAGGCCGGGGGCGATAGAGCAGCTCACCGAGCACGCCGACAGGCTGTCCCTGAAGGTTGTGGCGCAGCGCTACGGCGCGGACCCCGCGGCGGTCGGAAGGGACGGCGTCCTTTACGCGAAGTCGCACCACGTCGACTGCCTCCTCATCGACACCGCAGGGAGGATGCAGACGAACCAGAACCTGATGGAAGAGATGGCCAAGATAGCCCGGGTCGTGAAACCCGACTTCAAGATCTTCGTCGCCGACGCCCTGACCGGGAACGACGCGGTCTCGCAGGCGGAGCTCTTCAACGGTCACGTGGGCTTCGATGGGGCTGTGCTCACGAAGGCCGACGCGGACGTCCGGGGAGGGGCGGCGCTGTCCATAGTCTACTCGACCGGGAAGCCTGTAATCTACCTGGGGGTCGGCCAGGGGTACGACGACCTGGTCCCCTTCGACAGCAAGAGCTTCCTAGGCTCGCTCCTCGAGCGCTAGTCCGGTTCGAGCGAATACCGCGGGTACGTCTTCTTCGCCTTCTCGGCCACCGCTTCGTCTATCTCGACGGTGGCGAAGGGGTGTCCCTTGTCCGTCGCGGCTAGCACCTTCCCGTCGGGGTCCACCACCCAGCCTAACCCTCCGAACTTCGCCTTTCCCCGCTCGCCCGCCCTGTTAGAGGAGACGCAGTACGCCCCTGACACCACCGCGGCGGCCCGGCCTCCTGCGAGCCATTTGTCGGTGCTCAGCCCGGTGCACCTGGGGACGGCTATCAGGCCGACGCCGCTCTTCCCGTACGACCTCGCGTTACTCATCGACCAGAGGTCGCTGCAGATCTGAAACCCGACCTTCCATTCGTTCACAGAGAAGGGGGTGAACTTCCTGCTCCCTCTCCCGTACCACCTCGCCTCGTAGAACCCTTCTTCGTTCGGCAGGTAGCACTTCTTGTGCGACGAGACCACGCGTCCGTCGCTCCATGCGAACCCTTCGTTGTATCTCCGCCCTCTCGATTCTACGGGCCTGGAGCCGAGCACCGCCGCGGCGCCAAGCTCGGGGATCCGTCCCATCCACTTCCGATGCTCATCCACCGCCTGCGCCCAGACATTCGGGTCGAAGTCAGGATAGGCGAATATCCAGTGGGCGAAGGGGATTTCAGGGAGGAGGACCACGTCTGACGACTCCTTCCTCACGTGCTTCGCGAGCCGCTCCCACTCCGTCGCGAAGGCTGACCTGTCGTCAGGCAACTCGCAGACTGTGACCTTCATGGGCCGTACCCCTCGCGCCTTACCACTTATCCGGTTCGTCCCTACCCAAGCTTCCTCCGCTCCTCGCCAATGAGCTCGGTGAGAGCCTCGAACGCCCTGCTGGCGTCCTTCATCTCGACAAGCATGATGGTGTCGGTGTAGCAGCTCACGGTGTCCTCCACGTTTATGCGCTTCCTGAAGAGCTGGTTGTAGAAGGCGCTGATGCACCCCGGCGTCGTCACGATCGACTCGGGGCTGTGCACCGTTATCGCGGCCTCCCCTTCCCCTTCGTCGAGGACCTCGGCCGCGGCCAGCGACCGCTTGACCCTGGCGTGGAGCCTCTGGTCGAAGATGAGAGTGATGTATGACAACGACTCCGAGACCTGGATGAAGTCCTCCTGGTTCCCTGAGAGGAGGGTCGTGACCGTCTGCAGCGTCCTCCTCGTCCTCTCCACGGACAGCCTGGAGACCTGCGTCCTGACGTTCACCACGCTCTCTGCGATGACCTTGCTCACCCGGGGAGACGACTCAGAGTATGCGCCCCTCAGCCGCTTGAGGGCGGTGGCGATCCCCACCTCGCTGACCTCCTTCGCCTTCCTCCCGGTCCTCGCGGCGACCCTCGGGACGAGGATCCTGGCCAGCGCGCTGAGGTTCGCGTAATCCTTGGCTATCGCGTCCTGGATTGAAAGGTCCGCGTCTATCTCATCTCTGACCGCCCTGGTCACGGAACGGCTGTTGACCAGTTTTGGGTCATGTCTGACCAAAACATGTTTTTCCTGTCCATAATCTATAAAAATATTGTTCAGGGGCGACATGACAGAAGATTGCGCAGAACGGTTGTCCTCGCGTTTTCCGGCGGCCTAGATACCTCGGTCTCCGTGAAGTGGCTGGGTGAGAAGTACGATGCCGACGTCGTCACCGTCACTCTCGACCTCGGTCAGCGCGAAGACCTCAAGGAAGTCGAGAAGCGTTCCAGGCAGATCGGGGCCAAGAACCATTACACCATCGACGCGAAGTCGGAGTTCCTCAAAGACTACGTCTGGCCTTCCATAGCGGCCAACGCCCTTTACGAGGGGAAGTATCCGCTCAGCACCGCCCTCGGAAGGCCCCTCATCGGCAAGAAGCTGGTGGAAGTGGCCGAGAAGGAAGGGGCCGACGCGGTGGCCCACGGCTGCACCGGCAAAGGGAACGACCAGGTCAGGATCGACGTCACGGTGAGGGCGATGAATCCCGCGCTGCAGGTGATCGCGCCTGTCCGCGAGTGGAACATGAGCAGGGACGAGGAGATCGCCTACGCCCAGAAGCGCGGCCTCCCCGTGAAGCCTTCGAAGTCAATCTACAGCGTCGACCAGAACATCTGGGGGAGATCGATGGAGAGCGGTCCCCTGGAGAACCCAGACACCGAGCCCCCTGAGGAAGCGTTCGACTGGACCGTGTCCCCTGAGGAAGCACCCGACGAGCCGGGGTACCTCGACATAACCTTCGAAGGTGGAGTCCCGACGAAGGCGGACGGCCGGTCCATGGAACCGTTGAAGCTTGTGAGCTACATCAACGACCTGGCAGGCTCCCACGGGGTAGGGAGGATCGACCACGTCGAAGACAGGCTGGTCGGGATAAAGTCGCGAGAGGTCTACGAGTGCCCAGCCGCGACAGCCATCATCGAAGCACACAGGGACCTGGAGAAGCTCGTCCTCACGCGGCATGAGCTCGACTTCAAGGCCCAGGTAGAACGAGAGTGGGCGTGGCTGGTCTACTCGGGGCTGTGGCTCGAGCCGCTCCGGACGGCGCTGGACCGGTTCATCTCGGCGACCCAGCACCGCGTCACAGGCAAAGTCAGGCTGAAGCTGTACAAGGGGTCAGCCAGGGTTGTCGGAAGGTCGTCCGACTATTCGGTCTACGACGTCGGGCTCGCCACCTACGGGCGCGGGTCCAAGTTCGACCAGAAGAGCGCCGTCGGGTTCATCGAGCTCTGGGGTCTCCAGTCAAGGGTAGCCGCGGGGCTGAGTTCACAGGTTGAGGAAAACAAAGGAAATGGACATTCGAGGACCAAGGCTAAGGAAGCAAAGTGACGAGGCCCTCGACTTCACCTCATCCATGGCGGCCGACGGACGGATCGCCCGCCGGGTCATCGAGGTGAACATGGCCCACATGGCGGCTCTCGTCGAGGCACAGGAAGTAGACCCGGCGGTCGGTGGGAAGTGCCTGAATTTCCTCATGGGGGCGTCGTCGGTCATCTCTCCTGGCTCAAAAGCCGAAGACTTCCACCAGCAGCTCGAGCAGGACGCGGTCGACTCATTGGGGGTTGAGACGGCGGGGTTCCTCAACTACGGCAAGAGCAGGAACGACCAGGTGGCTACCGCCATCAGGATGGAGCTGAGGTCGGCCATCATCGACTTCCTCGGCGCAGTGGCCAGCGTGCAGCGCGCCCTCCTGCGACAGGTCGCGAAGCATGGCGAGGTTATGATTCCGGGTTATACCCACCTCCAACGCGCCCAGCCTGTAACCCTCGCCCACCACTTTTTCGCCCACTTCGACGCCCTCCAGAGAGACGCGGAGAGAGCCCTGCAGCTCTACGGAAGGGTGAACCTCTCTCCCATGGGGTCAGCCGCGATGGCGGGGACCTCGGTCAAGATAGACAGAAGGTACGTCGCCCGGCTCCTCGGGTTCTCCGGGCTGGTCAGGAACGCGATGGACGGGGTCGCTTCAAGGGACGCCGCCGTCGAGTCCCTCTCGTGCGTGACCATCGCGATGCTGGACGCGAGCCGTCTGGCGGAGGAGCTCATCCTCTGGAGCTCCGCCGAGTTCGGCTTCATCGAGCTGGCTGACAGCTACGCGGCTTCCAGCAGCATCATGCCCCAGAAGAAGAACGCGGTCGTCGCAGAGATGGTCCGCGCAAAGGCGGGTTCTGTGATCGGGGACCTGATGGGTGCCTGCGCCATCCTCAAGGCGCTCCCGTACTCGTACAACCTTGACCTGCAGGAGGTCACCCCTCATCTCTGGCGGGCGATGGACGACGCCACCGCCTCGATCCGATTGCTCGCAGGCATGGTCGAGTCCGCTTCGATAAACACAGAGGCGATAAGTTCCGCCGCATCGGGGGGCAACTCCACCGCCGTCGCCCTCGCCAACCACCTCGCCAGCGAACACGGCGTATCCTTCCGCCAGGCGCACGCGATCGTGGGGGAGCTCGTGAGGCTGTCAGAAGGGGCAGGCAAGCCGCTGCAGGATGTCGCCGCCGAGAAGCTCCCAGCGGTCTCGGCGAAGTTCGGCAAGAAGATCACCCTTGACAGGAATGTAATCCGTACCATGCTCGACCCCGAGGCGTTTCTTGGCGGCATCGCCACCGAGGGAGGGGCCAACCCACGAAGCGTCAAGAGGGAGCTGGGCGCCCGCGAAAAGGAGCTCGCAGCGACTGCGACGTCCCTCAAGGGGCTCACTTCAGCACTGAATGCCTCCGAACGGAAACTGCGCACGACAACTTCGGGCATGGCCCGGGAGGTGAAACCGAGAGATTGAACACAAGCTGCACAGAATGCGGAGCAGGCCTGACCGTCCCCAACGACGCCATCGTCGGGGAGATTGTCTCCTGCAAGGACTGCTCGACCGAATACGAGGTCGCTGAGATAAGCAACGGCAACGTGCTCCTGAAGCCGGCGGAGCAGGTCGGAGAGGACTGGGGAGAGTAAGTGAAGGTAACCATCACCTTCGACAGGCTCCGGTGGGAGGAGAAAGCGCTGAGCGACGCCGCCGAATCGGCGGGGATAGAGGCCTCGCTGGTGGACGTCAAGGGACTCGTCTTCGAGATACCGAAGAAGAGAGCCGAGTTCGGTGACGTTGTCCTGCAGCGCTGCATCAGCCACTACAGGTCCTCGTTGCTCACCCAGACCCTGGAAGGAGCCGGCGTGAAGGTCGTCAACAGCTTCGCCGTGGCTGAGACATGCAGCAACAAGCTAGCGACGAGCATAGCCCTCGCGAACGCCAAGGTGCCGACGCCGCGGACCTTCCTGGCGCTCACCTCCGAAGCCGCGGAAGAGGCGGCCGAGAAGCTCGGCTTCCCCCTTGTGATGAAGCCGTTCACCGGGAGCTGGGGGCGGATGGTGACCGTGGTGCGCGACAGGTCGACGCTCCAGTCGCTTATCGAGTTCAAGGAGGAGCTCGCGAACCCACAGGAGCAGCACATGTACTACCTCCAGGAGTTCATCAGGCGCCCTCCTCGAGACATAAGGGCGATAGTGGCGGGGGACTCGATAGTCGCGTGCGTCCACCGGATCGCACCGAAGGGCGAGTGGAGGACTAACGTGGCCAGGGGCGCCGTCTCGAAGTCGTTCAAGCCAGACAGCGAGCTGAAGGAGATCATCCTGAAGGCTGCCGAAGCCGTGGGCGGCGGGATACTGGGAGTGGACGCGATGGAGCCAGACGCGGGGTACCTGGTCCATGAAGTGAACAACACGGTGGAGTTCAAAGGAGCGCAGTCGGCCGTGGACGTCGATATCCCGGCGCAGCTCGTAAAGTACGTGGCCCAGTCGGCGAGAAGATAGCATGGTCAAGGTGGGAGTACTCGCTGCCTCCGGCTACATCGGAGGGGAGCTCCTCCGGCTCCTGCTGCAGCATCCTGAGGTCGAGATAACAATCGCGACTTCGAGGAAATACGCAGGAGAATACGTCTTCCGGGTGCATCCGAACCTGAGAGGGGTGACGGAGCTGAAGTTCTCTGCCAACGACGCGTCAAAGGTGATGGCGGACTCGGAAGTGGTCTTCGCAGCCCTGCCGCATGGGGAGTCGGTCAAGATAGTGCCGCAGATAGCCGACGCGGGCCTGAAGGTGGTCGACCTGAGCGCCGACTTCCGGCTGAGCGACAAGGGGCAGTATCCGACCTGGTACGGCTACGACCACCCCCGCCCGGACCTCCTCGAGAAGTTCGTCTATTCGATCCCGGAGATCAACCGCGACCAGGTGAAAGGCGCCAGGTTGGTCTCCTCGCCCGGGTGCACGGCGATCACCGCCACGCTAGCGCTTGCACCGCTGCTGAAGGAGAAGTCGCTGGGCATCGACAGGGACCACGTGGTGGTCGACGCTAAGGTGGGCTCTTCTGGGGCAGGAGGGAAGCCGTCTCTCTACACTCACTTCTCAGAGAGGTTCGGCGTCGTAAGGCCCTACAAGCCGGCCGGGCACAGGCACGCGGCCGAGATCGAACAGGTCCTCGCTGAGATGGCCGGGGAGAGCGTCAAGGTCTCGATGTCCGCCCACGCCGTCAACATGGTGAGGGGGATTCTGGTCACTTCGCACGTCTTCATCGCCGCCGGAGTGAAGCCCCTGGACGTATGGAAGGCCTACCGGTCGATGTACACCGGGAGCTACTTCGTCCGCCTCGTCAGGGACAAGCAGGGACCGTTCCGCCTCCCAGACCCCAAGCTGGTGGTCGGGTCCAACTTCTGCGACGTCGGGTTCGAGCTGGAGGAGAGGACCGGGCGTCTGGTTGCCCTCTCCGCCACGGACAACCTGGTCAAGGGGGCCGCAGGCAACGCGATCCAGTCGATGAACCTGATGCTAGGGTTCGACGAGAAGACAGGGCTCACGTCGGCGCCCCTCCACCCGGTGTAGCAAGATGAGGATAGTAGTCAAGGTCGGAGGCAGCCTGATGAAAGCCGGGGTCCCTTCAGCGCTCATCGAGGACGTCCGGGGCCTCGCTTCGTCCAACCAGATCATCGTGGTCCACGGGGGAGGAGATGTGGTGACCGAGTATGCCAACCGCCTGGGCAAGGAGCAGAGGTTCGTCGTCTCGCCCGACGGCATAAGGAGCCGCTACACTGACATGGAGACGGCCGAGATCTATCAGATGGTGATGTCAGGGCTGCTCGCGAAGCGTCTCGTCTCGGCCCTGACAAGGGCTGGCCTGCAGAGCGTGTCCCTCTCTGGAGGAGACGCACGCCTCCTCCAGGGAAAGCGAAAATCGAAGCTCATCATCATGGACGACCGGGGGAGGAAGGTGGCGATCGAAGGAGGGTACACAGGAAAAGTGGTGGGCGTGAACGCGACTCTGCTGGAGACCCTGCTGTCCGGCGGTTACGTCCCTGTGATCTCTCCGGTCGCGACCGGAGAGGAGGCGGAACCTCTGAACGTGGATGGGGACCGCGCCGCTTCTTCGGTGGCAGCTGGAGTCAAGGCTGACCGCGTGGTATACCTGACGAACGTGGACGGCCTGATACTGGACGACAAACTCGTGACGCGCATGACCGCTTCAGACGCCGCATCAAAGCTACCCAAGATCGGGTTCGGCATGCAGAAGAAGGTGATGGGCGCGGTAGAAGCCGTCGAGGCAGGGGTCGGCGAAGCGATAATCTGCTCAGGGACCCGCACCGGGCCCCTTACCGGCGCCCTCTCCCACGATTCCTGCACGGTGATAAGCAACAGATGAGCAGGATAGAAGAGCTCGAAGGCGCGTACGGCGCTCCGGCCTTCAAGAAGTTCCCGATAGCCATCGTCCGGGGGAAGGGGTCAGTCGTCTGGGACTCCACTGGAAAGGAGTACATCGACTTCATGAGCGGGATCGGGGTAGCGATCATAGGCCACTGCAACGACGCCGTAATCGAGGCGGTGCGGGCCCAGTCGGAGAAGCTGATCACCTGCCACGGCTCATTCTACAACGACGCGAGGGCGGAGTTCATGGAGCGGCTGGTGAAGGCGGCGCCCAAGGGGCTTGGGAGGGCCCTGCTCACCAACACAGGGACCGAGTCCGTCGAAGCGGCGATCAAGCTGGCCAGGCGCCACACTTCGAGGAAGAAGATCGTCTCCATGAAAGGAGGCTTTCACGGGAAGACATACGGTTCTCTTTCGGCTACATGGAACAAGAAGTACAGGGACCCGTTCGGTCCGCTCTTGGATGGTTTCGACTTCGCCGAGTACGGAGACCCCATGTCTCTCTCCCAGCTTGTCGACAGCGACACGGCCGCGGTCATAGCGGAGCCGATACAGGGAGAGACAGGGATCATCGTCCCCCCGCCAGACTACTTCAGGGAGGTGAGAGAGATCTGCGACAAGAACGGGACTCTGCTCATCCTCGACGAGATCCAGTCGGGGCTCGGCAGGACAGGAAAGATGTGGGCGTCGGAGCACTTCGGGGTGGTCCCCGACATAATGACAGTTTCAAAGGGGCTCGGGGGCGGCCTCCCCATCGGAGCGGCCGTCGCCAAGGACGAAGTCGCGGGGAGCCTCAAGGGCGGGGAGCACACGAGCACCTTCGCAGGAAACCCGCTGTCTTGCGCGGCGGGGTCTGCTACCCTGGACTTCATAGCGAGGAACGACCTCCCTTCCAAGGCGAAGGAGAAGGGAGAGGCGATGAAGGCGGGGCTGGCGAAGATAGCTTCATCACACAAGCTGGTGAAGGAGGTGCGTGGGCTGGGGATGATGCTCGCGATGCAGACGAGGGTCGACATCCTCTCGCAGCTACAGTCAGCCCAGGCGAACGGCGTCATATTCGCCTATTCGGGGAGAGACACTTTCCGGTTCCTGCCCGCGCTCGTGATGCAAGAGGCCCAAATGTCCAAGGGGCTCGAGGTGTTGGAGAAGGCGGTTGGCGAAGCGGAAGCGGGCCGACTCTAGCAGGTTCGACGACTTGATCATCGGCGTCCTCCGGGAGAACTCGCAGATGTCGAACGCCAAAATGGCGACCAAGCTCAACCTCTCCGAGTCAGCCGTAAGGCGCAGGATAGCGAACGTAGGAGCCAGCGGGAGGAACGGGAGATGCGCAATCGAAGCCGCCCGGAAAGTCGATAACACCACAGAGTTCAAGAACACCGTCCCTGTAACTGAGATAGACATATCCGGGATGACCGTCGACTACCTGATGTCGACTCAGAGATGACCACCGCCTCAAGCGACCCCGTAAGACTGCTCGTAGACTCGCTGAGGATCTACTCTCCCACGACCGAAGAGGATGAGCTCGCCTCCTTCCTCGCAGACAGGATGAAGCTCCTCGGGTATTCGAACGTCCACCTCGACAGGGCGGGAAACGTCATAGGCGAAGCCGGCAGAGGGAGGACGAACCTCCTGCTCTGCGGTCACATGGATACCATCCCCGGGATGCTCCCGGTCAGGAAGACGAAGGACGCGGTCTTCGGCAGAGGGGCAGCTGACGCGAAGTCGCCGCTCTGCGCCCTCCTGGTGGCGGGGGCCGAGGCGGCCGATTCAGGGGTAAGGGTCACTTTCGCAGGCGCCACGGAGGAGGAGGGGGACGGCGCCGGCATCGAGGAGCTGATCCGGAGCGGACCCAAGTTCGACTACGCGGTCTTCGGCGAACCGAGCGGAGCAGACCGCCTGACCATAGGATACCGCGGCAGGGTGGCTCTGCAGCTGTCGGTCCGCACCGCGGGGGGGCACGCCGGCTCTCCCTGGGCGCACAAGAGCGCCTTCGACGAGTTCGCGTCGATAGTGGCGAAGCTGAAACAATACGAAACCTCCAAAGCCGTGGAGGGCGACCACTTCAGGTCCCTCTCGATCTCTCCTACCCTGGTCAAGGCGGGCTCGTACCAGAACGTCGTCCCCAGCCTGTGCGAAGGCACCCTCGACCTGAGGCTCCCTCCTTCCATCCTCTCTTCGACTGCGATCAGGGAGATGCGTGCCATCGCCGAGAAGACAGGCGAAGGGGTGGAGGCGAAGCTCACCGCCGGCCTCCCTACGGAGGCATACGAAGCCGACGCCGGCTCTACCCTCGTCCGGGCGTTCCAGAGGGCCATAATCACGAGCCTGAAGGCCAAACCCAAGCTCGTGAGGAAGACCGGGACGGGAGACATGAACACCTTCGCGCGCAAGCGCGGCGCCGAATGCCTGACTTACGGTCCGGGCCCGTCTGCCACCAGCCACACCGACGGAGAGACGGTCCAGATCAGGGACTACCTGGACAGCATCAAGGTCGCCGGGGAAGCAATACGCCAGCTTGCCGACCTAGGTCCCAGACGTCCCAGCTAGACCCTTACTTCTTCCAGCCCGAACTGCCGGACAAGCCCCGCGACCTTCTCCTTGTGAGGGCCGAGCCCCTTCCAGTCGAGGACCGCGAACCTGACGGGGGCGTTCGTCCTTTGAAGCATCTGCCCCACGATCCCTTCGTCGACATGTTCGAGGGCGTACTTCGGGGCTACGAAAGAGAACGCGTACTCATCCTCCAGCAGGAGCTTCGTGAACTTCTCAGAGTAGTGGGTCCCTCCGAACCCCACCGCCACTTTCGTCCATACCTCCCTGTTGGTCAGGCTCTCCATCAAAGCCCGTCCGACCACCCCTGCCGCCTTCTTGTCGCCCCACTGTTCCTCCGACGACCCGAGCTCCACGAAGAGGACGGGCTTCTGGAGGGAGGTGGGGCCGTGGTGGGTCGCCTCCATGGTCACCTCGTATCCTTCTGCCTCTGACCTGTGCTTCCACAGCGTCCGGAGGTAGTCCTTCAGCAGCCCCGGGTCGGAGCGGCCCAGCTCCTTCCCCACGCCCCCGAACCTCGCCTCTGACGAAAAGTTCCCGGTCGTGTGCGCGGTTAGCGACGGTATCCCCGATTCTGCGTAGTGCCTTGACAGGAAGATGTACGCCTGCGGGTTGAAGAATTCGTCCAGGTCTGGAGGGTGGACGATCATCTCCTCGAACGTCGCGAGGAGGAAAGACCCCTTCTGATACACCGGGTGCCCCAGAAGCTTGACGCCGGTGGACGTGAACCCTTCCCCCTCCACGAGGGCGTCGGCGAGGGTGCGCGAAGCGATGTCGGCGTTCGACGAAAGTATCACCGTGGCGGGCTCTCCCTGCGGGTTCAATGCGACCGGCCCGGGGCAGACACTAAGGATATAAGCCGAAGGCGGGGGTCTTTACTCCGACCATGGGGTTCCGGGATTTCCTGAGGTCGTCCGAAGCCATATTCAGGCTGGCCCACAAGAGCGACAGGGACGAATTCATGCTGTACCTGAAGCTCGTATCGCTGGGGGTCGCCGTGGTCGGGACCATCGGTTTCATCATCAAGCTGATCGGAAGCGTCTTCTTCGGTTAGCGTCGCCGCCCGCCGAAGCGCTCTCTCATGTGACCTCTGAGCGGACATAAGGTTATTAGGCCAACGCAAATCGGCCTGTTTTCACCGTGGCCGTTATCAGCGATCAAGAGAGGAGCAGCTCCATATTCCCGGTCAAGACCACCGGAGGTCAGGAAAGGACAGTGGCGACATTCGTCGCCAACAGGGCGGTCCAGAAGAAGAAGCCTATCTTCTCGGTCCTGGCACTGGACACCTGGAAGGGATACGTCCTCTTCGAGGCGCCCAACAGCCAGGTGGTGGACGAGAGCATTCAGGGGTTCAAGCACGTCAGGAGCAAGATCCCCGGCATGATGCAGTACTCTGACATCGAGAAGTTCCTGGTGACGAAGTCCATGGTCGCCGAGCTCAACGAGGGCGACACCGTCGAGATCGTGGCCGGGCCGTTCAAGACGATGAGGGCGAAGATCACCAGGGTTGAAAAAGAGAAGCAGGAGATCACGGTGTCTCTGCTGGACACAGCGTTCGCGCTGCCGATCACGATAGACGCGACGTACGTCAAGATAGTCGAACGTGCGAAGCCGGAGCCCCCCAAGTGATGTTAGATGGGTGAAAAACAGGTCATCAACGTACTTGTTACCGGGGGGGAGGCGAGCGCGGGCCCGCCGCTCGGACCGGCGCTGGGGCCACTCGGAGTGAACGTCCTGGGGATCGTCACCGAGATCAACAAGCAGACGGCCAGTTTCAAGGGGATGAGGGTCCCCGTCAAAGTAGAAGTGGACAAGGAGACGAAGCAGTTCGTCGTTTCTGTAGGCACCCCGACAACCTCGGCGCTGGTCGCCAAGGAGTCCGGCATCCCCAAGGGATCGTCGAAGCCCAACCTGGACTTCGTCGGCGGGCTCACCATGGACCAGGTCGTCAGCATCGCCAAGAGCAAGATAGCGGGGTCTTACGCGGCCACGGTCAGGTCGGCGGCGAAGGAGGTCGTCGGGAGCTGCGTTAGCATGGGGGTCAAGGTAGAAGGGAAGGACGCCAGGGAGTTCATGAAAGAGATAGACGACGGTAAGTGGGACTCCAAGTTCCAATAGAGGACATAACGCTTTTAACCGATGTACCAAGGCTCGGCAAGGAATTCGTGAAGATTACGTGCTATCGAACCAGCAGCTCGCCGAACTGGTCAAGAAGGGCAAGGACCAGTCCAAGGAAACGAAGTTCGCCCAGTCCGTAGAAGTAATGGTCACGCTGAAGGAAGTCGACCCCAAGAAGACTGACCTGAACATCAACGAGATAGTCTACCTTCCGCACCCGACCGCCAAGCAGGCGAGGGTCGCCTACATCGGGTCAGGCGACCTGGCCGTCAGGGCCAAGAACGCAAAGGCAAACCTGGTGCTGGACCCTTCGCAGCTGGAGAACTATGGAGGGAGCAAGAGGGACGCTAAGAAGCTGGCAAGGTCATACGACTTCTTCCTCGCAGACACCGCGCTGATGCCCAGAGTGGGCAAGGTGCTTGGCCAGGCTCTCGGTCCCAAGGGGAAGATCCCTTCTCCCGTCCCGCCGAACTCGCCTGTCGAGGCGATGATCAACAGGATGAGGACGGCTGTCAGGGTGAGGAGCAGAGGGTCCCTGGGGGTCATGGCGAAGGTAGGAGACAGCAAGCTTACCGAGCAGGAGCTCGCGGAGAACATCGTGGCCGTGGTGAACGCCGTGACGAAGAAGCTCCCCAACGGAGACAGGAACATCAAGACCATCATGGTAAAGACGACCATGGGGAAGCCCGCGAAACAGGCGGTAGAGTGACATGAGCGAAACAGTCCAGGTCCACAAGGTTCACAACAAGGAAAAGGTCGAGACCGTCGAGCGCGTCGCCAAGCTCGCGAAGCAGTATCCTGTCCTCGCGGTCACCTCGCTCTCGAAGGTGAGGGCAAGCCAGCTGATGGCGGTAAGGAAGGCTCTGAGGGGGCACGCCGAGGTCTTCGTGGTAAAGAACAAGCTCGCCATCCTCGGGCTGAAGAAGGCAGGCATCAAGAACGCCGACCAGCTCCTGTCTCAGCTGACGGGGCAGAACGCGCTGATATTCTCCACCTACGACCCGTTCAAGCTGTTCCTCACTCTGGACAAGAACAAGGTCTACCTTCCGGCCAGGGCAGGGGACAAGGCCCCCGACGACATCATGGTCCCGGCAGGGAACACCAGCCTGCCAGCGGGCCCGGTCCTCAGCGAATTCAGGGAAGCCGGGATACAGACCAAGATAGAAGGAGGGAGCATCTGGGTCAACAAGGACTCGGTCGCCGTCAAGAAGGGAGGGGAGATCACCCCCAAGCTCGCGAGCCTTCTGTCTAAGCTCAACATCAAACCCATACGCGCGGGACTCGCCATCGCGCTCGCCTACGAGAGCGGCCTCATCTACGCCGGGGACCTGGTGGCCATCGACCTGGAAAAGTACAGGGCGAGCCTGATGGAGGCGTATTCGTCATCGAGAGGCCTCGCGATCATCATAGGGTACGTGACCAAGGAGACCGCACCGGACATCATCGCGCGGGCATACAGGGAAGCCATGAGCCTCCAGGTGGAGGCAGGGTTCCTGGACAAGGAGACTGCCCCGATGATACTCGGAAGGGCTGAAGCCGAAGCGGCTGCCCTGGAAGCGAAAGCGAAGGAAAAAGGATTCCAGTAGCCGTAATCAGACGCTCGTATCCGTAATCGTCTCCGCGAGACGTGTTCTGCCCGTCGTCAGTTTCCCAGCCTTCGAACCCACAGCATAGCTTACGCTGCGCTGGAAGAGCTGTTGGCGATGCTTTTCGAGCTTAGCCGAAGAGCGAAGCGAGACCCTGTAGAGCCTCTTCTTCCTTCTTCTCCTCTTCCTTCGGCTTCTCTTCTGCCTTCGCAGCGGGTGCGCCAGGAGCAGCGGCAGCCGCGGCAGGTGCCGCAGCCATGGTGGCCGCGTTCTTCAGCGCCTCGTCGATGTTTACCTCGCTGAGGGCAGATGCAAGAGCCTTGATCTTCACTTCGTCTGGTGAGCTACCGGTTGCCTTGACGACGCTCGTCAGGTTCTCTTCGTTGACCGGCTTCCCCAGCTTGTGAAGAAGGAGGGCGGCGTAAACGTACTCCATTTGAATTCGGAAAGGCGAACTTAGTTCGGTATTTAACTATTTGACGCGGAATCCCCGGGCTGGTCCCTCGTCATCACCACATACTCCCCTTTGAACCCCAGTTTCTCGTACAGCGAATACGCGACCTTGTTGTTCGCCCTCACCATGAGGCCAGTCAGCTCGAACCCTCTCTTCCTGCTGACGTCAAGAGCCCGCCTCAACAGGGCCTCTCCGACCCCCCTGCCGCGGTGCCCCGGGACGACGAACAGGTCGTAGACCCAACCCACCTTCATGTCGCTGAACGGCCTTTCCGCGACCCCGAACCAGACGTACCCTGCGATCTCAGCGCTCCCGTCTACCATGGCGACATAGATCTCGTTCCCACCCACTCTCAGCTGGTCGTCCATGCGCTCGGCGAACACCCTCTTCGCCCGACCGACGTCCTTCCGTTCTGTCTCGTTGAGCTCGTCAGGGAGCTCCTCCACAGAGAGCTTCTTGATCAGCTGGAGCTCGTCCTTCCTCGCTTCTCTGACCGTGACCTCTGTTCTCATCGCGTGGCATCGAAACTCATCTGCTCGATAAAGCGTTGCCCTAAGGAGGGCCCTGGGGACCGAATCCCGACTCCGTCCCAAGTTTATCTACTTCAGGCCTTGGACACATCCAAGCCTAGTTGAATGAAAAGAAGCAAGCCCTGAAGGCAAAGTTCTCAGCGGATTACAAGAGGTACTACTTTGTCGACCTGTTCAGGCGCGAGGGCTTCGTCAGGCGGAGATGCGAGAGCTGCGGGAAATACTTCTGGACCCTCGACGATGAGAGGAAGCGGTGCGACGACCAGCCCTGCTCCCCCTACACCTTCATCGGCGACCCCCCGGCGTCGAAGAGGTTCGGTTACGTCGACGCGTGGAAGGCGGTCGAGTCATTCTTCGCCAAGAACGGTCACGCCATAGTCAAGCGCTACCCTGTGGTGAGCCGGTGGCGCCCTGACCTTTACTTCACTGTAGCCTCGATCATAGACTTCCAGAGGGTGGAGGGAGGGAAGGTGGTCTTCTCGCTCCCAGCCAACCCGCTGGTGGTCCCTCAGATGTGCCTGAGGTTCAACGACGTCCCTACGGTAGGCGTGAACGGGAAGCACGGCACCTCTTTCTGCATGGTGGGCCAGACCGCGCTCGCGAACAAGGAAGGGTACTGGAAGGACAGGACCATAGACCTCGACTTCGACCTCCTCACCAAGACCTTCGGCATCAAGAAGGAGGAGATCAGCTTCGACGAGGACGTCTGGATGGGGTACGGCGCTTTCGGGTATTCTCTGCAGTACAACGTCCGCGGCCTCGAGACGGGCAACGCGGTCTTCACCGCGTTCGAGGGGAGCCCCGACAGGTACGTCCCACTGAAGGAGCCGGTGGTGGACATGGGAGCGGGCCTAGAGCGCCTCGCATGGCTCACCCAGGGGACCCCCACCGCGTATGACTCCTACCTGGCTCCGGTCCTCAGGAGGATGAAGGAGGAGAACCACGTCGAGTACGACGAGAAGCTCTTCCGCCGCTACTCAGCCCTCGCAGGTGAAATCAACCTCGACGAGTACAGGAACTTGGACGAGGCAAGGCAGAAGATTGCGAAGGCTCTGGGCGAAGACGCGTCCAAGCTCTGGAGCCAGTTCGGCGCGCTTGAAGCGATGTACGCGATCGCCGACCACACGAGGACGCTGCTCTTCGCCGTGGCCGACGGGATGCTCCCGTCCAACTCAGGGGGCGGCTACAACCTCAGGATGATCTTCAGGCGGGCCAGGAACTTCATCAACTATTACAAGTTCGACCTCCAGGTCTCCGACCTCATCGACTGGCACATCGCCCAGCTGAAGGGGATGTACCCGGAGCTCGCAGAGCACGGCCCGGACGTGAAGGAAGTGCTGGGGGTCGAGGAGTCCAGGTTCACTTCATCCACTGAAAGGGTCTCCAAGATAGTCTCCTCTCTCTCCACTCAGGGGAAGGAGCTGACCACGGACGAGCTGGTCAAGCTGTACGACTCGGACGGAGTCACTCCCGAGCAGCTGATGGAAGCGGGAGCCAAGGTGAGCCCTCCTGAAGGGTTCTACGAGAAGGTGCAGGCCCGCCATCTGACGCGGGAGCTTGAGCAGCCTAAGATGCAGTTCGACACGAGGATGCTGAAGCCGACAAAGCTCTGGTACTACGAGGAAGGGGCGCCCTTTGACTTCACCGCGAAGGTGGTAAAGGTCTTCGAAGGCAGATACGTGGTCCTTGACCGGACAGGGTTCTATCCGAGGGGAGGGGGGCAGGAGCCTGACAGGGGGACCATCGGAGGAGCAAAGGTGGTCGACATCGAAAAGTACGGCGACGTGGTGATCCACAAGGTCGAAGGAAAGGCGCCGAAGCCAGGCGCTCGCGTAGAGTGCCGCGTCGACCAGCGCAGGCGCAGGAGGGTGACCCAGATCCACACCGCCACCCACATCATCAACGGCTCCTCGAGGCAGGTGCTGGGCCCCTGGGTCTGGCAGCACTCCGCGTTCAAGGAAGAAGACTACGGCAGGATAGACATCACGCACTTCTCGCATCTGACCGAGGCGCAGGTGCAGAAGATCGAAGACGTAGCGAACGAGATAGTGAGGAAGAACCTGGCGGTGAAGAACACTTGGATGCCTAGGCAGGAGGCGGAGACAAGATACGGCTTCAGGCTCTACCAGGGCGGCGTCGTTCCGGGGAAGCTCGTAAGGGTGGTGGACATAGGAGGCTGGGACGTCGAAGCCTGCGGCGGCACGCACGCGAGGTCGACCGGGGAGGTCGGGCTGATCAAGATAACGAAGGCAGAGAGGGTCCAGGACGGCGTAGAACGGCTAGAGTTCGTCGCCGGGGAGGCGGCGGTAGAGTTCATGCACAGGATGGACTCTGAGCTCGGGGAGCTGTCTTCGATCTTCGGGACCCAGAGAGAGAATCTGCCGAGGGTGGCCAAGGGGATCCTGGGAGAGCTGGCCGAGTCCAGAGCGAAGGAGAAGGCGCTCGGACAGAAGGTCGTGGAGATGTCGTCGTCTGGGGTAGCTTCGGAAGCGAAGAGAGTCGGGGGCGCAAAGCTTTACGTATCTAAGAGCCCTTCCCTGGGCGAGGAACAGATTATTGCTCAAGGACAGAAGAGCGTCGCCGACGACCCGTCCCTAGTTTACGTCACGGTGTTCTCCACCGGCAAATCTGCAAGGATCATCTGCTTCGTCGGAACAGAGGCCGCGAAGTCTGGATTCTCAGCCGTCGACGTCGTAAGGAAGCTGGCCCCGACGCTCGGTGGATCAGGCGGCGGCTCCCCGACGTTCGCGCAGGGGGGCGGACCTCTGGTGGGCAAGATTGATGACGCCGCTTCCGCAGCTGAAAACCTCTCGTCGAGTTGACAGGGATGTCAGCGCGCGAGAAGTACTGGCTGAAAGTATGGGACGACAAACACGCCTTCGAACCTGACCCGGTGGCCGGGAAGAAGAAGGTCTTCGTCACTTTCCCTTTCCCATACATGAACTCGGCCGTCCACGTCGGGACCGCTTTCACTGCCAGTCACCTTGAGTTCTATTCTCGTTTCAAGAGGCTTCAGGGGTACAACGTCCTCTTCCCCTGGGCCTGGCACTGGACCGGGACGACAATCGTCGGGATGAGCAAGAGGCTCAAGGAAGGCGACCCGAGCGTCAGACGGGCGTTCATCGAGCTCGACCACGTCCCGGAGAAGGAAGTCGCGAAGTTCGTCGAGCCGGAATACCTCGCCTCCTACTACACCAAGCAGAGCCGTCAGGTGATGAAGGAGACGGGGTTCTCAATAGACTGGAGGCGCGAGTTCAGGACCATCGACCCCGCCTTCAGGAAGTTCGTGGAGTGGCAGTATCTGCACCTCCGCGAGCTCGGGTACGTGGTCCAGGGGACCCATCCCGTGGTGTGGTGCCCCTTCGACAAGAGCCCCACGGGCGACCATGACAGGCTGGAGGGTGAGGGGGTGTCCCCGACCGAGTTCAGCCTGATCAAGTTCCACCTGGGTGAGTTCGCGCTCGTCGCCGCCACACTGAGGCCCGAGACCATCTACGGGGCTACAAACATCTGGGTCAACCCTGAAGCCGACTACAGCGAGGCACGCGTGGACGGAGAGCTCTGGATAGTGAGCTCGGCCGCCCTCGCGAAGCTTTCAGAACAGAAGCACGACGTGGTCCCCGTCCGGGAGTTCAAGGGCTCCGACCTATTCGGGAGGTATGCGATGGCGCCGCTGACGGGGAAGTCGCTCCCAATCCTTCCAGGGAAGTTCGTCGACCCGTCACTTTCGACCGGAGTCGTGTTCAGCGTCCCAGCCCACGCTCCATACGACCTGATGGCACTGCGGGACATCCAGGAGGGGAGGGTGCAGGTGGGCAGGCAGATCAAAGAGATCGCCGACGGCATCGTCCCGATACCGATCCTCTCATTGGCAGGATATTCGAAGGTCCCTGCCGAAGACGCCGTAAGGAAAATGGAGGTCAAGGACTCCATGGACCCTAACCTTGAGGCCGCCACACAGGAGGTGTACAGCGCCGAGTTCCACAAGGGGGTCCTGAGCCAGAACTCAGGGCCCCTATCGGGGATGACTGTCCCAGATGCCAAGACCAAGGCCATGGAGCTCATCTCCAAGACAGGGAGGTCTGCCAAGATGTTCGAGCTCGCAGAGAAAGTGGTCTGCCGCTGCGGCACCAGATGCTACGTCAAGATCCTCGAGAACCAGTGGTTCCTGAACTATTCCAACCCTGAGTGGAAGGCAAAGGCGAAGCTCGTGGTCGAAAGGGCGGTGATGTATCCAGAAGATGCGAGACAGGTCTTCTACTCGACCATAGAGTGGCTGAACGACTGGCCGTGCGCAAGGCGCTCAGGCATGGGGACCAGGCTCCCCTGGGACAAGGACTGGCTGGTTGAGACCCTGAGCGACTCTACCGTCTACATGGCCTACTATTCCATCAGCAAGTTCGTCAACGCCGAGAAGATAGGGCCCGACAGCCTGACTCCCGAAGTGCTGGACTACGTGCTTCTTGGGAAGGGGAACCCTGCGAGCCTGGCAAAGGCTGTCAAGACGACCGAGCGGGTGTTGAAAGACATGAGGACCGAGTTCACCTACTGGTATCCTGTAGACCTCCGCAATTCGGGGAAGGACCTCATTCCAAACCATCTCACCTTCTATGCGTTCCATCACGCGGCGCTCTTCCCAGAGAAGCAGTGGCCGCGAGGGTTCGGCATCAACGGCATGATCACCATCGAGGGGAAGAAGATGAGCAAGTCGAGAGGCAACTTCGTTACCTGGAAGGACGCCAAGGTGAAGTACGGCTCCGACGCGTTCAGGCTAGCCCTCGCGCTGACTGCAGACGGGATGGACGATGCGGACTGGAGGGACAGAGCCGCCATGGACGCGAAGGAGAAGGTAGAGGCGGTCATCCCGTTCGTAAAGAAGACGATGGACGCCTCGGTCAACCGGGAGGAGAACGCACTGGACTCCTGGCTGGTCTCCTCTGTCAACGGGCGGATAGCCACGGCGACGGGTGCCTTGGAGGAACTGCGGATGAGGAGGGCCTCGGCTACGATCTTCTTGGACATCTGGAACGACCTGCGATACTACCTGAGAAGGTCGGGGAAGCCTCGGCGCCAGACGCTGAGCGAAGTGTTCAACGCCTGGGTCAGGATGATGTCTCCGTTCACGCCCTTCATGTCCGAGGACCTGAACCGCGAGCTGGGCGGTAAGGGCCTGGTCTGCCAGGCCGACTGGCCGACCCCAAAGGACTTCCCGGTGGATCAGGAGGCTCTGCTGGCAGAGGCGGTCCTGGGGAAGGTCATAGAAGACGCGCGCAACGTCCTGAAGGTCGTGAGGGGACCCAGGACGAAGCTGAACGTCTACGTCTGCTCAGACGCGGCCAAGAGCTACTTCTACGAGATGGCATCGGCAAAACAGAAGAAAGAGAACGTCGGCCTGGTCGTGAAGAAGTACTCGCAGCTTGGCATACAGCCTGACAGAGTGTTCAAGCTCAGCTTCGAGATCGGAGAAGAGCTGCTCGGGAAGATTCTCTCCCACAAGGGGTTCGACGAGTTCAAGGCGCTGTCGGAGGCGTCATCTTTCATGTCGGCAGAGCTGGGAATCGAGGTCTCAGTGCAGAAGGCAGGCGCCAAGACCACAAGGGACCCGGCGAACAGAGCAAAAGACGCGCTGCCCACCAAGCCGGCGCTCTATCTGGAATAGAACCATGCGACCGGAGCGGCCCGGAAGCTCACTTCAGCCGCCGATCTTGTACATTCCAGTGCCGCAGACGGGGCAGACGCCCTTCATGGCATGACGCCCGTTCTTCATGGTCACGCTTTGAGGGCTTTTCATTTCTCGGCTCGCTTTGCACTTGACGCAATACGCTTGTACCGTGGTCTGTCGGCTCAAACGTCGGATCGACCCGCTATAAACCGCACCGTTAGAACCCCTCTTGAACGCGGTTATACCCATGGTTCAAATACGGGAAACGGTCGCGCAAGCGTGAGATGGCCGCCGAGAGCCCGAGTCTCAAGGCCGTAGCGAGGGTAAGGATGTCTGATGAATGGTCAGACTACACCCTCTACGAGCGCCTTTCGAAGACCGTGTCTGCTGACAGCCCTTTTTCGACAGTGCTGAAGACCTTGTCCGACACCGAACACGGTCACTACGAGTTCTGGCGAAGATACGTCCCGGGCGAAGAGCCCAAGCTTGCGAAGCTCAAGCTCTATTGGGTGCTCTTCCTCAGGAGGTTCCTCGGACTGACTTTCGCCACCAGATATCTCGACAGGCACGAGGCCAAGGTGGTGGCGGAGTATCGTGCGCTCGCCTCACTGATCCCACCTGAGGATAAGACCGCCTTCGACCTGATGGTCTCTGACGAAAAAGACCACGAGAAGGCGTTTGCTATGAAAGCCGAAAGCACGGCGGTCGCCTACATCTCTTTCGTGGTCCTCGGCCTGGCAGACGCCTTGGTCGAGATCTCGGGGATACACGCAGGGTGGCTGGGCCTCTTCGAGAAGACAGAGATCGCAGGGCTCGCCGGCATCATCGCAGGAGGGGCCGCGTCGCTCGCGATGGCCTCCGCTGCGTTCGCCCAGGCGAAGCAGGGAGGGTTCAAAGGCTCCGCGAGGGTGAGCGCCGCTTACACTGGTGTTTCCTATTTCGTGACCGCGGTCCTGCTGGCCACCCCATACTTCCTTACCACTAGCATGCCGTTGGCGCTGGGAGGGTCCCTTACCATGGCCGTCATAATCCTCGCGATAACGACCTGGTACAGCGTCGTCATCCAGCAGAAGCTGTTCATGAGAGACTTCTTCGAGATACTGCTCATCCTCTTCGCGACCACAATCGTGGTCTTCACCCTGGGGTTCGCAGTCAGTACCGCGTTCCCTGGGATCAAGGTCCTCTAGGGCCGAGAGCGCAAGAAACCGACAAAACGTCTTATTACCAAACCCGCTCGCCTGAGGCGAGAACCAGTGCAGAGAGCCGTCGCCCTTCAGAGGGGCCCAACGAAGAAGGCAGAAATGGTGAAACAGGTCTGTGATTACATCAGGGAGAACTCCACGGGCCGGATCACCCTGAAGAGCCTTGGCGCAAGCTTCGGCGTCAGCCCCTTCCATCTGCAGAGGATCTTCACGGAGGTCATGGGGATGTCTCCCAGAGAGTACCTCGAAGAGTTCAGGGTGAGCAGGCTAAGGGAGCATCTGTCGAAGGGTGAGCCGGTCGTGCGAGCTCTGAGGGGGACAGGGTATTCGGCGCAGAGCTGGCTCTATGAAGACTCGAAGAGGAGACTCGGGATGACGCCTGCCACGTACCGCAGAGGGGGCCAGGGGGCGGCCATAGCTTACGCCACGGGGACGTCGTCTCTGGGCCGCCTGCTCGTCGCCACGACAGACCACGGTGTCTGTGCGGTCAAGGCGGGGAGAAACGACGAAGAGCTGGTCAGAGCACTGAAGGCGGAGTTCCCGAATGCGAAGATGGAGAAAGCGGCCAGGGCAAAGCGCTACCTCGACGCCCTGAACAAGCACCTGAGCGGACAGGAAGTCAGGTTCCCGCTCGACGTCAGGGGGACCGACTTCCAGCTACGGGTCTGGACGGCCCTCAGGGGAATCCCCCTCGGCGAGACGCGTTCATATCACGAGGTGGCAGAGATGGTGGGACGGCCAAAGGCCGTCAGGGCGGTTGCCAACGCCTGTGCGTCCAATCCTGTGCCTCTCATAATCCCATGCCACCGCGTGATCCGGAAGGACGGAAGCCTGGGAGGATACGGCCTCGGAATCTACAGGAAGAGGGCCCTCCTGTCCAGAGAAAGCGCGATGGCCCCGGGGAAGGAAACAGACAACAGTTGAGCTTGAAGAGCGTAACCGCCTATTCTGGGCTCGTGGTTCTCAGCCTGATATGGGGGATGGCTTTCGTAGCGATAAAAGAAGTGGAAATCGAGCTTTCTCCCGTCAACCTGGCGCTGTTGAGATGGCTCATCGCAGCTATCCCATTCCTGATACTCCTCCCCGTCATAGGGAGGCCGAAGGTCAGATTCGAAAGAAAAGACATCCCCAGACTCCTTGCGGTCGCTCTAGCCAACGTCGCAGGCTATCACCTGTCCCTGAACTACGCCGAGACGACGCTGTCCGCCGGCTTGTCGGCGCTGCTGATCGCTTTCGGTCCTATCTTCATCGTGATCCTCTCGTATCTCCTCCTTCATGAGAAGGCCGGACGGCGGGTCCTGGTCGGCCTGCTACTGGCGTTCGCCGGGACGGTCGTCCTTTCCATCGGAACCGTCAGTGCGAGCGACTTCTCTTCCCTTACAGGGGTGGCTGAGGCTTTGTTCACCGCACTGTGCTACGCCGTGTTCGCCGTCCTCGGGAAGCCGCTTGTGACCAAGTACGGGTCGGCTCCGACGACCATACTCGCAGGTCTGGTTGGGACCGCGATGATGACACCCCTTTTGACGAGGAGCTTTTTCAGCCAGGCCGCGTCTCTGTCATTCGACGGCTGGCTGGGCGTCCTGTACCTGGGGCTGCTGAGCACGGTGTTCGGGTACCTGATGTTCTACACCCTCGTGAGCAGAGGGGCGGTCACGAGGCTTTCGATTCAGCTCTACCTGATACCTGTCGTAAGCATCGCCGGAGGCGCGCTGCTGCTGGCCGAGCAGGTCACGCCAACCGTGGTGGTCGGCGGCGCCATGATGCTCGCTGCTGTAGCTATCTCCACCAAGAAGTAGCGAAGGCATGGAAGCGTCAACTTCATCTACCACAAGGCCGTGGCGGTCACAACCGGCGAATTGAGAAGTATTCTCTCTGTTTCCGACCTTTCGGCGTCCGAGCTGGATTCCCTGGTAAAGCGGTCGGCGGTACTGAAGAAGCAGATGCGCGCCAGGAAGCCGCCCTCGACCCTCGCAGGCAAAGTGGTCGGACTGCTCTTCGAGAAGCCTTCGACAAGGACCCGGACGAGCTTCGAGGTTGCGACCATCCGCCTCGGAGGTGACCCGGTCTATCTCTCCGCTGGAGAGCTTCAACTGAGCAGGGGCGAGCCCGTCAGAGACACCGCGAGGATCTTGGGGGGATATCTGGACGCGATTGTAGGGAGGGTGTACTCGCAAGAGACGCTTTCTGAGCTGGCGAGGTATTCCGGGAGGCCTGTGGTAAACGCCCTGAGCGACACGGAGCACCCAACTCAGATTATCTCAGACTTGTTAACGATAAGCGAGGTCAAAGGGAAGCTCAAGGGACTCACCACCGCGTACATCGGCGACGGGAACAACGTCAGCAACTCGCTGTTGCTTGGCGGCGCCCTGACTGGGATGAACGTGCTCGTCGCCTGCCCTGAGGGATACGAGCCTGACTCGAAGATCTACAAAGCGGCGCGGTCGATTGCAAGAAAGACTGGAGCTGACATCGCTACGGTACGGGACCCGAAGGAAGCCCTGGCGAACGCAGACGTAGTGTACACAGACGTATGGGTGAGCATGGGCGAAGAGTCCGAGAAAGAGAAGAAGACGCGGGCGTTCAAAGGCTATCAGATCAACGCCGCCTTGATGAAGTCGGCTCCGAAGAGCGCGGTCGTGATGCACTGTCTTCCGGCTCACCGCGGACTGGAGATCACGGACGACGTGATCGAAGGAAAGCAGTCCGTCGTATGGCAGGAAGGAGAGAACAAGCTTTACGGCGCCGCCGCTTCGCTGGAGTTCATCTGCGGAGCGCACTAGGCGAGAGAACCCGAAACTCGAATCCCGAGCGAGCCCGACCCACGTCTCCTGGTCGCAGTTGCGACCGTTCAGACCTTTCTTCTGACCACAAGGTTGCCTGGTCCGAGCGGGGCTACCACTTCGAACCCCTCCTCCTTGAACATCCTGGCGGTTCCACGGTGGAGTGCCAAGCCCTCTTTGCGGGTTGACGGATAAGCTTCGACCACCCCTCCTCCCTCTTTGCGTATCGCATCCATGGCAGCGCGAAGGCCGAGCTTGGCTATCCCTTGCTTGCGCTGCCTCTTGTCTACACAGAAGCAGGTGATCCTCCAAAGTCTCGCCCCTTTACTGGCAGAGGGTATTCTGCGATACTTCGCCGCATTGTCGATCCGCGGAAACTCCTCCCCCAGACCAAACTGACACCAGCCTACCGGGTCACCGTCGAGAAACACGAGCACGCCGTGCGAACGCCCACCCTTCACAAGGGCCTTCTGTTCCCGAAAGTTCTTTTCGTTGCGCTCTTTCGACGTCAGGGCCTCATCTTCTTTTGGCCTGGGCCCCGGGCGGTGGAACCACATGCATTGGCAGCTACTCCATTCGCCAGGCTTGCGGAAGAAGCGCTCGAAGTCTTTCCAGGTCTCTTGAGACAGCTCTCTGGCCGAGTATTCCGGCGGTGCCAACAGTCCCAAACGTCTCGCTTTGCCGTTTAAGCCTTGGCGAGATACTCTGGTGACCTGATTCTATCTCGGCTCAGCCGCTCTTTGCCGCCGCGGGCTTGATGTAACTGTAGTATGTGTCGTAGTATCTTCCGTACCCGATTACCCCGTTGTGGTCCACATCGAAAACAGCCGGCTCGATATAGAGCTGCCCGCTCGCATCGGACGAAAGCGAAAGCATCGGGATTGCGTTCGTAGGTGCGGGCTGGAGCGACGCCGGGCCTGCTATGGAGAGGCCATCCGGGATCCGATAGATGCTGCCGTGACAGGGGCACTGAAACGTTTCATCGACCTTTGACGTCGAGTGCTCCGGGTCGTAGTTGGGGCTGCACCACAGATGGACGCAGACTTCGCTGAACGCCACGAAGGCCGTCGCATCGGTGTTGGTCCCTCCCACGTCTGCCGGCAGCCGAATTACCCGCCATTTGACAAACGTGTCCGGGTTCTGAGAGTCAAGGGTGAGGTTCCCCGACGAGGGATAAGTGACCAGCCAAGCCGTGTTCGGAGGAAACGTCTCGAGATCAGTGGTGTTGATCGGCTTCCCCGACGCCTGCCCGTTGGTCGCGTTGATGTCGGCGACCACCTTCTGGAGCGTCGGCTCCACCTTCGCCGATACCGATGATGAGAGATACTGACCCCAGGGGACGAAGGGAGCAATCGAAAGGGCGGCGCCGACCACAAACAGAGCTTTTACGAATCTCCTCCTCCCTTTGGCCGCAGAGGATGCCTGAGGTAGGAGTGGGGCAGGCTTAGGCGGGGTCGGAGCTAGAACCTTGGTCGGAGGTGGGGGGCTGGGGCGGGCGATCGGCTCGCTCTCGCGTCTAGCCGGCTTTTCTCGAGTCTCATCCGACATCCTATCGTCCATCCTTTCCTGGGAACTTCTGTGAATCGCGCTTTTCCGTTCGGTACACCTTGAGAACTCCTCCTATCTCGGGTGTCGCGACCGTCCAAACTGTATAAACAGAGAGTAGCTACTGCTCGTTACCTACAGCTTCTTTGTCTTCCTTCCCGCAGTTCCCCTTTGGGGGACGGGCTTGGACTGCGCCCACAGATACTCGAAGAACATCCGGAACGCCTCCGAAAACCTCGCGTCCTCAAAGACGACATACGCGTCCTCATCCGAATCCAGGGATTCAGACGCTTCGTCGAACCTTGCGCCGAGCACGGTCACGGATCTGTCGATGAGTGTGAAACGCAGCCTGACGCCCTCCAAGTGCCTGAGCTGGACGATCCCTGCAAGCCGCCGGGCATAGCTTCTGTTCCTTGGGTTGACTTCGCATATCATCCTGATGGATACGCCCCTGGACTTCGCCCTCGCGTATTCCTCATCGGTCCCCGCGAGCATCGTGCGGACGACCCCGCCAGGCGAGACTATCCTCAAAATCTCGTTCTCGGCGCGCCCTGCCAGTCTGGCTATCTCGTCATAGTACTTCTTTCGGCCCCGGACCAGCCTGTATGACCCTTCCCCGGTAGCCTCACGCCTCAGCAGCCGGGTGTTCGCCGAGTTCCCGAGCTTCTCCAACTTGGAAAGCACGCCGCGTGACTGGAGCTTGAAAGCTGCGAGCTTTACCTCCTCCTTGCGGACTAGCGTTGAAAGCGCGGTGTTGGGGTCGACGGCCGCGTATCTCTTTGGCCGGTCCAGGTAGGTCTCAAGCAGGCCAGCCCTTCCCAGATCGTGGAGTTTTCTGTAGATCTCGACCCTGTGGAGTCCCATGCCCTTTGAGATGGCGCTGACGGGGGACGCTCCGTTTGCCAAGAGGTAGATGTACACCCGAGCCTCGTTCAACGTCAGGCCGCAGGACTGCAGCTCGACGGCGAGGCCATCGAGGAACTCGTCTTCCGACCACCCTTCTCTGGCGGAACGGGCGGATGACACATCTGCGGCGTTAGACATCACTTGATCACTTTCCCGCTGGCCGTCAGTGACCGTGCTTGGCACGGGCTTTCGAAGAAGCGACAGACGTCCCACTTGGTCGGGCGGCCCCGGGCCCAGACGCACTTTCTAGCATCGTACCTTGGAAGCAACATCGCATTGTAGGTAACAACGCGTGATTATTCCTGGCTTATACATCCTACTCTGGCCATCAGACCGTTGAGTGCGACACGCGGGGAGAGACTTCAGCGCGCAGCTGGTAGCTCGATCCCAAGCAGCCGCTTGGAGGCGAGCTGAGATTGGACCGCTCGGTCTTCGGGTACGTGCTCGGGATGGCCGTGGTCGGAGTCGCCGTGCTGGTTCTCGCCGCTTCGATTCTGCTGGTCATCCCGCTGTTCTTCTACGCCTCGTTTCCGTTGGGAACGTTTGGTCTCATCATCGCAGCGCTGGGCCTGAGAGACGGGGATCACCCGCGAGGACAGGGGCGGCTGCACGAGTTCTCGGGCGGAATCGGACTAAGGGCCCATCAGAAGCAGAATCGACGACAGGACGCATAACTCACGTCGTCAGACTCGGTCAGGTAGAGGGACGCCTTCCAGAAGGCCTCTCATCTAGCCGACCACGCTCGATCTCATACCCAATTTTGAACTCTGGTTCTCTGGATCTGCACGGAATTTGCACATAAATCTGAAACAGGCTTATTGACAGACGACCGCTAGCCGGACTCGAGAAATGAAAACGAACACTTCGAAGAACCAAGCAATCTCAACATCGGTTGTCGCCGCAGTTGTGATAGTCGTAGTCTTGGTCGTCGGCGTTGGCTCGTACTACTACCTGAGCAGCTCTGCTCCGTCGAGTACCACCAGCACCACGAACACTACGAGCACCACTGCCTCATCAACATCGCAGCAGTATTCAGTTCAGATCGGGACCAGCACCACAATCGGGCATTACCTGGAGAACGGGACAGGGTTCACCCTGTACATGTTCGGGGCCGACAAACCCGGAAACGGAATCAGCACATGCACCGGTTCCTGTGCGGCCGCCTGGCCACCATTCTACGCAAGCAGCCTGACTCTACCATCAGGCCTCAGCGCGTCCAACTTCTCGACCATCACTCGACCAGACGGGACCAAACAGACCGCGTTCAACGGATGGCCCCTCTACTACTACACCGCTGACACGAGCGCAGGAAGCATGTACGGCGAGGGGCTGAACCAGTTCGGAGGTCTATGGTACGCCATTCCGCCTACCCTGCAGCTGTCAGGAGGTCAGATAGTAGGAGGATCGTCCTACAGCATAGGCGTGGCTTACAAACCATCCGTAGGCATCTATCTGACGAACAGCACAGGATACACACTGTACTTCCGATCGACCGACACACCTAACAGCGGTACCACGACCTGCACCACTCCGGTCTGCGAGAAGAACTGGCCGGTGTTCTATACACCGACGATCACCGTGGCGCCAGGCCTCAGCAGCACCAGCTTCGGGACCATAACTCCATACAACAGCACCAAGATAGTCACCTACGACGGCTACGCCCTGTTCTACTGGGCAGGTGACACCCTTCCGGGAGACACATCAGGGCAGGGAGTCGGGGGCTTCTACGTGGCCACGGTCCCATCGCCTGTAGTCCCAACTGCAACGACCACCACAACGACTTCGTCCCAGACATCGACATCCTCGGGTTACTACCCGTAGGATAAGCGGTCAACATGGCGCCGATGACTCCCTTTCGGTGTCGTCCGCCTTGACCCTTAGCCACATCCAGACGCGCAGAGCCAAGCTCTGCGCGCAACCCCCTTTATACCGGACAACATTCCAACTCAGTCCAAGCAGAGGTTGTCCTTCGATTCCTTCAGGCACATGCTGTGGTGGGTCTTCGTCGTTTCCAAAGGTGGCAGGACAAGGAAATCTATGGTCGACCTGTTAATGTCCTCGCCCATGAACGCGAACCAGCTTGCGAGCACGCTGTCACTCAACTACAGGACGGTGTCGCATCACCTGAAGGTTCTCGCAGAGAGCAACCTGGTAGAAGCAGAAGGTCCCCGATATGGACAGGTGTACTTTCCAACTTCGCTGTTGACAAGCAACATCGCCGTCTATCACGAAGTGGTTAACGCTAAGAATACTGAGGGCCAGGCGAGGAGGATGGTCGAATGATTCCGGGACCTGTATGGTTGGTCGACATAGTCCTAGCTACCGTCGGCTCAGTGTTCGCCCTTGCGCTATTTGTCTTCTATTCCAGGCTCGCAAGAGAGCGGACGTCCCGGTTTACTCTCGGACTCGCCGTCTTCTCCCTCATGTTCCTGATTCAGAACCTCGCCGCGGCGCTCTTTTACTTCAGATTCGCTTCGACCTACTCCGCCGACGTGGCCCTCCCCCTGATGGCGCTCCACACCATGGAACTGGTTGGCATGGGCGCCATGCTGTGGCTGGCGAGCCAGTAGCAAGCGCTGAAACATTCCGTCTGGCTCGGTCACAAAGGCGGGCCCGGTGGGATTTGAACCCACGACCTACAGCTCACTCCACTCATGTGTAGAAGGCTGCCACGCTATCCGTACTGCGCTACGGGCCCAACCGGCATCGACCCGGGTTTCGTCATAAGCTTTTGCCGGGAAGCTGAGGGTTTCATGGCCCGTCTCTAGCGGTGGAAATCGGAAGGTTTTATCCAGTCAACCTCTCATCGTCGGCCGTTGGCCGCACCCCAACAGCGGCTCTTCGGGACTAACGGAGTGAGGTTCGTCCCTGGCGTCTCGCACGACCTCGACTTCGTGATCGGCCTCAGCGAAGCCGTCGGGACATACTTCGCTTCAGGTGAAGTCCTCGTGGGAAGGGATGGACGCCTGTCTGGCCAAGCTGTATCCAACGCTGTTGTTTCGGGCCTCCTCAGCTCTGGCCGCGACGTCGCAGAAGCAGGCCTCGTGCCGACGCCAGCTCTACAGTACGCGGTCAAGGCTCTTGGATTCAGGGGCGGGGTCATGGTCACCGCATCTCACAATCCTGCGAAGTACAACGGCGTGAAGGTGTCCGGCTCTGACGGGGTCGAGGTGCCTCGGTTAGACGAGCAGAAGATCGAGAAGATCTTCTACGACAAGTCTCAGACCAAAGCTGACTGGAAGACCGTCGGGGTCGCACGCCAGGAAGCTTCAGTGGTCAGGGCATATCAGAAGGGTGTCCTCTCGAAAGTGAATGCGAAAGCGGTCGCGGAACGCAAGTTCACCGTCGTCATGGACCTAGGCAACGGCGCCCAGTCGGTCGCAGCCCCTTACATCGTGGAGTCTCTCGGGTGCAAGCTCATCACTCTGAACTCGGTGGTTGACGGAACTTTCCCAGGCAGGGGACCTGAACCTACCCCCGACACGCTCAAAGATCTCTCGGCCGCCGTGAGGTCGGTCGGGGCAGACCTTGGGGTGGCATATGACGGTGACGGAGACAGGTCGATCTTCTGCGACGAGTCGGGAGCGGTACTCTGGGGGGACCAGAGCGGGTGCCTGGTCGCGGACTTCGTGCTGGAAAAGAACCCTGGGAACACCTTGGTGACGTCGGTTGCGTCCACTCAAGCGATTGAGGCGATCGCAAAGAAACACAATGCACGAGTCCTGAGGACGAAGGTCGGGGCGGTCGAGATAGCGAGGACCATAATCGAAAGGAACGCTATTTTCGGGTTCGAGGAGAACGGCGGATGCATCTACCAGCCCCACATCTCAGTAAGGGATGGTGCGATGACCACCGCGCTGATGCTAGAGTGCCTCGCGAACAGAGGCATGTCCTTCTCGAAGGCTCTGGCGTTCGTCGTCCCGAAGTATCATCAGGCGAAGGCCAAGGTAGAGGTGAACCCGAAGAAGACCGAAGCGGCACTAAAGGCGGCGGAGAAGCAAGCGAAGGGCGAGTTCGAGATCGAGAAGGTTGACGGCGTAAAGATATGGATGGACAAACATTCATGGGTGCTGATCAGGGCGAGCGGGACCGAACCAATCGTCCGAGTCTTCTCCGAGTCAGAGACTCAGGACGGCGCCGACCAGCTCGTAAGGAAGTTCGCGAAGATCGTAAAAACTGCTTCAGCGTAGATGGGTCCATCCGAGGTCCAATATGGGCCTGGAGCCTGTGGCGCGGGTCTGCACCACTTCCTCCTCTTTCGTCGCAGATCCTATCTCCAGTAGCATCCCACCCGCCTTTCTCACGGCGGACGAAGCCGACCGAAGCTTGGATCTTCTGACCGTCCCCACTATGAGGTATTCTTCTCCCCCCTCCAAGACAAGCTTCTCAGGGTCGAGTCGGTTCCGAAGCGCGAATTCCCTGACGCCCTCTCCCATAGGGAGGCGGCTCACCTCGAACCCGACTCCGCTAGCCTTCGCAAGGGTGTGGACGCTCCTTGCAAGGCCGTCGCTCGAGTCCATGGATGACGTGAGGTATGGGGCGAGGGCGAGTCCGGCTTCAAGGTCGGGCGTCGGTTCCAGGACGCTCCTGACCGCAGCCCGCCTGTACCTCGGGTTAGCCGAAGCTCCCCTGACGAGAATCTCCACCCCCGAGGGTGGGAGGCCGAAGGTCCCGGTCACCACAAGGACATCCCCTGGAGAGGCGCCCCCTCTTGGTACGATTCTGTCGGCGAACCCCAGCATCGCGCAGTCTATCACGAGCTCCTTTGACTCGTTCGTGTCCCCTCCCACGAAGTTGAGTTCCCACTCCCGCGCCGCGGCGCTCAACCCTCTTGCCAACCCGTTCACCTCTTTCTGCACAACGCCTCTTCTGACTCCGATCGAAACCATGAACGAGTGGGGCCTCACCCCCTTGGCAGAGAAATCGCTCACGCACATCGCCACCGCTTTCCTCGCCGCTTGGCCGTAGCTCATCCCAGGGGGGACGTCGGTATGCTCGACGAGCATATCGGTTTTGAAGACTGCTTTGCCTGTCTTGACGGGAAACACCGCTACGTCGTCTCCGAAAACGGAACGGTCTTTTGCGGTGCCTCCGAACTGCTTCGTGATCGACCGGATGATGCCCAGCTCGTCGGGCGTGCTACCTGCTCAACCCCTTCAGCTTCCTGGCGAACAGGCGTGCGATCGAACCCGCCTTCTCATCTGAGGTCGACTCTGCCGAGACCCTCACCACGTCCTCGGTCCCCGACGGCCTCATCAGGACCCAGGATTTCTTCGGCAGCATTATCTTCAGCCCGTCATTCGTATCGACGAGGTCGTATTCTCCCGAGAGCCTCCTTATCGCCTTCAGCGCCCTCGCCTTCGGTATCTGCAGGGCCACCCTCGCCAGGCTGTAGGATGGAACCGAGTCGTAGAACTTCTTCCCCTCTGTCCGAAGCGCCCGAATTATCGCCACGGCTGCCAGCATCGAGTCCCTGCAATAGTTGAACCCCCCATCGATCACCCCTCCGCTGCTCCCCTCGCCACCAAGCCTTGCGCCGTGCGCTCTCATCGCGCCTACCACGTTCGCCTCGCCAACCTTGCTCCTGAACACCTCGCAGCCGAGGCTCCGCGCGACGTCTTCGACAGCCTGTGTCGTGTCGAGAGACACCACCACTCTCTTCTCTTTGGCACGAGAGATGAGCTCCGAGAGGGCCAGGGTGAGCATGTAGTCTCCAGTCCTCTTCCTTCCGTCAGCGTCGACGATGACCAGCCTGTCGCCGTCGCAATCGAACCCGAGCCCTATGTCGCAGCCGCTCTCCTTCACCGACGAGCGTAGCAGGCCCAGGTCGTCTGACACCGGGTCCACCCTCCGTGGGAAGATGCCGTAGCTGTCGTTGACTGAAATCACCTCGCATCCTAAACGCGTCAACAAAGCGGAGGCGTGTGAAATCGCAGCCCCGCCGCCCAGGTCCACCGCCACCCTGACTCCCCTGCCGCTGCCTGCGCCGAACCGTTCGACCAGGTCGCCGACGTAAGTCGGACTCCCGGCGGGCTTCACGGTTCCTTCCTTGAACTCGGCGTGCTCGTTCTTGGTCCCCGCAGTAAGGACGTCGAACGTCTCCTTGCCGATGCCTGCCCCGTCTACAATGAACTTCAGTCCGTTGAACTCAGGCTCATTATGGGAGGCGGTGACCATCACCGCAGGGAGGCTCCTCCTCCTGCTCTCTCTGAATACTGCCGGAGTCGAAATCACCCCGTACTCGTAGACCGTCGCGCCCTTGGAAAGCAACCCCGCAGCGGCCGCCCTGGACATCGAGGGTCCGGTGGTACGCGAGTCCCTGGCAAGAAGGACCTCTCGTGCCCCGGTGGCGCTTACGAAGTTCGCGGTGAACCTAGCGACGTCCTCCAGGGTGAGGTCTTCGTTGTATATCCCCCGTATCCCGCTGAGCGAAACGATCAATTCCTTCGCGTCAGAATCCCCTTGCCCGGATAACGTAAGCATATCTGCGGCCGCGCGCTTCGGTCAGCAGAGGCACCCCCATGTGAACCAAACTTCACCGCAACAAGATGGTTTTTTGAGTTCCAATCTTTTGATTGTCCTGTAGCCCTTCAAATATCGTAATGCTGGTTAGGACGTTCCGGGTCAGGCGCAGCGCCGCCGTAGGGGAATACAAGCTGTCTGAGGTCTTCGCTGGCCTGGGCTCATCTTCAGCCCTGCTCAAGGTGTTCGGGTCAAAGACCCAGATGGCCAAGATCATGAACCACCTCAAGCTCAGGGTGGAGCGGAACGACTCTGGGTTATGGCTCGACAGGGACACTGGTACGATCTGCATCGGGTCCAAGCACCTCGCGTCGGCCAAGAACGACTTCCTCTACCTCGACGTCATCCACGTGCTCGTCCACGTTCGCCAGTTCCTTGAAGGGAAGGAGCTGTATGACCAGGCGTTCGAGTACGTGGACAGGCCGACCGAGCTCGAAGCCTATAGGACCACGGTGGCTGAGGCAAGGAGGGTGGGCATGGAAGAGGACGAGATCCTGAGGTATCTGAGGATGGACGCAGTCGACGACTCCGAGCTTGGCAAGCTAATGGAGAAGATCGGCGTGAAAGTTAGGCGCTGAATACGCCCGTTTTCAGGCGAAAACCGCGCTTCAGACCTTCTTAGAAGGGATGCCGGGCTCGACCAATCCACTCATGTTCAACATCGAATCTATCTCCTTGGGCCCGAAGCCGAGCTTCTTGAGCGCCGTCCTTATCGGGGTTCCTCTGGCTATCTCCTTCCCGAGCACCGCCGCCTTGTCATAGCCAATCCTGGGGGACACGAGGGTAATCAGCGCGGGGCTTGTCTCCGCGTATCCTAGGGCCTTCTCCCTCTTGGGGACTACGTGGGCGACCACAAGGGAGGACACCTTGTTCAGAGCCTCAGACAGTAGCTTGGCCTGGAGCACGACGTTGTACCCCATCAGGGGGACCCCCATGGCAAGCTCGAACTCTCCGAGGGACGCCGCGAAAGCGTTCGCCCCGTCGAGGCCCACCACTTCGGCAACCGCCAGGAGCGCGCTCTCGACTGTCACCGGGTTGGTCTTCCCGGGCATTATGCTGCTCCCGGCGACCTCTTCCTGCGTAGGTATGTCTATCTCTCCCAGCCCTGTCAGAGGTCCCGAGAACATCAGGCGCAGGTCCTGGCAAAGCCTGTAGAGGCCGATGCTGACCGTTCGCATGGCCCCGCTCAAGGCAGACATGTCAGTGAGAAGCCGCGTCGGCCTGAACTTGTTGCTCGCACTCGTGAACCGGATCTTCGAAAGGTCGGCCACTCCCTTCGCCACCATCCCGCCGAACTTCGGGTCGGAATTCAATCCGGTCCCGACAGCCGTCCCTCCAATAGGGAGCTCAAGAAGAAAACCAAGTGTATCCTTGACAAGCTTCGAGTCTCGGGAGAACTCGTCGGCGAACGCCCCGAACTCCTGCCCCATAGTGACGGGAAGCGCGTCTCTCAGGTGCGTCCTCCCCGACTTGTACACTGTAGACGTCCTCTTTGACAGCGATGCCAGGCTCCTTCTCATCCCATCGAGCGCTGGAAGCAGGTCCCTGCTGACCGCCAGAGCGGCCGCGACCCTGACAGCGGTCGGCCCCACGTCGTTGGACGACTGGCTCATGTTGACATGGTCGTTCGGGTGCACCTTCTTCCCCAACTCGTTCGTCGCGAGCTCGGCTATGACCTCGTTCGCGTTCATGTTGAACCCGGTCCCAGACCCTGTCTGGTAGACGTCAACGACCATCAGGTCGTCATGTTTGCCCTCCATCAGCTCCCTCGCCGTCGACTGTATGGCCTTCCCAACCTCCCTGTCCAGGAGGCCCAGCTCGGAGTTAGATCTAGCCGCGGAGAGCTTTATCGCACCGACCGCCCAGATGACTTCCCTTGGGAAACGGGTGCCTGTGTTGAGAAAGACTCGCTTAGAGCCTTCCACGTACTTCAACGTAGAATTCGCGGAAAGCCGTCTGCTCTTAAGTTCTTGTCCGAGGGCCTCAGTGGCCGCCGCAGCCGCACGCCTCGACGTGCACGTTGGGGTTCTCGATCTTGAACCCTGTCTTTTGCAGACTGTCGATAAAATCGATCCTTGAACCGCGTAGCATCTCAGCATCGGCCTTCGCCGCCATCACCTTCAAGCCGCTGACGTCCTCGACCACATCGGTGTCGGCGGGTGACTTCTCCAGGCTCAGTGCATACCTGTATCCTCCGCTGCACGCGCAGCCGCCTCCCTGGTAGATCTCGATCTTCAGGAAAGAGTCAGTAGCCTTCTCCTGCTCGAGCACTTCCCCTATCTTCTGTCTGGCAAGCGGGGTGAACATGACCAGCGGTTGCATTTCTTGCATTGTTTTCCATGTTAGGAACTTTCTATTTAATACTTTCTTGACTTCAGGACTGCCTTCTCCATCCATGCCAGGACCACACGATGAGAAGCGCCACCGCTATCGCGCCCACGATGGCCGACCCGACACCTAGCGCCCATCCCCCTGGCCCGGCCCCAAAGACGATGGGGAAAGGCCCAACAAATACCACCCCTCCTACCGCGACGTTTCCAGCAGGCGCGGCCGCGGCGAAGAGCAGCGCGAACCCCAAGAGCATCGCCAGCATGCCCGCAGCCATAAGCCGCTTCAAGCGCTACGCCCACCCCATGAAAAAAACCAGCAGCATCAAAACGATCGCGAGGACTATGGCGACGCTTGCCCACCTCGTGTCTGACCCGAAAATTATGGGGATGGGCCCTATCATCACGACCCCTCCTCCTCTTACCTTGACGCCGTCATCACGGGGCCCCCTCAGCATCGAGACTGCAACCGCGCCAAAACCCACGAGGACTAACACGAGCCCCAGCAAGCCGAGATCGGCCAACGGGGCCGTCGGGAGCGAGTTCCGCTAAATCTTTTTGCGGCGGGACGTGCGCCGTCCCGGCCTTGGCCGAATACCGCTGGTGTGAGAAGTGCGGCACGAGGACAGAACACCTGGCTGTAGTGGACACCAGAGACTACAATCCCAGGGGAAGGGGGCTCTACAAGTGCAAGCAGTGCGGGAGGGTGAAGTCGATGCGCCATCTGAGGCCGAGTTCTGAGATAGGGTACTGATTTTCACAGCACCCAAGTGGATTTACACGTCTGTGCTAAGGACTGGTTATATACGCTCTCTCTTTTTGCGGATAACGATGAGCGGCTCCCAAGACGAGGACAAGGGCCCGACCGTATTCGCAAGGGACAGCACCGGGCTCGTCAAGAACGTCTCGTTCCTCGACAGCATAGCGCTCAATCTGAGTAACATGTCGATCGGACCGCTCCTCACGACGATCGCGGGATCGACCACTGCGACGCTATTCATCGTTCCGACCGTCACCGGGCTCAACCTGATCGCGGCGTCGGTTATCGCGTTCATTCTGGCTATCCCTCAGGTAGTGGTTTACACGATGATGTCCAGGAGGTTCCCGCGCACGGGCGGAGACTACGTCTGGATCTCCAGGACCTTCGGTGGCTTCTTCGGTAGCACGCTGTCGTTCTTCGGATACACCATGGAGACCCTCGCCTTCCTCGCGCTGGTGGCTCTATTGACTGACTTCACCGTCGGCAGCGCAGGGCTCACCATGTCGTTCACGTACTGGGGGTACACAGGAGCCGGCGCCCCACCATACTTCAACTGGTTCAACCTCTTCTCTGACCCTACCACGCAGTTCCTCGTTGGCGCCATCCCGTTCGCAGCGGTGATCCTGCTCAACATCTGGAAGCCAAAGGCAGGATACAGGCTGGTCTCGATTCTGACGATAATCGGCGTTTTCACGCTCCTGCTCTCCATGGCGGAGCTCCTCATCGCAGGCCAGGCCGGGGTCAAGGCATACATCGACGGGACGGCTCCATATCTGCAGTATGGAGGGGCCAACTCCACCTACGAGTATCTGAGCTCCCACTATGTCGCCTCGGGCGGACTGTTTGACATCAACTTCGGCAACACAATCTACATCATGCCCGTCATCTTCGCCTTCGTCTATCCTTGGCTGAACGCGGCCCCCGCAGTGGCGTCAGAGATCAAAGACAAGCGGGCGCTGAAATGGAACGTCCCTATCTCAGCGATAACCGCCTTCGTTCTCCTGACAGGCTCCCTCGCGGTCCTCTACGGAGTGGCGGGGATGCCCTTCGTCAACTCAGCGTTCGCCAGTCACGCTTGGGCTAACGACGGGCTGAACTTCTTCACCCTCGCCATGGCCGTCTCAAACAACATCTGGATCGCGGGCATCATCGGCATCGGCTCTATCCTCATGCAGTTCGGGGTCATAGCCTACGGTGTAATCGTGTTCTCGAGGTACATGCTTGCCCAGTCGCTGGACAGGTTCCTCCCGGCGAAGCTGTCATACGTCAGCGCGAGGTTTGGGTCTCCGGTCGTGGCGATGGCGGTCGACCTCGTCATCGCCGTCCTGCTCATCGGGCTCGCGTCTTACTTCTCGAGCACATTCTTCGCCCTGTTCGGCACCATCATCGCTTCGATGATCTACTTCACGATAGTCGGGCTGACGGCAGCCACCCACGGTATCAAGAAGGAGAAAGGCGCAGCTAGGAGCCTGCTGGCCGTATTCGGCATCCTCGACGCAGGGGTCTTCGCCTTCCTCGTCTACCAGTATCTGACGAGCCCGACGTTCAGCATATTCACTGTCAACCCGGCTTGGCTGAACGAAGCGTACATCGTTACCACCCTGGTCGCAGGGGCGGTCATCTACCTGGCGTCGCGGTGGTACCACAAGAAGCGCGGCATGAACATCGACCTGAACTACAAGGAACTCCCTCCTGACTAGGTCACCTGGAATGATCGAGGATCCCGTACTCCTCAACGACTGGCACCCCATTGCGAAGTCCTCCGACGTGCCTGAGGCGACATTGCTTTCAGCGAGGCTCTTGGACGAAGACCTTGTCATATGGCGCGTCAACGGGCAAGTAAGGGCATGGCAGGACCTCTGCGTCCACAGAGGAACGCGGCTGTCGCTTGGACGACTTAGGGGGGACCTGCTCGAGTGCGCATACCACGGATGGACCTACAATACCGCAGGAGAGTGCGTCAAGATGCCCGCCCACCCGGAGCAGAAGCCCCCAGCCAAAGCCAAGGTTCTGACGTATCGCACAAGAGAGGACTATGGTCTGATATGGGCCTGCCTGGGCGAGCCTTCCAGGGATGTGCCGCCCTTTGACGAGTGGTCTGACCCCTCATACAGGAAAGTGTGCAGCGGACCGTTCCGATACAAGGCAAGCGGCACCAGGGCGGTGGAGAATTTCCTTGACGTCGCACATCTGCCGATCGTCCACGAAGGCATACTTGGCGAAAGGGCCCACGCAGAGATCCAGGATTACGAAGTCGAACAGACGGAAGAAGGCATAATCGCCAAAAACGTGAGGATTTGGCAACCCAACCCGGACGGGACAGGGGTCGCCAAGGAAGTCAACTACACCTACAAGGTCTTCAGACCGCTGACCATGTACCTCTCCAAAGACGCGGCAGAAGGGAGGTTCTCCATCTTCGCTTCAGTCTGTCCGGTGAGCGAGTTCGAATCGGTAGCTTGGTTCTGGACGGCGATGAACTACGGCCATGAGATCCCCGACGAAGAGCTGATCGCGGCGCAGAACCAGATAACCCAGCAGGATATACCGGTAGTCGAGTCGCAGAGGCCGGAGCGGCTCCCGCTCGACCTGCAGGCGGAACTGCATCTCCGCTCCGACAGGATGGCCGTCGCATACAGGAAATGGATGAGACAGCTGGGTCTGTCTTTCGGGACGTCCTGAGAGGTCAGTCTGTCCCCATTTCGGCAGCCAGCGCGGTGAGCTTCCCGATCTGCGCCGCCTTCGTATCCTCTTCGAGGAACGACGCCTCGAACGAGTTCCTTAGCAGCCGCAGAATCTCTCTCTCACCGAGCGAGAAAGCCTCGATCACCGCGTCAAGGTTCTTCGCGATGTAACCCTTGAAGTAGGCGGGGTCGTCCGAGTTGATGCACGCTACCATCCCGAGGTCTAGTGCCTTCTTGACGGGCATCTCAGCGACCGACCTGAAGTATTCGACGCCTATGGACGCGAGCGGACAGAAGGTCACCGGGATCCTCTCTGACACCACCCTCCTTACGAGGTCAGGGTCCTCGAACATATGGTACCCGTGGTCAATCCGCGAGATCTTCAACGAGTCGAGCGCTTCCCATACGTATTCTGGCGGCGCCTCTTCCCCTGCATGTGCGACAGCCATGAAACCCTCAGCCTTCGCGCGCGCATATACGGCCGAGAACTTACCCGGCGGGTTTCCCAGCTCTTTGGAGTCCATCCCGACCGACTTTATCCACGCTTTGTGCTTCAGCGCCTGTTCCAGCGTCTCCATCGCGGACTCAGAGCTCATGTCCCTCAGGAAGCACATGATGAGGCTGGAAGAGAACCCGAGATTTCCTCTGGCGTCTTCGAGCGCTCTGTGGATTCCCTTGACGACGGCGTCGAACGGGACCCCTCTGCTGGTGTGAGCCTGCGGGTCGAAAAATATCTCGGCGTGCACCACACCCTCAGACTTGGCCCTCTTGACGTAAGCCATAGTCAGGTCATAGAAGTCCCGCTCTTCGATCAACGTCTTCATCGCGCCGTAATAGATGTCTAGGAAGCTCTGAAGATCTGTGAAATTGTAAGCAGCTCTCGCTTCCTCCGGCGTCGCGTACGGGGTCTTCACTCCGTTGCGCCGAGAAAAACTCAGCATCATCTCGGGCTCGAGCGTGCCCTCGACGTGAAGGTGGAGCTCAGACTTGGGGAGCGAGCGGGCCATCCGTTTTAGACGGCCGGGGTCGCCCTTCGTCATTGGTTCACAAGTCTGATTTTGGCACTTAAGGGTTCGAGCGAAAGTTGCAGGCTTGCGGCAATTCAGAGCGGAAACGCACGCGTCCTCTGGAGACCCATCTGGCGGATGAGGCCGCCCCGAAAAGGGTACCCGCGGAGAAAGCTTAGTGGAGCCGGCGGAGGGCCTCCCGCTTGCTGACGCAAGAATCGATCCCTCGACCTTTCGCTTACGAGGCGAACGCTCTACCAGGCTGAGCTACGCCGGCACGAATCTGACCCGCAGCGTCGACTCGTTAAAGCCTTGTTGGCTTGACAACGCTTTTAGAATTCCCGAAGACGGCCTGCGTCCGAGTGCGGGGGTCGCCCAGCATGGTCAACGGCGTGGGACTGAGGCTCCCATCCCTTAGGGGTTCGAGGGTTCAAATCCCTCCCCCCGCATCCGTCTCTCACGTCAGACCTTCTGCCAACGTTTAATGCGGGCCAGGGACTCGTGGGAGGCATGCGCTCGAAAGAAGGCTTCGCTTCTGTCCTGGGGCACGACCTGTTCTACAGGCAGTTTGGTGAACCCACCATTGGAGAGGTGCTGGGGCTCCATGGAGGACCAGGGGCGACTCACGACTACCTCGTGCCCCTCGCCGATCTCGCCGCGCACGGCTACCGGGTGACCCTATACGACCAGCTCGGCTGTGGGCGGTCCCAGCTCCCCAAGGACCCCTCCCTTTTCGTCCCTGAGCACTACGTGGAGGAGTTGGAGGCGTTCCGAAAAGAGATGAAGCTCGGAAGGCCGCACCTGATCGGCTCAAGCTGGGGAGGGATGCTGGCGATCGCCTACGCGCTGAAGTATCAGAAGAACCTGAAGACAATGACCACGGTGGGGGGCCTGCACAGCGTGCCTCTAACCGCGAGCGAGATGCAGAGGATGAAGAAGACCCTGCCGGCGAATGTCCGAAGGACAATGGAGATGTATGAAACCGCAGGAGAATATGACGCCCCGGAGTATCAGGAGGCGGTGATGGTCTTCTACAGGAAGTTCCTCTGCAGGCTGGACCCGTGGCCTGCTGAAGTCGCCTATTCCCTTAGCCACATCAGCAAACCGGTGTACGGGACCATGAACGGACCAAACGAGTTCACGATAACAGGCAACATCAGGTACTGGGACGTCACCGAAAGACTAAGCGACATCCACGCGCCTACTCTCGTATTGGGCGGGAGGTATGACGAGGTCTCACCGCTCGTCGCCAAAGAAATCCACAGCCACATCAAGGGCTCGGAACTGACGATCTTTCCCAACAGCTCCCACGTGGCCTTCTGGGAGGAGCGAGCGGCTTTCATGAAGAGGTATCTGCGCTTCCTTGCGAAGCACCCCCGCTAGCTTCGAAGCTCATTCAGCTAAACCCGCTCGAACGTGTCGCTCACAGCCTCGGCTCGGTTCTGCCAGTCGGATGCCCTCGAGCGTCAGCCGACTGAGACGGTCCGCCCTGACGGGATGCGGCGTGTGCGGACTTGTACATCGATGAAGGGTTTATTGAACCCCGACCAGGAGAAGGTCGTGTTGGGGCATCGTCCCACGAAGCTGGTTGTGATTTCAGGCATCATGAGCTTCCTGTTCGTTGCGAGCTTCGCTGCGGCCCTGGTGCCGGTCGCACATGCGTCGACTACCGTCAACGTCACGATCAAGAACTACACTTTCACCCCTTCGACGATCACGGTGGTGATCGGAGTAAACAACACCGTGACCTGGACAAACGAGGACACAGTCAACCACGCACCCACCGCTAACGACGGGTCATGGGGAGGGACAACTGGAGCGGAAGGAGGGACGTACACGCACACCTTCACCGTGGCGGGCACTTTCCCATATCATTGCGCGATCCACCCGACGATGACAGGGACGGTCATCGTGCTGGGCACAGGTTCGGCGTCTTCCACGACGACCTCTTCAAGCGCTACGACCGTGGCGACCACCACGACAGCCGCCACGACGCCCGCTACCACCACGACCACGACCTCCGTTCCAGCGTCGAGCACCACATCGGGAGGCGTCCCAGAGTTCCCATATGGGAGCCTCTCTGTGGCTCTAGTCGCCGTGATGATAGCCGCGTCTTACGTCTACGTGAGACGCCGCCAAATGTCCATCCGGCCCCCCTGATAGTCTCAGAAACCGTTTATCGACCAAGTCGCTCGGTCTTCCGCGGCGAACTCCCTCACCGCATCTTCCTGCGCCCGCTCCACGAACTCGGGCTTGATCGACCTCAACTCCCTCATCGCCTCATCGGCGCTCAGCCCGCGAACGCGTATCAGGTAGGCGGAAAGCACGCAGCCCGTCCTCCCCTCCCCTGCAAGGCAGTGCACCAGGACAGATTTCCCAGACGACCTCTGGGTGTCTATGAACTTCACACCCTCTGAAATGGAGGCGACGCTCGGCGGCTCGTGATCTTTCATCGACACGTGCGCCAGGGCCAGGCCGAGCCCACCGGTCCACTCTGATGGGAGAGGCTTCTCGGTAAGGGTCAGGATGCTCTGCACCCCGTTCTTTGCCAGCCATGCGACCTGGGACCTGGAGGCAGGGTAGCCTGAGCCAGCAAGAGACTTGCCTTCTACCCACACGAAGCCAGTCGGCCTGTCTTCTACCCTCGCCCTGAGCTTTCTAAGAAAGACTCCGCCGGTCCCCAAGCTGAATCAGCTGTTATCCGCGCTTGGCTTAGAACGTTTAGGACTACAGGACTTCGAGCTTTCCGTATTTGCCCACATTGAGGCGAAGCTCGCCCCGGAAGCTGTTGGTGTAGCCGTTCGTCACCCTCACCTTGGAGCCGACCTTGACCTGGTCGATCTGGTCGTCCCAGAGCGAGAGCTTGATCTGGCCGCTGTCGTCCTTCAGCTGGCAGTCGGCCACCCTGGCCTCTCCACCAGTCCTAAGGTTGACAGTCCTGGGCTCCTGCATCTCGGCAATCTCGCCTTCAGCGTCCACCCTTCTCATACCGTCACGCAAATCGCGTACGTTCATGCGAAGGCTGGTCGTCGGACGGCATTATTTAACATTGAAGCAGTGAAAAGGGGACTGGAAACCGTTTAATCAGAAAGAAATGGTCGGCCTGCTTCAGTTGTTCTCATGGATACTTCAGGGCGGGCTCCTGCTCCTTGCCTTCTTCGTCCCACTGGTCCTCCTGTTAGCCGCTTTTCCCCCTTTCCTACGATACCTTGCCAGGATAGGCCACGTCTCTGACGACGCCCACAAGTCGCCACCGACGAAGGTGCCGGAGCCCGCGGGGCCGCTCCTCTTCATCGCCATCCTTGCCGGAGAGCTGACAGTCGCCGCGGGATATGGCTCGTATGTCCCCCTGGCGCTCGTCGCAGGTGCAGGCATAGCCTTCGCGATAGGGCTTGCCGACGACCTTTACGTCCTGGGGGGGAAGACCAAACCGCTGTTGCTTTTGCTAGCCGGAGTGGGTTTCGTCAGTTTCGTCTTTGTCAGGCCGGAGATATACACCTCTGACCTCAGCTTCCCTCTGCTCGGGGACACAAGTCCGCACTTCATCATTTTCACCGTCCTCGCGATAGTGGCTTTCCCGGTCGTCACCAACGCGTTCAACATGATGGACGCGTTCAACGGCGAGATCTCCTGGTTCACGCTGCTCACCTCGCTGGCCCTGCTTGCTGGGGTGGTGCTCCACGAGGTCTACAGAGGAGGCTTCTCCATGTCGAGGGTCGCTTCGGTCCTTCCACTCGTAGCCGTGGCTACTGGTTTCCTGGTGTATAACAGGTATCCCGCCAGGGCGTTCGACGGGGACAGCGGGAGCCTGATGTTCGGCGCCATGTTCGCGGGCATCGCGATCACGGGCGGGGTGGAAGTGGCGGCGATGATAGCGATGGTCCCAGCCATACTCAACTCGTTCTACACGCTCTCGAGCGTCAGAGGCTTCGTGGAGCGGCGAAAGATGTCCTCGAGGCCGACTTTCATCGGGAGCGACGGACTCCTGCACGCGTCCGTCGAAAAGGACGCCCCGAACACGTTGGTGCGCCTCGTCCTCCTCGCATCGCCTCTCACGGAGAAAGACCTGGTCAAGAGCATAGTCAAGCTCGTCGCGGTCGCGTGCGCTTTCTCAGTCGGCATCTCGGTCCTCACGTGGGTGCTCTAGAAACGTGAAGCTCCTTCCGCTTTATCTGATAGAGTCGGTCGCGTTCCTGCTGATAATCGCCGAAACCTACGTCTTCTTCATATTCGTCGTCCCGCTTGGATCGATTCCCCACACCCTGACTGAGTACACGTCGCTCGCGCTGCTGAAGGTCTTCCTCATACTCGTCCTTGGTGCGGTTTGGTTCTTCGTCCTCGATGAGCTGACGGGCCTCTACGTCAGGTCTAAGGTCGGGAGTTCTCCCAGACCTTCATCTTAGCGTCGAACTCTTTCCGCGTGTAGGCCACCCTCGCTGGGACCCCCATGACCACCTTGCCTGCCGGGACGTCCTTGGTCACGACGGCTCCCATCGCGACGACGCCCCTCTTCCCGACGGTGACCCCCGCCTTGATCACAGCCCTGGCTCCGATCACCGCCCCGTCCTCGATGGTTACCCCGATCATCTTCTTGCTGGGAGGGTAAGGGTCGTTAGTGAGCACCGCCGCGGGGCCGATGAACACGTTCTTCCCGATCCGGGACAAAGGCGGGATGTATACTCCCCCTTCGATCATGGTCCCGCTCCCGATCTGGACGTTGTAGTCTACGTGCGCCAGCGACCCAATCTTGACATTGTCCCCTATCGTCGTGTTCGAGCCCACGTAAGCGAAGTGCCAGATCTTGACGTTCTTTCCTATCTTCGCCTCAGGCGACACGAAGTTCATGACCTTCATAACATCACTCGAGGTATACCGGCGTCCCCGATGTGCTTGAAGCCAGGGCTGCTTCAGCGACCCTCATGACATTGAGCCCGTCTTTTCCTGTGACCAGGGGCTGTCTCTTTTCTCCGACGGCGTCTACGAATCCCTTCAGCTCGAGCATGAGCGGCTCTTGGAAGGGCCTGGTAGGGACCGTCGTCGTGGCTCCTTCGTGGATGCTCGTCTGCTGCGTCACGAAGTCGACGTCCACGACTCCGCCTGAAAAGACCGCGCTCATCGTCCTGACTCTGTTGGGCGTGATCCAGTTCGTCACCAAGAAGGCGGTCTTCTGCCCCGAAAATCCCAGCATGATGGTGGCGAAGTCCTCATGCTCAAGGGGGGCGAGCGCGGCGCCCACCCTCGCGTAGACGACTTTTGGGGCCTCCCCGAACAACCAGCAGGCGGTGTCGATGTCATGCACAGACGCGTCTTTCACTATGCCGACGTCGCTTATGCCCAGCCCTCTCCTGTTCTCCCTGTGGAACTCCAGAAGGATTGGCTCCCCCAGCTTGCCTTCCGAGAACATATGCTTCAGCGCGGTTATCGGCGGGTTGAACCTCTCGATGAATCCGACAGTGATGAAGCGGTTAGCGCTCTTCGCAGCCTCGATGAGCATCTCTCCGTCCTTCATCGAGGTGGACATGGGCTTCTCGATGAAGACGTGCATCCCCGCGGTAAGCGCCTGCGTCGCCACCTGGAAGTGCGTGGTGGCAGGCGTGCAGACCGTGATCGCGTCGAGGTTCTCCTTCTTCAGCATGGCCTCGAGCGAAGTGTACCCGGGGACATGGTAATTCTTGGAGAAGGTGTCCGCCCTTGCCTGGTCCATGTCACAGACAGCTGCTAGGCAGTGGAGCTCGTTAAACACCCGGACGTGGTTCTTTCCCCAGCCTCCCGTCCCGACGACGCCGACCCGCACCATCAGAAATTCGGTCCGAATCCTTGCGATATAGGGTTACTGCCATGGAACGCCGGCTACCATCCAAGGCCCACGCCGGGGAGAGTCAACCCGCCATGGTTCTCGCCCCAAAGCAGCTTTCAAAGTCTTAGAGTTATATGGAAACGTCTGGGTCGAAGAGGGGTTGCAGAGGCTTTCACTGATATCTCTGGCTGCTCTCGTCGCGGTGGCGGGCATCCTTGCTCTCGCCGTCTTCGTCCATCCCGGGGTGATTTCATCGCCTGCGCAGGGACAGAGCGCCGGCGCTCAGGGGGCGAACCAGATTGGCACGAACAGCTCTCTTCTGTCGCAGCCACCACCTTCTAGCTCCGGCGGCGGGAGCGATGACGGCGGCGGGTCGTCCGACGGGTAACCGGAGCCTGATACTTGCCGGAGTCCTTGTTCCTCGGGGACATAACGGGTTTCGCTGCGCTGGCCTTCCTGTGCCTTTCCGCTTTCATGATGGCCTTCAGGGCGAAGTTAGTGACGCTGTCAGGGGGGACCGCGCCCCTCAGGAACGCTCACGTCATCGTCTCGCTCCTGGGGACGGTGTTCCTCGCCCTCCACATCGGGATCCTGTTCAACCTCCCGGTGACCATACCGCTCGACCTGGGGTACGGCGCGTTCGCGCTGGGGTTGTTCCTGTGGGCGACCGGCATCGGCTTTCTTGAGCGCAACAGGGACTCCTACTTTCTCCATGGATCGACGGCGGTGGCCCTTGTCGCCCTCGTCGTCGTACATGCTGCGTCTTCAGGGATTAACTTCCCCGAGTACGTAGCCGTTCCCGCGTTGATTGCCTCAGGTTCGATTGCACTGTTAAGCGGCGCGTTAACCATTAAGAGGCCGCGCCCGAAAGCCAGGTGACAAAATCGGACAGGCGCGACTTCATCAGGAGGCTGTCGATGACCGCCGTGTTCGGGATCATCGGGGCCTTCGCCTACATCGAAGCTTTTGCCAAGATCGGAGAGCAGGCGCAGTACAGCCTTCTCCAGTCCGGTACCGCAGCAGGAACGCAGCAGGCTCCTACAGGATACGTGTATGTCGCCCCTTTGTCTGCCCTGTCGGCCAAGACTTCAGCCTACTTCGACCACCCTTCCCACGGGTCTTCGATCCTGGTGAATTTCGGTGGGCAGTGGAAGGCGTTCAGCGCCATCTGCACCCATGCGGGGTGCACGGTCGACTACACCGGCTCGTCGATCTTCTGCCCGTGTCATTCAGGGAGCTTCAGCCCGTCCAACGGGAGCGTCCAGGGCGGTCCTCCCCCGTCTCCGCTCCCCGAGTACGGAGTGGTGATACAGTCAGGGGACCTCTACGTCAGCCAGGCCATCATCAACTGAATACGAGCACGGGTCAGTCTCTTCGAAGAGCGGGGGTCGCGTAGATCAGGGTCGCATCTGCGTTCCCCAGCGCCTTCTTCATCGCTTTGAAGGAGTCCTGGTCTTCCCTGGAGCAGACGATTACCACGTTGTGCTTTAACGGGTCAAACACCTCTCGGCCCCCTTTGACCTTCGAACCTGAGACCACCTCCACGTCTGTCACATAGTCCCTCAGCCGCTGCTGGATGCTCTCGGCGACCTGAAGCCTTTCCCCCCTCATCTCGTACTTGTCGAGGTTCCAGAGAAGGGAGATCTTGGTCCTGCTGGCCTTCAGTTGCTTCTCCTTGAGCACCTCCCTTGTCTCGTCCACGACGTATCGCACGTAGTTGTCGAAGCTCTTCAGCGTGGCTCCCGCCAGATACGCGATTGACTCTCCAGTCTCTTCGCTGGCTTGGATTGCTTTCAACTCGAACAGATATTTCGAGAATTCGTCCAAGTACACCTCGGCCTTCCGCTGCAGGGATACCTTAGCCTCGCGCGCTCGCCTCGCCATCTCGATCTCGGTCACCGACTCCACCGCCGCTTCCATGACCCCTGCGGCGTACTCCAGTTCGGCAGAGAAGACATTCTGAGAATTGAGGGAGTAGCCCAGCCCGGTGAGCGGACCCTTGTCCATCAACCCCGCCGCGGACACCACCGCAGGCTTCTGCTCTCTCGGTCTCAGGGGAAGGTACGCATAGGTCAGCGTCGAACCTACCTGCAACCCCGTCTGTTTCTCTACGAGCATGATGTTCTCCGAGTTACCGCCGGGACCAGTCGGGAGAGAGTTGACGAGTGTCACCCCCTTCGAGAGGTACTTCGAGAGTTCGCGCATCTTTGACACAGCCTCGATGAGGGTCTCGTCAGACGGTCGCCTCAGCTTGGGGGTGAAGAAGATCACCTGGGCCTCGCCGAGCACCTGTTCGAGCGGCTTGAAGCTAAGCAGCGGCTCTTCGGCCATGACCTCCTGGAGGTTGGGGTTCTTCTTCAGGAACCCCGGCTCTATGTCCATGGCCATCTGAAGGGTCTCGTCGACGATCGTCACCTGGGCCCTGTCGACAAGGTCCGCAGCCAATCGGTATGCTTCGCTCGTAAGCCCATACATCGCGACCTTGATCTTTGGCAAAACCTGCTCGGGGCTCGCAGCCCGTTTGGTATTATACTTTGAAACAAGGGCAAACGGATTAGTATCAAGACCTGGGCCGACTCTGCGAGGAACCGAGTTGCGCGTCTGGTTCGACGTTCTTACGCCCAAGCAGGTGCTGTTCTTCGGGCCCATTATCAGGAGCCTCAGTGACTCAGGCGCAGAGGTCCTGGCCACCTCGCGAAGATACCGTGAAGTCGGACCCCTCGCCGAAAGGTCGGGGCTGAAGCTCGAATATGTCGGAGACCGGGGTCGCAGGGGTGAGGAGGACCAGCTTCTGGCCGCGACCAGGCGGCAAGCTGAGATGATACCACTGGTCAGAGACTTCCGACCGCAGGCCGCAGTTTCGATAGCTTCAGCGGTCTGTGCGCGGATAGCCTTCGGCCTGAAAGTCAAGCACGTCGCTGTGAACGACTCTCCTCACTCAGAAGTCGCAGGGAGGCTCTCGATCCCGCTTAGCCATCACCTGCTTTGCCCTTGGGTAATCCCATATGCTGCCTGGAAGCGTTTTGGAATCGGAAAGGACCAGGTCACGACATATCACGCTCTTGACCCCGCCGCCTGGCTAAAGCGGGCCCCTCTCCCCGGCCCGGTACCAAAGCTCAGGACCGGGAGGAAGACAATCACCGTCAGGGTTCAGGAGAGCGACGCCCCCTATCTTGCGAGTGCAGATGCGAAGTGGGTTGACACCGTCCTGACGTCGCTCCTCGGGGCGTTCCCCGACGCCAACCTGGTGGCTCTATGCAGGTATGACTTCCAGGTGGAGGAGATAAGGAGAAAATTCGGCTCGAGGTGGATCGTCCCCGGCGAGGTCGTCAGCGGCCACGACCTTCTCTCCTCTACAGACCTGTTCGTCGGGATGGGTGGGACGATGAACGCCGAAGCCGCCTTGATGGGCGTGCCGACCATATCCGCGTTTCAGGGGGCGCTCTACACTGACAGGTACCTTGGCTCTGTGGGCCTTCTATCCAAGGCGCTCACGCCTGCCGCCCTTCTCTCAGAGGCGAAGAGACTGTTGAACTCGACGTCCAGGAAACGCTACGCTTCCAAGGCAAAGCGAACGCTCGACGCAATGGACGACCCTGTTCCAAAGATAGCAGGATTCATCAGAAAGACTGCCAATCAAGCCTAAATCACCACCACTGCGTGCTTTACACTGCAGCCCGGTCGTCTAGTTGGTCAAGGATGCTGGCCTTTGGAGCCGGCGACCCTGGTTCGAATCCAGGCCGGGCTATCTTTTTCTTGCCGAGCGCACCGCTAGAAGACGCGCAGTTCCATCCATGAGTCGGGCCCTTTGAGCGTCGTGTGCAGCCTAATCTGCCCTATGCCCCGCCGAGGGAGACGATGAGATCGGTGGCGAAGCCGAGGCAGAGCCCGAGGAATATCCCGCTCATCATCAGTCCGCTGCTGTACCGCCTGCGGCCAGTGTTGAACATCAACATTGTGACATAGACCAGAGCGCCTCCGGCCAGAGCGAGGAAGAAGACATAGGCGTACGGAGAATACGAAACGCTCCCTACCAGTGTCCCTATGAGCGTCGGGACCCCGCCTATGAACAACACCTTTGCAAGGAATGAGATCTTCGGACTCTTTTCCGAGCCGACTAGAGGCGCAGTGATGCCGAACCCTTCAGTGGCGTTGTGGGCAGCGAACCCCACTGCAAGGACAACGCCCAGCCCCACCAGCCCTGCAGCGAACGACTGTCCTATGGCGAGCCCTTCGCTCAGGTTGTGCGCCCCTATGCCAAGGGCGGTCATGGTGGAGACCTTAGCAGGCGTCACCGCGTCCTGGCCCTGCCCCATGTAACGCCTCTCATAGACGACCAGCCCAAGTAGACCTATGCTTATCCCCGCGAACATCAGGATAAGATATGCAACCGCATCAGATGCAGACCCCGCCCCCTGGTAGGCGGCCACCGCAGCGCCGGTCGTGGTGTCCCACGCGTGGCTGAAGACGTCCACTATCAGGAACATCAGTATGCCTACCGCGAACGCGTTGAGGAACCCCCTGACCTTGTCACCTATCCCTAGAAGGACTATCGGCAGGCCCAGGAATATGGTGAAACCGGCGAAGCCGCCTATGAGGGCGAGCTCGAGTAGGTCGGCCATTGCTTGAGACCTTCGACCACCGAGATAACATATGTTATAACCGTTTAACCTAATTTCAGACCATTTGCCTGGAAACCTTAATGTCGATGAACGGGCTTTCTATCCTGATTGTCGCCAGACCCCAGGCTGACAGTTCCCTCAGGTAAGGAGGCAGAGCTTTACCGAGACCTTTCAGGAGGTAAGGTACAGTGCACCGCCTGCGCGCGGCTCTGCCAGATAGGAGAAGGGCAGGTGGGACTGTGCGGCGTCCGCGGAGTCGTCGGGGGGAAACTCTACCTCCTCGTCTACGGCCGGGTGATGGCGGGGCACATCGACCCGATTGAGAAGAAGCCTGTCGTCCACTACCGGCCAGGCTCCAAGATATTCTCTCTCGCTACCAGTGGTTGTAACTGGCTTTGTCGTTACTGCCAGAACTACGACATCAGCCAGAGGAGGAAGATCGAGGGGACTGAGGCGGCGCCAGGCGACATGGTGGCCCAGGCTGTCGCGCACGGCTGCGAAGGAATGGCGTACACCTACAACCAGCCGACAATTTTCATGGAGTACGCCCGCGACGTGGGGAAGCTTGCGAGGTCGAAGGGGCTCTTCAACATATTCGTCTCCAATGGCTACGACACGCCTGAGACCGTGGCGATGATGGACGACTTCCTCGACTGCATCACCGTCGACTTCAAGGGGAGCGGAGAGACGAAGTTCGTCCGGAGCTACATCGGCATTCCCGACGCCGGCCCCATCTATCAGACCTTGAAGGAGATCCAGCGCCGGGGCAAGGTCCACATCGAGGTCACAGATCTGATAGTCCCAGGGGTCGGCGAGTCGCTGGAAGAGGCGGCGAAGATGTGCAGGTGGATATACGACAACCTCGGGCCAGACACGCCAGTCCACTTCCTTAGGTTCCACCCCGACTACAAGATGATGGATCTTCCCTGGACTCCGGTGGAGACCCTTGAGAAGCATGTCAGGGTCGGAAGAGATGCGGGGTTGGATTACGTCTACATCGGGAACGTCCCAGGGCACCCCGACGAAAGCACCTACTGCCCCGGATGCAAGTCGGTCCTCATCAAGAGATACGGCTACGAGATCCTCGAGTACAACCTGGACCAAAACAGCAAGTGCAAGACCTGCGGATACAAGACCCCCATCGTAGGGCCCCTCAGCAAGTCCTTCGCCGGCGACCGGTTCCTATCCGTGATCAGTTAGCCAGGGGAGCTTCGAGCTTCTGTTTGACGAACTTCTCTGCGTCCAGGAGCGCCTTGCACCCGTCGGCAGCCGCTGTTATCGCCTGCCTGTAGCGGAAATCATGGACGTCCCCCGCCACGAAGACCCCTGGGACGCTGCTCTCGGTCCCATTGTGCAGGGCCACGTAGCCTTTCTGGTCGAGCTCAACCTGTCCCCTGAATATCTCTGTGTTCGGGTCATACCCGATGGCTACGAACACCCCATCCAGCTGGATGTCTCCCTCCTTTCCGGTCTTCAGGTTCCTGACCTTCACCCCGCTCACCTTTCCGTCGCCCAATACCTCGGTCACGGCGGAGTCCCACACGAAGCTGACCTTCGGATTCGAGAGGGCCTCCTTCTTCAGCGCTGCGTTGGCCCTGAGCTCGTCTCTACGGTGTATCACCTGCACGGAAGTGGCGAACTTCGTCAGGAACGTCGCTTCTTCCAAGGCTGTGTCCCCCCCGCCGACCACCGCGACCTTCTTCCCTCTGAAGAAGAAGGCGTCGCACACCGCGCAGTTGGAGACCCCCTTCCCCATCAGCTTCATCTCTGATGGGAGGTTGAGGCGCCTCGGGTTCGCCCCGGTGGCGATGATCACCGAAAGCGCGCGCGTGACCCCTGACCCTGTGTAGACCTCCAACGGATACGTCTTGAAGTTCACCTTCACCACGTCTTCCTGGACAAGCCGCGCTCCGAGCCTCTCCGCCTGGGACTTCATCCGAGAGATCAGGTCGGGCCCAAGGACGGGGTCAGGGAACCCCGGAAAGTTCTCTACTTCGCTTGTGAGCATGAGCTGGCCCCCATACTTCGTCCCCATGAACACGAGTGGGTCGAGGTCGGCCCTGCATCCGTAGATGGCCGCAGTGAGCCCTGCAGGCCCGGAACCAATGATCACTAACTTCTCAGCTTTTGCTTCCATATGCAGGTCTAATGCGCTGTTTCCGCTTCATAAATCTGCCCCCGGCATGCGCCGGCGCTAGAGCAGCTTCGCTTCTCTCTGTACCGTGTGCAGCTCGTCCGAGAGCTGGTTCAGGGCTCTTTCAAGCCTCTTGGTGTACTGCGGGAGCAACCTGTCAAAGACTTCCTTCCTCATCTGCTTCAGGTAGTACTGCTGGTAGAGGTTCAGCTTGTCCTTGGTCGCCCTGTCGACCTCCCTCTCGGTCGCCTGCATCTGGTTGACGACTTCGGAGAACCTCTGGCTCGTGGCCTTCTGCTTTACCTCGTTGAGCCGCGCAAGCGCCTTGCTCCTGAATGTGTCTACCTTCCCCCTGAGCTCGTCGAAGTACGCCTTGTCCAGCTCGCTGGAGTCCTTCGACGCGATCTCCTGCCAGATGCCGTTGATGAGGCTGGTCTTCTCGTCGAAGGCATTGACCATAGCTTCGGCCTGCTCGGACGACGCCTCTGCTTCTTCCTCTTCGTCGCTTGCCGCCTCCGCTGAGGTCGTTCGTGAAGCGAAGAGCCCGATGAGCAACAGCATGAAAAGCACCGAAGCTACCGGTATCCCTCCCTCAAGGAACCATCCAGCGGACAGGCCGTAGGAGAAGGTGGTGCTCCCGGTCTGCCACGGCGTGACGGACGTCAGGTTCGTCGGAGAACCCTCGGACACCCTGGCGCTCGGAGGCATAGAGATCGTGATGCTGTATGAATCGGCGAACGCGTTCACTGGAGGGGCGTCGGGGATCTTCAGCGTCACCTGACCGCCGGATACCGAATAGTAATTCGAGCCGAGAGGATACTGGTAGGTCAGAGTGAAGTTGGTGCTCGCCGGGACCCCGTCGCTAGGATAGCCTACGACGAAAGTGGCCAAGTCGATCGCTCCGCTGGATAGGGCGAGGGTGAAGGGCGGGAGCAGCACAGGCTCGTCCGCGGTAGCAGTCACGATCGTCACCTGGGCGGACGGCAGGGTAAGCGACGCGACGTAGATCTGCGAAAGCGGGATTGTCCCGAGGTTCTCGAACTGTATTTCGTCCGTCACGAGCGGGGTCCCGCTTGACGAGGCGGTTATCGTCCGCTTCTCCGAGAAGACATGGAGTGGATTGAAGTCTTCGGTCGTGGAAGAGGCGACAGCTCTGACAGAGGTCACGGCGCCGGGGGTGGCGTTGGTGACGCTCGAAGAGTAGGTGTTGTTGCTCCCGAGGAGCGTGGGGGTGAGCCCCAGAGGAGCCGAGGTGAACTCGGTAGAGACGGGCATCTGGACGATGTTCGCTAATCTCCCGACCTCAAGGTTGATCGAAGGAGAGGAGAGGGTAAGGACTTCGAGGCTTCCGTTCTTGGACGTCGAGACGACGTTGTTCGCCAGCACGCTGAGCATGAAAGTGGCGTTGCCCCCCGCCTGTATCGACTGGCTTCCTGTGACCGTGAACGGACCTCCAGTAGGGGATGATCCGGTGGAAAAGCCCGAGCTGATGGTCGAAGCGACGATGTCAGATGACAGGTTCCCGAACCCTATGGTCATGCTCGGGACTTGGATGGCGGACGTCCCGTTGTTCACGACCAAGATTGTCTCGTTGACAGTCGCAAACCCATATCGGTTCAGGGTATAGACGCTTTTGACGCTCACCTGGGAGGTGCCCTGGGCGACCGCGGTCCCCATGACCGGGAGCACGGACAGGACGAGAAAGAGCAGGAGCGACGCTGCTACTAGGCGTTTCAAGCGAGTTACGCCATCGCCGCTACGTTCTTATTTTAAGCGTTTTTCGGCCAATGAGAAATGCGAGACGCTCCTAGGCGTCACCCCCTGCTGCCCAACCTCGACGAAGCCCTGGTAGCCAAGATGCTTGAGAAGGTAGGCGCCGGGTCGGTCGACGAGCTCTTCTCCGACATCCCTCAGAAGGTGCGCCTTGGGCGGAAGCTGAAGATCCCCGAAGGGGCAGCCGAGCATGAAGTGAGGCGCGAGGTCCAGTCGAAGCTCGCCCAGAACATGACCCCTCCCAATTCACTCTGCTTCCTCGGCGGCGGGGTCTGGCCCCACTACGTCCCCGCGGCGGTGGAGTCGATAACCTCCAGGCAGGAGTTCTACACGGCATACACCCCCTACCAGGCCGAGGTCAGCCAGGGGATGCTGCAGTCTCTCTTCGAGTACCAGAGCCTCATGTGCGACCTGCTGGGGATGGAGGTCTGCAACAGCTCGCTCTACGACTGGGCGTCCGCCGCCGGCGAAGCGGTGAGGATGGCTGGAAGGGTCACAGGGCGAAGGAAGGCGCTCCTCGCAGGGAACTCCGGGACCCAACGGAGGTCTGTGATCGGGACCTATACCGAACCGATGGGAATGTCCCTAGAGACCGTGGCCTACGACAAGGCCAGAGGGACCCTCGACATGGGAGACCTTAGGCGGAAGCTCTCGCCGGACGTCGCCTGCCTCTACATCGAGAACCCGAACTTCTTCGGCGGGATAGAGGACGCCATAGAAGACGTGGTCGGGGCCGCGCACGAATCCGGGGCACTCGCAGTCGTAGGGGTCGACCCGATCTCGCTTTCGCTCCTGAAGGAGCCTGGAGGGTATGGCTCTGACATCGTCGTGGGGGAAGGCCAACCCCTGGGGATCGCGATGAACTTCGGCGGTCCACATCTTGGCATCTTCGCTGTGCGAGACCTGAAGCTCGCAAGGAACATGCCTGGCAGGTTGATCGGGATGACCACCGCCGCTTCAGACCCCAGCAGGAGAGCGTTTGCAATGGTGCTACAGGCTAGAGAGCAGCACATCAGGAGAGAGGCTGCGATGTCCAACGTCTGCACAAACCAGTCCCTCATGGCCCTGGCGGCGGCGAGCTATCTCTCGCTCCTGGGGAAGGAAGGGTTCCGCTCGCTAGGCGAAGCCGTGATCTCAAACTCGCACTACGCAGCTAGGCGGCTCGGACAGGTCACGGGCGTGGTTTCTCCTCACTTCAAGGGCGCCTACTTCAAGGAGTTCGTGGTATCATACAGGAAGAAAAAGGCGGAGACCGTCTACAGACAAATGGCGAAGAAGGGCGTCCTTGCGGGGTATCCAGTCCCCCGAGAGTTCGGTCTCGGGGCGGAAGCAGGGTCATACTGCGTGACCGAGGTCCACACCCCTGAGGACATCGAAAGGCTGGCCTCGGCTCTGGAGGGGGCGCTGTAGCTTGAAGAGGTTCAGGCAGGCGGTCTGGGACGAGCCGCTCCTCAAGGAGCTCAGCAAGCCTGGAAGAGTGGGGAGCACGTTCCCCGTCGACAAGAGGGTCAGAGCACGAATAAGGGACCCGCTTTCGCTCGTGCCGTCTTCCGTCAGGAGGGAGTCGGTCAACCTCCCCGAGCTGTCCGAGCTCCAGGTGCTGAGGCACTTCAACCGGCTTTCCCAGATGAACTTCTCCGTCGAGCTGGGCATGTATCCGCTCGGCAGCTGCACGATGAAATACAATCCAAAGGTATCTGAGGTGGTGGCATCCTCTGACGGGATGAAGAACGCCCATCCTCTCCAGCCCACAGAGACGGTCCAGGGACTTCTCTCGGTGTTCTATGACCTGGAGCGCAGTCTGAGCGAGATAACCGGGATGAACCGCTTCTCGCTGTCCACAGCCGCCGGCGCCCAGGGAGAGCTCGCCGGTGTCCTCATGATAAGGAAGTACCTGAGGGATCATCGATCCGCCAGAGACGAGATCCTCGTCCCCGACTCGGCGCACGGAACGAATCCCGCTAGCGCCGCCATGGCTGGGTTCAAGGTAGTCAAGGTGCCTTCAGACGAGGACGGCCAGGTGAAGGCCCGGACGGTGGGAGAGCTCTGCTCCGATAGGACCGCCGGGATGATGTTCACAGTCCCCAACACCCTCGGGCTCTTCGAGGGAGAGGTGTCGGAGATATGCGAAGCTGTGCACCAGGCCGGGGGGTTGATGTACTACGACGGCGCCAACATGAACGCCCTCCTCGGAAGGGCACGGCCGGGAGACATGGGGTTCGACGTCGTTCACCTCAACCTGCACAAGACATTCGCCACGCCCCACGGAGGGGGCGGACCCGGAGCAGGACCGGTAGGGGCTAGCAAGAGGCTCGCCGAATATCTCCCCGTCCCCGTGGTGTCGAAAGGAAAAGACGGATACTATCTCGACAACAGCCTGGAGCACTCCATAGGGCCGCTCAAAGGCTTCGTCGGGAACTCCGGCGTCCTCCTCAGGGCCTATGTGTACATCCGCCTGCTGGGCGCGTCCGGCCTGGCTGACGTGTCTTCACTGGCGGTCCTGGCTGCGAACTACCTATGGAAGAGCCTCGACCCGGAGGCCTTCCCGGCATCCCATGGGAAAGAGCTCAGAAGAAAGCACGAGGCGGTGGTCTCTGTGAAGAGCGAGCTCCCAGGCGCCGCCATGTCGGTCGCCAAAGCCGTCCTCGATTACGGCATGCACGCGCCTACCGTCTATTTCCCTCTCATCGTACACGAGGCGCTGATGATCGAACCGACCGAGTCGGAGCCGGTGGAGATGCTCGATGAATACGCCTCCGCCCTGAACGAGATCTACGCTAGGATGAAAGACAGGACGCTAGGCGAAGCGCCCAGGAACGCAAGCGTAGGAAAGGTGGACGAAGTGAAGGCTTCGCACCCCTTGACCCTGAAGACTCATTGGTGAGCCAAAGGTCATATAGGCTCTGAAACCCCGAGCGGTAGCCCTTGCCCAGCGAGCTCTCCAAGCGGGTTGCGGAAAGACTCAACGACATCGTCGACGAAGAAACCAAGCGCAAATTCGGAGAGTTGAACATCGTGACCGAGGTCTCCGAGACGAACACCGGATCAATACAGGTAAAGTTCCAGCCTCTTTCCGCATACAGCCCCATAGCTGTGGACACGGGGCGGAGCATCAGGAACGCTGCGCTCGCGGTTGACGGTGTGATGACCGTGAGGGTCGAGTGTTCAGGGCACATGATGGACGAACTGGTGAACAGGTTGGTCAACCAGGAAGACCTGCAACCCATACTGCGGAGATAGCTTCCACCCATCACGCGGGCAAGGGTAAACAAAAACTACTTCGTCGTCAACAATATTCAGTGATGGGTTTGTTTATGCATAATGACAGCTAGGTCTGCGCTCCAGAATTGACTGTAAACAATCGTAACGTAACCGCCATCGGAATCGGAAGTGCAGGGATCAAGATCGTCTCTCTGCTGAGCCGACGGTCTCTGCTGATAGACAGGTACGCCTACGTCTCCTGCGACGAAGGCGATTTCTCTACCGTAGACCCGAAGGACACGATTCTCGTTGAATCGCCGATCGACCAGAAACTCTCACCGGCGCTGGTCCGGGGCCTCGCCCTCAACTCTGCGAAAGGGATACAGGCTGCCGTAAGCGGTTCGGAAGTGGTGTTCGTGGTCGCCGGCCTCGGTGGCGCGACCGGAAGCGGACTAGCACCAGTGGTGGCGTCCATGGCAGAGCAGTGCGGCGCGACAGCCGTTGGAGTCGCCGTCATGCCCTTCGAGTTCGAGAAGAAGATGAAGTTCTACGCCGGTGTCTCCCTGCGCAGGCTGAGAGCAGCGGCCAAAGGCGTCGTGGTGGTCGACAACGACACCCTGCTGAGGTCATCGCCAGAGGACTCCACCCTCGCGAACCTCTATGACACCGCCAACAAGGCGGTGGTGAAGGCGCTGGCGTCCATGCTGTCAAAGCCGGCGGAGGGGTCAAAATCGCTGGGGATGAACAAGCTCCTCGGGACGGTGATTCAGGAGGGGTATTCTCTCCTCGGGGTGTCAAGCAGCGGCGCGGACGACAAGGCCGAAGACGCAATCGCTGGCGCGGTGGTCTCTCTCGGCAAGCTGGCAGAAGCCAGGGAGGCAGGCCACGCCGTGGTGAGCCTGAACGCCGATGAGAGCCTCTCGGCCCAAGAAGTGGGACTAGCGGTCGGGCGCCTGGGTTCGATAATGGACAGCGAAGGACTGGACGTCGAATATGCGGTTGACTACTCCGGGTCCGCCCAGCTACAGGTCAGCCTTCTCGCGTCAGGGTTCAGGTCGACGAAGTACGACGACTACGACCCTCTCGCAAAGGTGCTCGGAAACAGGGTCCTCGACGATGAAATGGATACCGCGCTCCCAGGCGGATTAGAACTGCTCCAGTCCTGCGACTAGTCTTTCGCTACGAGAAGTAGTCTTTGACCGGTCGGCTCTTGGTGGCCAGAGCCTTTGCCCTAGCCACGTCGGAGTCTTCGAGCTTCCTGAAGGGTATCTCAGGCTTCGTGCTCAGACGGATGCTCTTCCTTTCATTGCCAACCACATCGAAGCTACCACTGGAGGACCCCAGAGAAGAGAGGATTCTCTCCGACGACCCAGGCAGGAAAGGCTGCAGGAGCACGGCGACCGTCTCGCAGACGGTCAGGCAGGTGTGAATCACCTGTTCGCACCTGTCGCGGTCCTCTTTGACTAGTTTCCAGGGTTGCGTCCGCTGGAAGAACTCGTTCCCAAGATCGGCGACCGAGAGTACCTTGGAGAGGGCATCCCTGAGCCTCACTTCGCCGAGCAGCTTCTCTACATCCGCGGCAAGAGCGCTCACCTTGGCGAGCAACTCTTCGTCATCCTTCGACCTCTTGCTCAGCGTCACCGCACCGTCGAAGTTGTTCCATGCGAAGGTGGTGGTCCTGTGGACGAAGTTCCCGACGTTCGCCACCAGCTCGTTGTTCACTTTGCTCTTGAAGTCCTCCCACTTGAAGTCAGTGTCCTTGGTTTCGGGGATTATGTTGATGAGGTAGTATCGCCATATGTCCGGGTCCAGTCCGACATCGGGGACGCTCTCACAGAATACCCCCCAGTTGTGACTTTTGGAGATCTTGTCCCCCTCATAGTTGCAGAACTGCAGGCCGACCACGTCGTGGGGGAGGTTGAGACCGCCATGAGCGAAGAGCATGCCGGGCCAGAAAATGGTATGAAATGGGATGTTGTCCTTCCCGAGGAAGTTGTAGATTTCAGTGTCCTCCACCCAGAACTTCTTCCAATAGTCCGGACTCCCCGTCGCTTCCGCCCATTCCTTCGTCGCAGACAGATAGCCGATGGGCGCGTCAAACCAGACATAGAACACCTTCCCCCCGAATTCCTTCAGGGGGACGGGCACCCCCCATCTCAGATCCCTGGTGATCGACCTCTTCTTCAGCCCCTCTTTCAGCCAGCCAAGGGCGAGGGAGGTGACCTGGCCCTTCCAGTCCTTCTTCTCACGTATCCACCTTTCAAGCGTCCCTTGCACTTTCCCGAGCTCGAGGAACAACTGTTCGCTGTCTCTCCAGACCGGCACGCTCCCGTCTATCTTGCACCTGGGGCTGACCAACTGTTCAGGGTCGAGCAGGGTGGAGCACTTCTCGCACTGGTCCCCCCTCGCGAGCTCGTACCCACAGACCGGGCAGGTCCCCTGCACGTATCTGTCCGGAAGGAATATCCCGTCCTTCTCGCAGAATGGCAGACGCAGGATCCCCTCACTGACGAAGCCCTTCCGATAGATCTCAAGGAAGAATTCCTGGGTAGTTTTGTGATGGATGGGGGTCGAGGTCCGGGTGAAGTTGTCGTAGGATATCCCGAACCAGGCGTAGATGTCCCGGTGGACCCTGTACAGCGTGTCCGTCAACTCCTTGGGTGATATTCCCAGCTCCAGGGCCGCTACTTCGGTCGGGGTGCCGTTCTCGTCCGCCGCCCCCACGAACAGCGTCTCGTAGCCTTTGAGCCTGCAGTATCTGGCGAAGACGTCGGCAGGCAGATGCGAGCCTACTATGTTCCCCACATGGGGGACGGCGTTCGTGTAAGGGAGGGCGCAGAGGACCAGGACCCGCTTCCTTTTCGCGCTTGCCACGGTTGGGGTCGACCCCTTCCTTTTACTATAAACCTTGGCTCAGATTTCCCAGCTTTTCGCGTATTCTTTCTGCTCTTTCGTCTGCGTCCCGATGGCGATCCCCATGGACTTCAGGGCGGCCCTCGCGACTTCATCTTCGAGCTCTGCCGGCACTCCGTAGACGCGCTTTTCCATCTTGGCATGGTCGGCGTGGATGCGGATTGCCGCCATCATCTGGTTGGCGAATGACATCTGCATCACTTCAGGAGGATGGCCCTCTGCTGCCACCAGGTTTGCGATCCTCCCCTTCCCGACGAGGTACACTTTCTTCCCTGAAGGTAGAATGACCTCGTCGACGTTAGGTCTGACCTCCTTCACACCCTTCGCTTTGGACAGCATCGTCTTCACGTCGATTTCGACGTCGAAGTGACCCGCATTGGAGAGAATGGCCCCCTCCTTCATCTTCTCTACGGCCGAATAGGGCACCACGTTCTTCTGGCCCGTAGTGGTGACAAAGAGCTCGCCATCTTTGGCGGCCGTGTCAATGTCGGAGACGTCGAAGCCGTCTAGATGCGCCTCCAGAGCCCTGATGGGATCGATTTCTACAACTGTCACTCTTGCACCCATCCCCCTTGCCCTCATCGCGACCCCCTTCCCGACCCAACCGTATCCGACTACCACCGCCCTCACTCCAGCCAGGAGCAGCGCTGTCGCCCTCATGATTCCGTCGAGGGTGCTCTGTCCCGTCCCGTACCGGTTGTCGAACATGAATTTGGTCTTGGCATCGTTTACAGCGATGACCGGGTAAGCCAGTCTCCCCTCTGCTTCCATCGCCTTGAGCCTCCCCACACCGGTCGTGGTCTCCTCGGAGCCTCCCACTATGCCCCTGGCCTTGGAGAGGTGCGCTGCCACATGGAGGTCCGCGCCATCGTCAATGATCTGTTCCGGATGGGATCCAATCACTTGTTCGATGCACCAGTTGTATTCCTTCGCAGACTGTCCTCTCCACGCCCAAACCTCCGTCCTCGTCGATAGGTAAGCGGCGATGTCGTCCTGCGTGGAAAGAGGGTTCGCGCCTGCCACCTTCAGGTCGGCTCCTGCGCCGAGGAGCGCGTCTATGAGGACCGATGTCTCCTTCGTTATGTGCAGACAGACGCCTATCTTGATTCCTTCAAGCGGTTTCGACTTCGCGTATTTCTCAGCCAGGTTCGTGAGCGCGCCCATGTGGGCCTTGGCCCACAGGAAGTTCTTCTCTCCGGACCTACTGAGCTTCTGATCTGCGACCTTGCTCATTTTCCTTCTCCCCTCAGACCCGTTACAGAGGACTCTATCAAGCGTTTCACCAGCTTCCCCGACTTCTTCATGACCTTGAGCACCTCATCGTGGCTCACCTTGGGCTGCATCCCCGCCGCCCAGTTGGTGGAAATGACCACCGACGCATATCCGATCCCTTTCTCGTTGGCCAATACGACCTCAGGGACCCCCGTCATTCCCACTACGTCTCCGCCGAGTATCTTGTACATCTTGATCTCTGCGGCAGTCTCGAACCTCGGCCCTTCGGCGCACACATAGACAAGGTGCTGGTGAAGCTCGAAACCCTGCTTCTTGGCCGCCACCGCGAGCTCGAGATTGATGTGCCTGCTGTACGGATAGGTCATGTCAGTATGGATCACCTTCTCGTCGAAGAATGTCGTCTGCCTGTGCTTTGTGAAGTCCAGGAACTGCTCGATCAGACCGATCTCCCCTACTCCGAAGCCCGGGTTCATCGAACCTACTGCGCTTGTGGCTATCACCTCCTTCACCCCTAGCTGCTCAAAGGCTGCTATGTTCGCCCTGTAGTTGATGCCCTGGGGAGGGTATCTGTGGGCCGCACCGTGCCGTGGGATGACGACGTAGTCTCCTTCTCTGCGAGTGTAGACCACCGCCTTTCCGTATCTCGTCGACACGGTCCTTGGTTTGCTTAGGTCGAAGTGCTCGCTAACTCCAGTCCCTGTGACTATCCCTATCGGCGCAATTCGCCTAGTCATACTTCGCGATGGAGTAGACTTCGTATCCAGCGAGTTTACTCCTTCCCTTCAGGGACTTCAGCTCAGTGACGAACGCGAAACCCACGACCTTGCCTCCCAGTTTCTCGACGAGTGTGGCCGCGGCTCTCGACGTCCCTCCTGTGGCAAGGAGGTCGTCCACCACGAGCACCCTGTCTCCCTTCGATATCGAGTCTGCGTGCATCTCGAGCCCCTGCCTGCCGTACTCGAGCTCGTAATTCACGCTGATCTTGGTCGCCGGGAGCTTCCCCACCTTCCTCGCAGGAACGAAGCCTATCCCCAGCCTGTCGGCGAGCGGCGCGCCGACGATGAACCCACGAGCCTCGACGCCCACTATCTTGTCGATCCTGACGCTCTTCCACCTCTTCTCCATGTCATCGGCGACCTTTCTGTTGAGCTTCCCGTTCCTCCACAGCGTGGTGAGGTCCTTGAACGGGATCCCCTTCTTCGGGTAGTCGGGGATGTTCCTGATCGCCTTCTTGACGTCGGTCTCGAGCTTAGGCATCAGGCTGTCAGCCTCGCGTGCTCCAGTGCCGAGCCGCATTCACAGGTGCGCTCTTCGGGGAGCCTCTTGACTATCTCCACGATGAGCTTTCTTAATCTCTCCAGGTTGCTGTTGAAGACCTTGATCACCTCTTCATGGGAGACTGGTTTCACCCTCGGGTCGCCTTCGAGCCCCGCGTCGTAGTCTGTGACAAGTGATATGTTCAGGAAGCACATCTCCTGCTCCCTCGCAAGGACCACCTCTGGATACTGGGTCATGTTGATGACCTCCCACCCCTGTTTTGAGAAGAACCTGCTCTCCGACCTCGTCGAAAACCTCGGGCCCTGTATCACCACCACGGTGCCAGTCCGATGGAACTTCAGTCCGAGGACCTCGGCAGCCTCGATCGCGACCTCTCTCATCTGGGGGCAGTAGGGAGATGCGGTGCTCACATGAGTCGTCAATGGCCCGTCGTAGAAAGTGTCCTTCCTCCCGGTGGTGAAGTTGACGAACTGGTCGCAGAAGACCATGTCCCCCGGTCCTACTTCGGCCCTGAGGCTCCCCACCGCGTTGGGGGCTATGATGCGCTGTACCCCGAGCTTCTTGAACGAATACAGGTTCGCCCTGTACGGCACCATGTGCGGGGGAAACTCGTGGTGTAGGCCGTGCCTAGGAAGGAAGGCAACGCTCCTCCCCTCGATCTCCGAGATGGTGACGCTGGCGCTGGGCTTGCCGTAAGGGGTATTCACGGGGACGCCGCGAGCGCCCTTCGCGAACTTGTAAAACCCCGAACCCCCAAAGACGCCGAACTCTGCCCTCGGCTTCACAGTCGGCCTCCTCGTGTTTCTGATTTAATCTTTCCATGGAGGGGCACCGCCGACATTCGGGCACTCTTCATTTATCGTCGCCGCCCAGGCGTCGGTGTGCAGAACATCGACCCGGTCTATTTCTCCCTGCCTGTCACGGTGCTCGTGCTCATGGTCGGCCTTGTTGTCTACTGGCGCCGATCGCGGGTCTTTTCCAGAGGAGCGATGCTCTATTCGCTCGTCGCCTACGCAGGGGCGATCGCTTTGAAATATGCGGTACAGCTTCCGACCATCAACGCATTCGAAGCATCCACCGGGGGGAGCCTGGTTGCATTAGGGGTATACTATGGGGCTCAGACCGCCGCATTCGAGGTCGGGGGCGCTTACGTCGTCGCCAGGCTCGCCGTTTCCCGCTCCAGGCTCAAGGCAGAAGATGCAGAAGGGTTCGGGCTCGGACTGGCCTTTTGGGAGAACGCGGCGCTTCTCGCGGTCCCAATGCTGCTCGAATACTCGCTGTACTATGTCGTCCTCTCTTCTCCGAACTCATTGGCGGCGCAGGTCCTGTATCCCGTGCTTGCTAAGCAGTCGCCGGGGCTCTTCCTATCGCCCGCGGCTGCCTTGCCATTGGTGGGATATTCCATCCTGGAAAGGGTGTCTTCCCTCGTCTCTCACTTCACATGGGGCTTCCTCTGTCTTTTCGCAGCGGTGCTCAACAGAAAGCGCCTGTTCTTCATCGCTCTCCCCTTGGGTTTCGTCATCGACTTCCTGGTCCCCTTCGCTGGGGCCATCGGATTGGGGGTCTTCGAACTGACCATCTTTGCGATCAGCATCGCTGCGCTCGCAGGGGCCCTTTCTCTCGTCAGGCGTAGCGCGCTGCCGGGCGGAGCCGGGACCGTTTCCCACTCTCCTTCTTCGAATACTTGAAATACCGAGATTCGTCGATTCGCACGATGCCCCATACATACGACGAGCTTCTTTCAAGGGCGAGGGCCGGCCTCGACAAGGACGCGAAGAAGTCGGGGGCGCTCAGGCTGGAGCTCCCTGAGCCGGACGTGATCTGGGTCGGCAACAAGACCATCTTCCGCAACTATTCCGAGTTCCCCAAACTGTTGAGACGCGAGTCGGGGAGGGTGCTGATGTACCTGGCCAAGGAGCTGGCCACCGCGGCTTCTCTCGACGGCGAAAGGGCGATCTTCATCGGCAGGAAGGACAAGGATTCCTTCTCGCAGCTTCTACAGCGTTACGTGAAGGAGGGGGTAATCTGTCCCGTCTGCGGGAGCCCGGACACCCACCTCGACAAGGAGAAGCGCATGTGGTTCATGGTCTGTGAAGCGTGCGGAGCAAGGTCAGTGGCCAAGGTGGCATGACGGCGGAGAGCAAGGGGTTCTCAGTCAGGACCACAGCCTACAAGGGGACGATCCTCGTGAACATGTGCGACGAGGAGCTCGTGGGGACGACCGTGACCGAGGGGTCGCTGAAGATGCACCTTTCGAAGGAATTCTATTCCGGAGAAGTGGTGCAAAAGGGGGAAGCGCTGAGGCTCATCAGGACCTGTTCGATAGTCAACCTCGCAGGGAGCCGCTCTGTGTCTCTTGCCGTGGAGAACAAGGTCGGGGCGCCTGAGGCGATCCGCGAGATCGAAAAGGTGCCGTTCCTCATGATCTACAAGTTCGCGGGTTAGGACCCGAACCTGCGCAGAAGCTCTTTCTGAGAGCTTGACAAGTGCTTGGGCACTTCCACATTCACGAGCACGTATTCGTTCCCCTTGCCTCTCCCTCCCACCCTGGGAAGGCCTCTTTCCTTGATTGTGAAACGCTCGCCCGGCTGGGTCCCTGCGGGCACCTGGATGACCGCGTCTCCGTACAGCGTAGGGACCTTCACTTCTGTCCCCAGCATGGCCTGTATCGCGTCAATCTTGGTTGTGAAGTAAACGTCGCTGTTCTCTCGCATGAAGGTCCTGTGCGGCCTGACGTTCACGACTATGTAGAGGTCCCCGGGTGGCGTACCGTTTTCTCCCGCGTCGCCTTCGCCCCTGAGCCGGAGTGTGTGTCCATCATCCAGCCCTCCGGGGATGACCAGGCTGATCTTGCGCTTCCGCTGGACGGTCCCTTTGCCTCGGCACTCTCCGCAAGGGGCGTCGACGGTGAATCCCTTCCCTCTGCACCTGTCGCAGGCTGTGACCCTCACCAGGCGCGCGAAGCCTGCAGACTGCACCTTCTGTACCTGTCCCGTGCCTCCGCACGTCGCGCATGTCCTCGGCGAGGTCCCCGGCTTCGCGCCGCTCCCCTCGCAGGCGGAGCACAGCTCGGTCCTGGGAATCTCGATCTCCCTCGTTGAGTCGGCGACAAGGTCCTCGAGGTTGAGCTGCAGGTGGTATGTCAGGTCCTGACCTCTGCCGGGCCCGCGGCCCCCTCCGAAGAACTGAGAGAAGATGTCGTCGAAGCCGAACCCTGCGCCTCTGAAGAACTCGCCGAAATTCGCCCCCCTGAAGATATCCTCTTGGCTGTATCGCTGGTATACCCCTTCTCTGCCGAAGGAGTCGTACTGCCTCCTCTTTTCGTCGTCAGAAAGGACCGCGTATGCCTCGGATATCTCCTTGAATCGCTCCTCCGCTTCTGGGGCTCTGTTCCTGTCAGGGTGGAACTGGAGGGCGAGCTTCCTGTAGGCGTCCTTGATCTCGTCTTTCCCAGCCCCCTTCTTAACTCCGAGAACCTCGTAGTAGTCTTTGGCGGCCAACCGATTAGGTCACCTACTTGCTTTCATCGGCTACCTTGTAGTCTGCGTCGCTGACGTTCTGCGCACCCTGCTGAGGGGCGTCTCCCTGTTGTTTCTGGGCCTGCTGCTGGTATACCGACGCTCCGACCTCCTGTAGGACCTTCTTCAGCGCCTCGGTCTTCTCCCTGATCTGCGAGGCGTCGTTGCCTCCAATCGCCTTCCTCAGCTCAGCCGCCGCCGCATCCATCCTGTCAAGGGCGGTCTTGTCCGCCTTCCCTTCAAGGTCGCGTTTCGTCCTTTCGGCGGTGTACAGCACGGAGTCGGCTTCGTTCCTCACCTCCGCCTCTTCCCTCTTCTTCTTGTCCTGCTCTGAGAAAGACTCGGCTTCCTTGATGAGCTTCTCTTTCTCCTCCTTGGAGAGCTTGGTGGAAGCGGTGATCGTTATCTTGTTCTCTTTGCCGGTCCCCATGTCCTTCGCTCCGACCGTGAGGATGCCGTTCGCATCGATGTCAAACGTCACTTCGATCTGAGGGACTCCTCTCTGCGCCGGGGGTATCCCAGCCAGGTTGAACATCCCAAGTGACACGTTGTCCGCAGCCATGCTCCTTTCGCCCTGGACGACGTGGATAGTGACGGCCGTCTGGAAGTCGGCGGCCGTTGTGAACGTCTTACTGCGCTTGGTCGGGATCGTCGCGTTCTTCTCGATGAGGTGCTCTGTTATGCCTCCGAGCGTCTCTACTCCCAGGGAGAGCGGGGTTACATCGAGGAGCAGTATGTCCTTGATCTCGCCGGCCAGGACCGCTCCCTGGATGGCAGCGCCGATCGCGACAGCCTCCATCGGGTCGACTCCCCTCTCGGCAGGCTTGCCGGCGACGTCTTCCACGAACCTCCTTACCAAAGGCATCCTGGTCATCCCTCCGATCAGTATCACCTTGTCCACCTGGTCGGGGGTCAGCTTGGCGTCGCTCATGACCTTCCGGATGGTCTGCTCGGTCTTCGCGACTACGGGCCGCGCGACTTCCTCTAGCTTGGTCCGGGTCAGGGTGTAGTGCAGGTTCTTTGGTCCGGAAGCGTCGCTTGCGATGAAAGGCAGGTCGATGTCAGTGGAGGTGAGGTTCGACAGCTGGATCTTTGCCTGCTCTGCCGCTTCTTTGAGCCTCGCCATCGCTGTCCTGTCGGTAGAGAGGTCGATGCCGTTCTTGGCGCGGAAGTCATCGAGCAGCACCTGGATGATCCCCTTGTCTATGTCTGTACCGCCTGTCTGGGTGTCACCCGACGTGGCGAGGACCTGGAACACCCCCTTCCCGAACTCCATGATGGTGGCGTCGTGGGTCCCCCCTCCGAAGCTGAACACCAGGATCTTCATCTCCTTCTCAGACTTGTCCAGACCGTAGGCCAGTGAGGCCGCAGTCGGTTCATTGATGATTCTGACGACCTCCAGTCCTGCGATCTCTCCTGCGTCCTTGGTAGACTGGCGCTGATTGTCGTTGAAGTGCGCCGGAACCGTGATCACCGCCTTCTTGACCGGATACCCCAGGAACACCTCGGCGTCGTGCTTGATCTTCTGAAGGATGTATGAGCTCAGCTGCTCTGGCGAGTAGTCTTTTCCTGACAGGTTTACCCTGTGGTCGCTCCCCATCTTCCTCTTGATCTCGAACACGGTTCCGTCCGGGTTCGTAACGACCTGCCTTCGCGCCGGCTCCCCCACAAGCAGCTGCCCGTCCTTGGTGAATGCGACCACCGACGGGAACATCTTTCCGGCTGGCGTCGCACCTTCTGCGCTCGGGACCACTACAGGCCTCCCCGCCTCCACGACGGAAGCAGCGGAGTTCGTCGTCCCCAGGTCTATCCCGATTATCTTCTCCCTAGCGCTACTCATTCACTTTCTCCTCCCCTTTGGCCGCCAATTCAACTTTTACCATGCTGGGCCTCAGAACCTGACCGCGAAACTTGAAGCCTGGCCGCATCTCATCGACCACCACGTCCTGGCCGTGGGTTCCTCCCTGGGCTTTTGCTACTGCTTCGTGGATCGAGGGGTCGAAAGGCCTCCCTACGGCTTCTATCTTCTCCACCCCTGCATCCTGCAGCGCGGAGAGGAGGTTCCTCTGCACCATCGATATCCCTTCCATCAGCTCCTTCCCGCCGGTCCCTTCTTGAGCGTGCTTCACTGCGAGGTCCAGCTCGTCCTGGACAACGAGGAGCCTCGTCACAAGTACCCTGGCAAGGGACTCTCCTGCGTCCTTCAGCTCCCTGTCCATCCTCTTGCGATAGTTCTCCAAGTCTGCCTGTGCGTATTTCAGGCGTGTCAGGAGTTCTTCATTCCGCCTCTTAAGTTCGGACAGCTCCCGCTGGATTTTACCACTCCCGTCTTCAGCCTCCTCGTCCTCCCTTGACTCGCCCGCCTCAGTTTCCGGCATTCTTCCTTCATCGCCCACTAGGAAATTTTTGCGGGCTATCTCATATGTATAAATTTTCCATGGTTCTAGGTGGGGGTGTGCCAGGGTCGGACGAGGAGTCAAGCAAGGTCAGGGAGCGGATCCTCCGCTCTGAGCGTGAAAACAGGTATCTGAGAAGGGACTCGGACGACAGGAAGGTAATCGAGGAAGTCTTCGACAGGTCGACGATGCTGGCGGTGGAAGAACTCATCGCCAGGAAGGACCTAGGGGAACTTCACGGGGTCGTCAGCGCGGGGAAGGAGGCCAGGGTCTACCTCGGAGAAGACAGGGACAAGGGGCCAGTCGCGGTCAAAATCTACCTGACTTCCGCATCGGACTTCAGGAAGAGGATGGGTTACATAGCAGGAGACAGGCGGTTCGGAAAGCTGCCTTCGGGGTCCAGGCAGACAATCTACCTCTGGACAAGGAAGGAGTTCAAGAACTTGCAACTGGCAGACTCCATCGGTGTGGCGGTGCCGAAGCCCATCGCCTTCCACAAGAACGTGCTCGTCATGGAGTATGTGGGGGTCCCTCCCACTCCCGCGCCTACCTTCGCCGAGTCAGAGGTAGACGAAGGGGACCGAGACTGGGCGTTCGAGACCATTCGGGACCTCTGGAAGAAGGCGAAGCTAGTCCATGCGGACTTCTCCGAGTTCAACGCGTTCAAGTACGGGGGAAGAGACGTGCTCTTCGACATGGGCTCAGCGGTTCTTTCGTCTCACCCTCAAGCGGAGGAATATCTCAGGAGAGACGTCACCAATATGGTCAGGTTCTTTAGGAAGCGCGGGATCGCTGTCGAAGAGCCCGGCGAGGTCGTGGAGCGCATCACAAATTGAGTTTTGAGCAGGTAGTGCGCATCCCGGTAGAAAGAGTGGGGGCTGTCATCGGACGAGAAGGAGCGACCAAGAGATACCTCGAAGAGGAGATGGGGGTCAAGCTCGTCGTCGACAGCAAGGAGGGGGTCGTCACCGTGAGGGCAGAGAAGGCGCTAAAGACTGACCCGTTCTCCGCCACCAGGGTAATCGAAGCCATCGGGAGGGGGTTCTCCCCCCAGAGGGCGTCCCGCCTGCTGGATGACGGGACCGCCCTGGAAGTGATCGACCTCAGGACTTACTCTGGGCGAAGCTCCAACTCCCTTGAGAGGATAAGAGGACGGGTGATCGGGCTGAAGGGCAAGTCCAGGCGGGTCATCGAAGAGCTGACATCTTGTCAGCTTTCAGTCTACGGGAGGACTGTCGCCATAATCGGCGAGGCAGGAGAGGTCCAGTTAGCTTCGGACGCTGTGAGGTCCCTGGCAACGGGGAGCCAGCACAAGAACGTGTACAACACCCTGCAGAAGGCAAGGACAAAGCGCAAGATGGAGAGGATGTTCCTATGGGAAGGGACGTCTCCGGAGACGGTCGAAGAAAAACTGAAGAAACTCGAACATTAGCATATATCCGGTTTACGCCAGTACTCGCGGGCGGGGTCTGGCTAGGGAGAAATGGAGATTTGTTGACCGGCGTTAGATTCATAGGGACTGGTCCCCTGGCAGGCGAGTGAAGTTGAGCAGTAGGACGACGTTCGCTGAGATATCGCCGTCAGAGTTCTTCTACAGAAACCGAGACCTGGCGGGGTTCACGAATCCTGCGCGCGCCCTGTACATGGCAGTAAGGGAGCTCGTTGAGAACTCCTTCGACGCCGCTGAGCTGGCCGGGATAAACCCCGACGTCTACGTCAGGATCATGGCTGAGAACCCCAACCCTGAGATTCCCGAGCCCAAGCCCTATCGCCTTACCGTCATTGACAACGGCCCCGGGGTTGCTCCGCAGCATGTTCCAAGCGCTTTCGGGAAAGTGTTCTACGGCTCAAAGTACGTGCTCAGGCAGTCTAGGGGGATGTTCGGCTTGGGAGGGACGATGGCGATCCTCTACGGTCAGATCACCACCAACAAGCCGGTGACGATCATCTCCTCCCCTGACGGCAAGCGGAAGTATGGCTTCCAGATGATGATCGACATCAGCGAGAACAGGCCGATGGTCCTGAAGAGGTTCAACAGCGACGCCGACGGCACCACTGGGACGAGGGTCGACATGATCCTCGAGGGCGACTATCTTCGCTCCTCTGCGAAGATCGCCGAGTACTTCAAGCAGACAGCGATGGTGGCGAGCTACTCGAACATCACCTTCGTCGACCCACAGGGACAGGTCACCTTCTACGAGAGGGCTACCACAGCCATGCCGTCACCGCCGAAGGAGACGCTCCCTCACCCCTACGGCGTAGACGTCGAGGCTTTCAAGAGAATAATCAAGCTCTCGGAAGAGCACGACATGAAGACGTTCATGGTGACCCATTTCCACCGGGTCGGGGACAGGATTGCGACGAAGTTCCTCGAGTTCGCAGGCGTGAGCCCCAAGCTCCCCCCGAAGAGACTGAACACGGCCCAGATTGTAACGCTAGTCGACGCCCTGCAGCGCTTCCCCGACTTCCTTCAGCCTGACGCCGCCGTCCTCTCGCCGATAGGCGAGGACATCCTGCTCACGGGGATCAACAAGGAGCTCCAGCCGGAGTTCTCCACCATCGTGACCCGGCCTCCTTCCTCATACTCTGGCTTTCCGTTCCTCATCGAGGTAGGGGTCGCATACGGCGGGAAGGTCCTGCAACCCGGGGTCAAACTGTTCAGGTTCGCCAACAGGATCCCACTGCTCTACGACGAAAGCTCCGACGTCAGCTTCGAGGTGCTCAACGAAGAGGTGGACTGGCGAAGGTATCACGTCCCACAGGACGCCCCCGTCGGGGTCATCACCCACATCGCGAGCACCAGGATCCCGTACAAGACTGTCGGCAAGGAATACATCGCCGACAGGCCGGAGATTCAGAGAGAGATCAGAAACGCGGTAAGGGAGGCCCTCAGGAGGCTCGGGATATTCCTCTCGAAGAAGGGGAGCATGGAGGCGGTCCAGAGAAAGATGAACATCTATGGGAAGTACCTCCCGCTCATCGCCCAGTTCTCGACCGAGCTGGCAGGCAAGAAGGACCTGCCCGAATACCGCAAGCTCATCGGGGAGGGAGGGGTCATAGTTGAAGAAAACGACGCCGCAGCTGCCGAGTCAGGGGCGGCGGGAGAAACAGAAAATGCCAACAAAGAAGAAGGCGGCCAAGAGACAATCGACAGGTACGGCGGAGTCTAGGCAGACCGTCGCCCAGGGCCTCCTTAGAGACCTTGGGGGGAGCGTCTACAGCGACCTGGACGAAGGCCGTTTCCCGAGCCTCACGCTCGCGAGCAGGTCGGTCCGCAACATCGTCTATGACAAGAAGCTGCAGCAGTTCGTCCTAGGCGCCACTACCGTGAAGAAGTCGTCTGGAAACATCAAGCACATCCGCCCCTTCACCCAGCTCGTATGGCTCGCGTACTTCGCGAAGAAGCTGGTTGACGAAAAGCGCACTTCGACCCTCAGAGACGTGTTCTATTCTGCCCAGGCCTTCAACGTCGAGTTCCAGGATCAGGCGGAGTCAGACGAGCTGATCACCGACCTCGAAGTGCTGATGCAGATGGCCCGCGAGGGGATGAACATCTACCCTGAGGAGCGCAGCGCCATCTTCGGCGACATGAAGATCGAGTACACCGTCCCTGGATACGAGGGGAAGCTGGCGGACCTTTCCGCCAATCCGGACGGGGTGATGATAGGCCCGGCGCTCACCACTGCGGAGTTCAGAGACACGGACGCGGAGCTCGTCCTGGCCATCGAGAAGGGCGGCCTTTTTACAAGGTTCATCGAGGAGAGGGTCCACCAGAAGTACAAGGCCATCCTGATCAATACCGCGGGCCAGCCGCCGAGGTCGACCCGCTACCTTATCCGAAGGCTGAACCAAGAACTCGGCCTCCCCGTCGGGATACTCTGCGACGCTGACCCCTGGGGGGCGCACATCGCCATGGTCATCAAGAGCGGGAGCGCGAACGCAGCCCATCTGAGGGAGCTCACGACCCCCAACTCCGTCTGGCTCGGGGTCTACGCGAGCGACATCCAGAAGTACAAGCTCCCGTCCGACAAGCTCACCGAGGTGGACGTGAAGAGGCTCTATGAACTGAAGGCCGACCCACGTTACACCGAGAAGATGTGGCACGACGAGCTGGAGACGTTCCTGAAGTACAGGCGGAAGAGCGAGCAGGAGGCATTCGCCAGATATGGGCTAAGCTACATCGTGGACACTTATCTTCCAGAGAAGCTGGAAATGATGAAGAGTTCCTAGGCCGATGCCGGCTAACTGCTAAATACCCTGACCCTTCTGCCCGAAAATAGACTTGACTTTCACAGCCGAGCAGTCGAGGGTCGATGCTCTCGTCCGCCTTCTGGGCCTCATCATCCTCGCCTTCGGTCTCCTGATGCTGTACTACACTTACGCGAACGCGAACGCGGCAGGGATCGCCCCTGAGATCGTCACGATAAACTACTCACTGGGCGCATTGCTGACTGTGGTCGGCCTTTTCTCGACATTCTCGAAGTTCAAGTGACCAGGGTTGCCAATCAAAGTAGCGCTTGCCGGCGTAGGCAACTGCGCGTCTGTGTTCGTCCAGGGGCTCAAGTTCTATTCGGGCGACGACTACAAGGGCCTGTGGCACTCGAACATCGGGGGTTTCAGGCCGAGGGATGTCCAGGTTGTCGCCGCGTTCGACGTAGCCCCGAGCAAGGTCGGCCTCGAACTGTCGAAGGCGGTGTTCGCGCCTCCAAACGTCGCCAGGCGGTACGTGCCTCTTTCGAAGTCCAGGGTGACGGTCGAGCCTGGCATCTCGAAGTCCGACCCCGCGCCACATTTGAGGGACTCCAAGCTGGTCCGGAGCGGCTCTGAGGAAGTCTCGAAGAAGCTGGAAGAAGCCGAGGCAGACATCCTTGTGAACATGATTTCTTCGGGCTCCGCCGCGTCTTCTGAGGAGTACGCGAGGGCCGCGCTGAAGGCCGGCTGCGGATACATCAACTGCACCCCGAGCCTGGTCCTCCGGAACAACAAAATTGTGGCCGATTTTCAGAGAGCGAAGCTCCCCCTCATCGGCGACGACCTGATGAGCCAGTTCGGAGGGACTGTCTTCCACAAAGGCCTTCTCGGCCTGCTCGTCAAGAGGGGTGTGAAGATATCGAAGAGCTATCAATTGGACGTAGGGGGAGGTTCGGAGACCCAGAACACCATCAGCGAGGACATCAAGATGGCCAAGAGAGACGTGAAGACCGGGTCCGTCGTAACGGAGGTCCCTTACAAGTTCGAGACCATCGCCGGCACCACCGACTTCGTCGACTACATGGGGAACGACAGGACGAGCTATTTCTGGTTCGAAGGGAGCTCTTTCCTCGACAGCGGGATATCCGTGGACGTGTATCTCAGGTCGTCAGACGGAGCCAACGCCGGCAACGTGCTCCTGGACGTGGTCAGAGCAACCTACCGCGCGATGAAGATTGGTAAGCTGGGGACTATGGGCGAGATCTGCGCCTATGGGTTCAAGTCGCCGCTGAAGCCGGTGCCTTTCGAAGAGGCATACACCAAATTCGCCGCGCTCTATGTGCGCTGAGCGACCGCATCGCGAATTCTAGCTCAGCCGATCCACCGATTTGGCCTCCGGCGAGAATCGCTGTCTATCCCCTCATCACTCGGCCCGAATCATCCCTCGCAACAGCATCAGATGGTAAAAGCAGGCGGCGACGGTCGGACTCGAACCGACGACCAATTGGTATCTGCCTGGCAGGCTAACAGCCAATTGCTCTACCACGCTGAGCTACGTCGCCGCGATTCGACAGCATCGGGGTGCGTTCAAAAACCTTGTTTATACGAGACCAGGGGCGGGTGACCGAGCGTGCAGGCAGCTTCTCCCGCACGGGACAAAGGCGAGGTCGAGACAGTCATTCACGCGTTCTTCGAGGCCGGGAAGAACAAGGACCTGACGACGCTTTCCGACTTCCACGCCTCTAGGGACGCTTTCACCAAGTTTGATGAGAACCCCCCATACACGAGGCAGACGTCAGACGAGGCATTCGTCTACGAACAGGCTGCATTCGCCAACATTTCTGACTACAGATATGCCGTCGACGACCTGAGGATCGACCTTTTCGGCGGTACCGCGGTCGCCACATTCTACCTGACATATGGCGGCATATTCGTAAACGACTATTCATTCGAGGGTTCGCCTGTGAACGGAAGAGCCAGAGTGACAATGGTCCTGGTCAAGACCTCCAGAGGGTGGAGAATCGCCCACGAGCACTTCAGCAGGTATCCTGACTGGGTCCCTCCAAGGGCAGCGAAACAGTAGTCACACCACGATTATCTATCCGACCGGCCGGACCGGGATGGTTGTCCCTGGGCCTCTATGACGTGTGGTACTTCATCATCGGGTTCCTACTCGCCAATGGGGTCCCGCACTTCATCTTCGGGCGCGCCGGGAAGCTCTTTCGCTCCCCTTTCGGTCAGAAGTCCCCTCCGAAGGTGAACGTGCTCTGGGGGCTCGCGAACTTCGCGCTGGCGACAGCCATCGGCCTGGCTCTTGCCTACCTTGGCCTCTACGATCAATATTCGATGGCCGTGCTGTTGGCGGGGTTCTGGCTCATGGCGTTGAACTTCGGGTTTTCTATCAGAAGGTTCCTTAACGAATAGGATCTGATGTGGGCCCGGCCAGATTTGAACTGGCGACCGACCGGTCTCTCAGGTCAAGCCGTATGAGCCGGTCGCTTTGGTCGGTTACGCTGACCGAACTGAGCTACGGGCCCACTTTCGCCGCTCCCCACCTGCTGCCTTTAAGCGGCTCGGCTAAGCGTAAATAGCCCTGAAATCAGTCAAAATCTAGTAACAGTGAGCAAGGACCAAGACGAAGGGTTCGACGACATTTTAGCCGAACTGGACCGTGAGGAGGCCCGCGTCAAGATAAGGATGGAGATGAGGCGCTTCGGTAAGCCGACGACGGTCATCGAGGGCATCAAGATGAGCGACAAAGACCTCCATGAGCTGAACTCCAAGATGAAGCGGGCTCTGGCCACGGGAGGGACGGTGAAGGACGGGATAATGATACTGCAGGGGGACCACAGAGAGACCGCCGCCAAGATGCTCAAGGAGAACGGCTTCTCCGAGAGCGCCATCGAGATAATCTAGCAGTCGGCTCGTTTGTCTCATGGGTGAGGCCTGTTCAACCTTTTAAAGGGTAATCAGGGGCGCACCGCTTAGCGGAGTCATAATGTCGAAGCCGATTACGAGTTTCGAGGACTTCGTAAGGCGCATAATCACTGTCGTATTCTGGATTGCGCTCGTCGCAGTGGTGGTCATCCTCCCGATCTACTACCTCCTCGACGCCGAGCTCCACTTCCCCTTCGACATCATACACCTGGCGATAAACCCCAATCTGATGATTGCCTTCCAGCTTAACCTCCTCGCCACCGAGCCGTTCCACACCCTCTTCGCTCTGACCGTGTTTCCAGGGTTCACCTTCGTGGCGGTCTACGGGACGATATTCATGGGGTGGGTGGAGAGGAAGATGACCGCAAAGATCCAGCTCAGGACGGGACCGATGTACGCAGGGAGGTTCGAGGGCATACTCCAGAACATAGCTGACTTCTTCAAGTTGGCGTTCAAGGAGATAGTGATTCCAAACGGCGTCGACAGGGCCACCTTCGTCGCCGTCCCGTTCGCACTGATGGCCGTGGCTGGAGCGCTGGTCGCGCTGGTCCCGCTCTCTACGACGACCTACATCGCCGACCCATCGGTCGGAGCCGTTCTCGTCTTTGCCATCCTCGGTTTCACGCCCGTCATCGTCCTGCTCGCGGGGTGGGCCAGCAACAGCAAGTACCCGTTCCTAGGCGGGCTCAGAGCCCTTCATCAGATGGTCGCCTACGAAGTCCCGATGATCCTCTCGCTCGTCGGCGCGGTGGTGCTCGCCGGGTCCTTGAACCTCATGAACATCGTCCAGGCGCAGACGGGCTTCTGGTACATACTCGTTCAGCCGCTGGGGGCCATAGTCTTCTTCATCGCCGCCCTCGCAGAGCTGGAGAGGATTCCGTTCGACCTCCCTGAGGCCGACAGCGAGCTGGTCGCAGGGTGGCAGACGGAGTACACCAGCATGCTGTTCGGGACCTTCCAACTGGCGAACTTCTCAAGGATGTATATCATGGCCGGCCTCTTCACCACGTTCTTCCTGGGAGGGTGGCTGGGCCCCTCGCCGGTCCCGCCCGAAGTGTGGTTCATCATCAAAGTGACCGCGGTGATGGTCATGATGATGCTCCCAAGGTCCATCATGCCCAGGCTCAGGATAGACATGCTGCTCAGGGCAGGCTGGGTAAAGCTGCTGGCCCTCGCGTTCGCCAACATCTTCCTCACGATGATCATCGTGTCTCTGGGAGTGGTGCATTAGCGTGGGGACCTTGAGCTACCTCAAGGGCGTGTTCGTCGCCACATGGTCCGGGGTCAGACACCTCTTCCGCCCCAGGATGACGCTGAAGTATCCTGAGCAGAAGCTGGACCTCGAGGGACCCGGCTACAGGTATGACCCGAAGCAGGGGGTGGGCCTGCCTGGGTTCAAGGGACGCCACATCCTGTCATTCGAAAAGTGCACAGGGTGCCAGCTCTGCGCCATCGCCTGCGACGGCATAGCGGTTGCCATAGACATGCAGAAGGTCCCGAAGGGGAAGCCGCAGAACAAGAAAGACATCTTCCCCGCGGTCGACTACGGCAGGTGTGTGTTCTGCGGGCTCTGCGTGGACGCCTGCCCGTTCGACGCCCTCGACATGACGAACGACTACGAGCTGTCCGCATACGACAAGATGGGCCTGAAGTACACGCCGGACATGCTGGCCGTCCCGCCTAAGCTCGAAGGGAAGAAGTACAAGGTCGAGTTCGACACAGAGAAGGGAGTGGTAAGGTACGGCTGACATAGTGTTCATCGCGTTGGCAGTGGTGACAGTCGGCAGCGCGATATTCGCCCTTGAAGCAAAGGAGATAATCTACGGGGCGATAGGTCTCGCCGGTTCTCTCTTCGGGGTCGCCACCCTCTTCTTCCTCCTCAACGCCCCGTACGTCGCAGTATTCCAGATCTCGGTCTACATCGGCGCCGTGGCCGTGCTCATCCTCTTCACCGTGATGCTTGTGAGGGAGGAGGGATGGGCGAAGGAGGCCAAACCGGTGGGGTTGACAAGGGTCGCGGGCATCCTCACGGGTCTCGCGGTAGTCTTGGCCCTAGGCTTCGCCATAGTGGCCACTGACCTCTCGCAATTCACAAACCTCGCCAACGGCGCTACCTTCGTCAACATCGGTCAGCTGATTTCGACGGCGTACGCGCCGGTCCTGGAAATCCTGGCTCTGGTCTTGGCAGGCGCGATCGTCGGCGCCATAGCGCTGTCACGGGTCGACAGGGAGGAGACTGCGCATTGAACTCTCTCTCGGACTTCGTCCTTGTTTCGGCGATTCTGTTCGGCATAGGAGTCTACGGCCTTGTGACGAAGCGGAACGCGCTCCGCCTGCTCTTCGCGGTCGAGATCATGATCAACGCGGCGAACCTCAACTTCGTAGCCTTCAACCAATACCTCCCGTTCGGAACCGCGGAAAACGCCCTCGGGCAGACGTTCGTCCTCTTTTCCATCGCACTGGCCGCGGCAGAAACAGCGGTCATCCTTGCGATCGTCGTGGTTGCTTACAGGCTGCACAACGACATCGACGTCAGCGAGATGAAGACCCTGGAAGGATGAAAAATTGAGAACCCACCCCTCTACGCAGGTCCGGCGCGACCCGGCCCCGCATCTAGGAAACTAGGCTGAGTGTCCATGGAATACATCCTGCTCCAAACAGTAGCTGTCCCTCTCATCATGGCGCCTGTCGTCCTCGCCCTGGGGAGGAAGCTAGGAAGGCACGTGGGTTGGATCGCCTTCGCCTCGCTCGTCTACACGACCTCTCTTCTTGCCTACCTCTCAGCTTCTCTGTTCAACGGCGGGCAGGCTGTCCAGGAAGCGTATGCCTGGGCTCCGCTTTCGGGCCTCACCTTCGGGTTCCTGGGAGACAATCTGAGCATCCCAGTCGCCCTGATGATGAACATCGTGGTCGCGGCGACCGCTGTGTATTCGATGGGGTACATGAAGCACAGGCTCGAGGTGATGTACGGCGAGGAGAGGAAAGGGCAGTATGCCATCTACTTCCTGAACTTCATGCTTCTCGACGCGGGCCTCATCGGCGTCTCGCTCTCGACCAACCTCCTCGAGCTCTACATGTTCGTCGAGCTGATGCTCATCCCATCCACCTTCATGGTCGCCCTCTTCGGTTATACCAACAGGGAAAGGACCGCGATGATGTATTTCATCTGGAACCATCTTGGAGCTTTCATTTTCCTTGCAGGGGTGGTCGTCGCCTACACCGCCACCGGGAGCTTCCAGATCTCGTCTCTTTCCAGCATCCCCATCGGTTCCATAGCCTACTGGGCAGCTGGGCTGATACTCGTCGGCTGGCTGGTCAAGATGGCGGTCTTCGGCGTGCACCTGTGGCTTCCTACTGCTCATGCCGAGCACCCTACTTCATTCGCTCCGTTCATCGTCACCATCGTGGGGGTGGGGAACTACGTGGTGGTGAGGCTGCTCGTCCAGGGGATGCAGGCCGCGTTCCTTCCATTCGCCTTCCCGCTGATGATCGTCGCCGTAATCACAATGGTCTACGGAGGAGCGATGACGATGGTCCAAAACGACGTGAAGTACCTTTACGCTTGGTCTACGATCAGCCAGAACGCGTACACCCTGCTCGGGATTGGGAGTCTGAGCATCCTTGGAGTATCGGGCGGTCTCCTCTACTTCCTCAGTCACATCATTGGCAAGACTATCCTCTTCTGCGTCGCAGGGATAATGATCACCCAGGTCGGCACGAGGGACATGCGCAAAATGGGCGGGCTCGCGGGCAAGATGCCTCTGACCGCGGCCGTGGCGCTCATCGGCTCGATGATTCTTTCAGCCGTACCGCCAACCAGCGGGTTCCAGGCAGAATGGTTGCTGTTCGAGGGGGTGTTCACCAGGGGGATATCCGGTGGCCTGGAATGGAACTTCGTGGTAGCGATGGGCGGACTCATCGCCACCATCATCACCGTCGCCTACACCTTCTGGCCTATCAGGAAGATGTTCTTCGGGCCCCTGCCTGCTGAGCTGAAGGACGTCAAGGAGGCGCCGCTCATAATGACCTTGCCTCTCCTCTTCCTTGCGATACTGTCCATAGTGATAGGCATCTATCCTGACCTCTTCTTCCGCTCTCTCTACCACTTCGCAACCTCTGTAGGGCTAGGAGGGCACTGAGCATGGACCCGGTCAACATCCCCTCGTACTTCGTCTGGCTGGTGTTCGTGCTTCCGTACGTCGGCGCGCTAGCGGCGCCTCTGACCGGAAGAGGTCGGATCAGAGACGTAGTAGCGGTTGCCTTCCCGTTCCTCTCCGCCATGTTCGCCCTGGTCCTCCTCGTCCCGGTCATCGAGGGGCACACGATCGCACTGGTCAACTCCATCATCCCCGCGTCGGTCCCATGGATCCCAGAGCTGGGGATCAACTTCGGGGTGCTCTCTGACCCATACACCGTCATCATCGCTAACCTCGTCGCGTGGATCAGCTTCCTGGTCATGCTCTACAGCGTGGACTACATGAAGGGAGACAATGGGCTGACGAGGTATTGGTTCTTCATGAGCTTCTTCATAGGGAGCATGCAGCTCATCGTCCTCTCAGACAACCTCCTGTCGCTCTTCATCGGATGGGAAGGGGTCGGGCTATGCAGCTACGCCCTGATCGGGTACTACTACCACGACGAGCGGGAGAACTGGGTAGGGACCCCCGGCTCCAAGGCGCTGGGGGAGGAGCAGGCCTACGCGCCGTCGCACGCCGGGATGAAGGCGTTCTTCATGACGAGGATAGGCGACCTGGCGATGCTCGCAGGGATACTCATCCTGTTCATCACCTCCGGGACCTTCAACTACCATCAGCTCGCTACTTCGACAGGCTGGGCGACCACGCTCGCTGCGGGGGGGCTCCTCGTCCCGGTGGCGCTGCTCATCTTCGGCGGTGCGGTGGGCAAATCTGCCCAGTTCCCGCTCCAAGAATGGCTCCCTGACGCAATGGCTGGCCCTGCTCCCGTCTCCGCGCTTATACACGCGGCCACAATGGTGAACGCAGGAGTGGTTCTGGTTGCGCGCATCGGTCCAATCTTCTACTTCGCGATGCAGTCGAATCCGGCGCTGATACAACCGTTCTTCATGGTGGTCGCGTGGATCGGGGGAATCACCGCTTTCCTTGCTGCGACTCAAGCCATGGTCGGCTTCGAGCTGAAAAAGCTCCTCGCGTACTCCACAATATCACAGATCGGCTACATGATGCTGGCTCTGGGGCTAGCCGGTCTGTCGACTAACTTCGCCGAAGGACTTTCGGCGGGACTCTACCAGTTGATGAGCCACGCGATCTTCAAGGCCGCCCTCTTCCTTATGGCGGGGGTCCTCATCCATCTCACGGGGACCAAGTACATCAACGAGATGGGAGGGCTCAAGGACAAGCTCAAGATCACATTCGCAGTCTTCCTCATCGCGGCGGCATCGCTTTCTGGGCTCCCGCCGCTGAGCGGGTTCTGGGCCAAAGACGCCGTGCTGGCTACAGCGTGGAACTCTGGTCAGTTCGGTCTATTCCTGCTCGGTTCGGCTACTGCCGGCATCACCGCCTTCTATGCCTTCAGGATGTTCGGACTGATCTTCTATGGTGCCCGTGAACAGCACCCCGAGGCGCTCGCCGGGACGCACGAGGTCAAGGAGCCCTCGCCCATCGGCTGGATCCCATACACGGTGCTCGGGGCAGGCACGGTCCTGGTCGGGCTGCTCGGCTTCGCGAATCTCGAAGGCTCGCTTCAAGCCTCTTCTATAGCCTACATCTACAGCCTGTTCACCGGAAGCGCGTTCTCTTCTCTGACCTCCGCCGCGTCGTTCGACATCGTCCCTGCGGGCATCACCCTGGTCTTCGTGCTGGTGGGCCTCCTGCTGGCGGTGCAGCTCTACGTGAGGAGGAAGGTCTCGCCCTCAAGCTTGGTAAAGGAGTCCGGCTTTGCCCACGGTGTCTACAGGTTCCTTGAAAACAGGTGGTACATCAACGCCGTCTACTACAAGGCCTTCGTCAACGCGCCGCTACGGGCGTCGTACTGGACACTGGACCACTTCGAGATAGGCGTGCTACAGAGGGTGCACGGTGGGGGCGCGTCGCTCGCAGTCCGGCTCTCTGGTGCCGGGAACTGGTTTGACAGGAACGTCGTCGACGCCGTTTCGGCCGACTTCGCGGCCGCCGGCAAGGCGCTTTCCAAGGCGTTCCGACGCGTCCAGACGGGAGTCCTCGAACAGTACGCCTTGGTGCTCGCCATCGGGCTCATATTGCTCCTCTTCTTCTTCCTGCTAGTCACGGGGTTGTATACATCGATATGATCCCTATCCTTTCGGTCCTGCTGTTACTTCCGATAGCCTCAGCCGGGCCTGCCTATCTGGTCCTGGGGAAGAGCAGGAAAGCCGGACTGTGGTTCACGATCGGGGTGGCTCTGATAGAGCTCGCCCTCTCGCTCTACGTCTTCTATTCTGTCTACGCGAGCGCTCCCGCCGCTGGGTCCTACGCCTTCACCGAGCAGTACAGCTGGGTCAGCATCTCAACCTTCGGAGTGAACTATCTGGTGGGGGTCGACGGCCTCAGCTCTCCCCTGGTCTTGGCCGCTGCTCTCCTCACCGTCTTCGCTCTTGTAGGGTCGAGGCGGCTTGTAGACAGCAAAGAGCCAGCCTACTACGCCCTCATCCTGCTCTTCGAGGGGGCAATCATCGGTGTATTCGTATCCCTCAATCTGGTGCTCTTCTACTTCTTCTGGGACCTGGTGATGATCCCGATGTTCTTCCTGATCGGAGTCTGGGGAGGAGACAGGAAGAAGTACGCCGCAATGAAGTTCATGATGTTCATCATAACAGGGAGCATGATCCTTCTGCTGGCGCTGCTCGCGGCGTACATGGGGGTCACACCTACGACTTTCGACATCCCCAGCCTCGCTGGGAGGATCCCAGCAGGCATCCAGTATCTCCCACTCCTTGCATCATTCATAGGCTTCGGGATCAAGCTGCCGGTCTTCCCACTCCATAGCTGGCTCCCCGACGCCTACACCCAGGCGCCCGCACCAGTGGCGGTCCTCCTGGCAGGGGTCCAGTCTGCTATGGGCGGCTATGGGATCATAAGGATCAGCATAGGCCTGTTCCCCCAGGCGTCCTACGTCTGGGCGTGGGGGTTCATGGCGGTGGGGATCACAACGATGTTCTACGGCGCATTCGTGGCCATCGTCTCAAAGGACCTCAGATCCATGTTCGCATACACAAGCATCGCTGGCATGGGGTTCGTGGTGTTCGGCTCCTTCGCCTCGGTGGCTTCGGGGAGCCCTCTCGGGATGGAAGGGGCTATACTCCAGATGTTCGTTCACGCCTTCACCGCCGGTGCGCTCTTCATGCTCGCAGGGTACATCCAGAAGGGGATAGGGACCACTGACGTGTCCTCCCTGAAGGGCCTGAGGACGCTCATCCCGCGGACGAGCACTCTTCTGGTGTTCGTCTGCGCGGCCGCCATGGCGCTCCCTCCGTTCGGTAGCTTCGTCGCAGAAGTGCTGGTGGTCGTCGGCGGGATAGCCGCGAGCCCGTACACGGCATTCACAATCCTCGTCCCGGTGATGATCGGCGGCTATCTTCTATGGATGATCAGAAAGACGGTACTCTCCTCGCCGGACGGCGGCGCGACAGGTACCGACATGCAAGGGATCGATGCGGGCGTCCTCGCGCTCTATCTTGTCCCTCTGATCATAATGCTCTTCTTCTCTGTCCTGGTCCTGGGGCCAGCCGCCCCCGTGGTGCAGCACCTGCTGCAGCTGGTGAGCCACTAAAATGGAATACATACTCGCAGCCGTGATCTCGCTGGCCGCCGCGGCGCTCGGCGTGCCGGTCCTTCAGGTCATAGGCAACAGGCCCAGGGTCGGAGCATACCTCTCCATCGCCGCCATCTCAGCGGCCATCCTGTTCGTGGCGGCCAATACCGCCTTCGGAGGGACGGTCACATCCTTCGGCAGCCTGCTCGTGTCCGACGTCCTGGGAGACCTGTTCGCCCTCGTCGTACTCTCGGTCACCCTCGCAGTAGCCGTGGTCTCGCTCTACTCAGCCCACGACGGCCCCAGCGTCCCGTCGTACTACTCTCTGCTCGCTTTCTCAGGGCTGGGGATGCTGCTCCTCTCATACTCGGCCGACCTGCTCATGCTCTTCGTAGCATGGGAGCTGATGAGCCTCCCCACGTACGTCCTGGCGGGGTTCGACAAGAAGAGGATACAGTCCAACGAGGCCGCCGCCAAATATGCCATTCTCGGAGCGCTGTCTTCCGCCATAATACTTTACGCGATGAGCCTGACGTACGGGGTGACAGGGACCACCCAGATATCGGGCATCCTGGAGAAGCTGGCGGGCCAGCCTTTCAACCCCCTGATCAGCGTGGCGATACTCCTCTTCATCGTCGGCTTCGGGTTCAAGATGTCTATCGTCCCGTTCCACATGTGGGTCCCAGACACTTACGAGGGCTCACCCCCTGCGGTGGCTACGCTCTTCGCCTCGGCGACGAAGAAGGCGGGGTTCGTGGCTGCGATACGCGTGGTCCTTGCGATCGCCACGGTCTATTCCCTGACACCCAATTCGGCGTTCTCCCTCGCCAATGTTCTCGCTGTCCTTGCGGTCGTCACAATGACCTTCGGAAACGTGGCCGCCCTGACCCAGAAGAGCATGACGAGGCTGCTGGCTTATTCGAGCATCGCACAGGCAGGCTACATTCTGATCGGGTTCTCGATCTTTGCCTACAGCCAGCAGACCGGGTTGTTCACTTACAACGCGATGCTAGGGATGACCGGTTCGTTGCTGCATATTGTCAACCATGCCATCATGAAGGGGGCCGCCTTCCTCGCGGCGATGCTAGTGATCCTGCAGTTGAAGAGGGGAGACCTGGGCGCTTACAACGGGCTCGCGAAGAGGATGCCCATAACGGCTTTCACGATAGCTGTCTCGTTCTTGGCCCTTGCAGGGGTGCCCCCCCTAGCTGGGTTCTGGAGCAAGCTCCTGTTGTTCATCTCGGTGATCAACACCCCGCTGGCTTGGGTCGCCGTAGCGGCCATCCTGAACAGCGCGTTCAGCCTTGGGTACTACCTGTGGGTCATCAAGCGGATGTATCTGGATCCAGGGGAGAGCACAGAGAGGGTCAAGGAGCCGTTCTGGTTCGTGGTGGTCTTCGCCGTGCTTGTCGGCCTCATCATTGGGATAGGGCTCTTCCCACAGCAGGTCATCAGCTTGGCCTCTAGCGCCGCCTCGAGCGTCTTCCACTGAGCCTGGCTCTTTCTTTCACGTTTCATCCGATGAACCCCTAAATACCTACCAGAGCCCGGTCGGTTTATGGGCCTGGAGGAGATCATAGCGAGGATCAGCCAGGAAGCTTCCGACCAGGCGGGGAAGATTGTCGCAGACGCGAACGCCGAAGCATCGCGGATACTCGCAGACGCGAAGGCGAGGGCAGACTCTGAGCTCTCGTCGGCGAAGGCGCAGGCAGAGAGAGAGGTAAGGGAGGAGAAGCTGCGTTCCGTCGCGTCAGCTAGGCTTGCTGCAAAGAGGGAGCTCCTCCAAGCAAGAGAGGACGTCATCCGCCGTTATGAAGCTGGAATCGCGGACGCCCTGGACGACTTCGCAAAGTCTGACGACTACCCGAAATTCCTCATCAAGGTGATAGATGACGGGGTTTCCAAGATAGGCAAAGACGCCAAGGTCCAGGTCAACGCCCGCGACAAAGCGCTATTGAAAGGGAAGAAGGTGACTGGAGAGGTCTCCAAGGAGGAGATTGACTGCAAGGGAGGCGCCCTCATATCGTCGGCGGACGGAAAGAGACGCGTCGACAACACGGTTGAGTCGCTGCTGCGGGACAGGGGTGACGCCATAAGGCTGGAACTCCTAAACCAGGTCTTCGCAGACGGCTCGAAAAAGACCGGTTCTTAGGTGGGCGCATTGGTCGATGCGATGTACGCCTACGCCAACGCGAGGGTCAAGGCGATGCAGTCTGATTTGTTCTCCCAAGCGAAGTTCGAGTCACTGATTTCCACGAA
>DAHVLJ010000014.1 GCA_027320425.1 Nitrososphaerota archaeon
CATCCTTGACCACTAGACGACCGGGCTGCGAATCCTGTTCGATTTCGGTGGCGATAAAAGCGTTCTACCGTTTCTTCTTCCGCCTAGCCACTTCGACGCGGCCGGGGACCACGCCGAGCTTCTCCATGACCCCGCCCATCGAGTCGAGCGCGCCCCTGAGGGTCTCCGGCTCGAGGATGCCGAAGTGACCTATCCTAATCATCCTATCCTTGTCATCATAGATCCCCCTCGAGACCATCACACGATGCTCCTCCTCCAGGGTCTTCTGGATGGGACCCGCCTTCCCCTCCTCGACCCAGAACGACGTGACCGTGTCCGCCCTGTGCCCCTCCTCGGCGACGAACTTCTGGCCCCAGGCGTCGACCCTCTCCCTGGTGATTTCGCCGAGCTTCCTGTGGCGCGCCCATCGGTTCTCGATCCCCTCAGCCTTCACCTCCAGCAGGGCCTCCCTGAGAGCCAGTAGGACCTGGGTCGCAGGGGTCGCCAGGTACATCTTCGGGTCTTCCATCACCGGCTTCCACCTCAGGAGGTTCATGTAGTAGGACTCGATCGGCGCCTTCCGCTTCTCCATGTGTTCGACCGCCTTCGAAGAAACCGCCAGCAGCACCGCGCCGGGGGCACCAGCCAGGGCCTTCTGGGAGGCGGTGAAGACGACGTCTGCGCCGAGCTTGTCGAAGTCCAGGGGCTCGCCGCCTATGGCGCAGACCGAGTCGACCACGCAGAGGACTCCCGCCTTGGAGCACTCCTCGACCAGCTCTTGGACGGGGTTCATGACCGAGCTCGAGGTGTCCACGTGAGTGATGAACACCGCCGAGTATCTGCTCTTCCTTAGCCGGCGCCTGAGCGTGTCGGGGTCGGCGGCCATCCCACTGCCGAACTCGAGGCTGTCCGCCTTCGCCCCGTGCACCTGGTTGAGGAGCAGCATCCGGTGGCCGAAGTAGCCGTTGATCAGCGTCAGGGTCCTGTCCCCGTGGGACACCAGGCTCACGACGGACGACTCCATCCCTATGGTCCCGGAGCCGGTGTAAACGAACTGGACCCCCTTTTCATTCTTGAAAACGTACCTGGCGAGCTGGACCGTCTCCTTGAACGTGGAATAGAACTCTGCACCGACGTGCGGGAGCTGGGGCCGGGCCATCGCCTCGCGGACGCGCCTCGACAGGTTGGTCGGTCCCGGGATCAGAAGAAGGGTGTCATCCAAATTGGAACCCTTGGCCACACCTGTCTCAGGGGGAGTAAAAAGGCTCTCCCTACGTTATGTGGTTGAAGATCTCGCTCAGGCTGTCAATGTGGATGATCTCGGGGTCGGGGACCCTGGTCGTGTGCGCGAGCATGAACCCAAGCCCCGCCGACTTCAGGAAGGCCAGGTCGTAGGTGGTGTCCCCCACTGCGATGGACTGCTTGGGGTGTACCCCGACCTTCCGGAGAAGCTTCTGGTAGGCGAGGTCCTTACGGGTGGGGTCGACCCTGCCGATTCCGCTCTGGAGGAGGACGCCGTCCCTGCCGAACCGGAGCCCGTTGGCGACCATGTAGTCCATCCCGAGGTCCGCCGCCACTTCCTTGGCGAGCATGTCTATCCCCGAAGTGACCAGCGCCGTCTTCATCCCCATCTCCCGCAGCCCTTCCATGACCTTCGGGGCCTCCTTGCGTATCTTGTAGCCTGAGAGTATCTCCCCGATCTGTGCCCTCGTCACCCCCCTGGGCCAGCAGGAGATGTCCCGCCGCATGAACTCGCTGTAGCCGATCTTCCCCTCGGTGTAGAGTCTCAGAGAAGCGGCCCCGAGGTGCTCGGTCCCGAACGCCCTGTGGATGGCGACCCAGCTGCTGTTGTGCTCCAGGACCGTCCCGTCCATGTCGAAGCTTGCGAGCTTGAATCGCTTCATATGCGGTCCTTGACTGGTATCCCCATGAGCCTCATCGATTCCGCGAGGACCCTGCTGGCGGCGTCGACGAGCGCCAGCCGCGCGTCCCTGAGCTGGGGGTCTTCCTCCTTGTTCACCGGGACGCTCTCGTAGAAGTCGTTGAACGCGACCGCGAGTTCGTGGGCGAACCGGGCTATCTCCTTGGGGGAGAGGAACTCTTCCGCAGTCTCCGCGCTGAGGTCGAGCATGGACATCTGCTTGGCCAGCTTGAGCTCCTTGGGGGAGGTGAGCCTGGCTGCGGACTTTTCGTCGATGGCCGGCTTCCCTTCGGTCTTGTCGAGTATCCTCCTCGCCCGGGCATAGGAGTAGAGCAGGTATGGGCCGGTGTCGCCCTGGAAGCGCAGCGCGTCGTAGAAGTCGAAGACTATCATCTTGTCTGGGTCCTGCTTCAGGAGCTCGTATCTGAGGGCCGAAACCGCGACAGCCTCGGCGACGTCGTCGACCCAAGCCTCTGGCTCGGCGAGGTTCCTCCTCCGGGTCTCTGACTTCGCCTTGTCCTTGAGCCGGTCGAGCATCGTGTCGACGTTGACGTAGAGGCCCTTCCTCCCGGACATGTGGGCGAAGTCCCCTTCGATGGCGAACCCGAGCTGGGCCGCGGTGTTCTTCGAAAGGGAGACCACCTCGTAGCTCCGGTGCAGGTACCGCTTCGAGGACCCCTCCCTGAATCTGTCGAGCACCTTTGAGACGATGCGCTGCAGGTAGCTCTGCCTCGTGTCGATGACCGAGATTGCGAGCCTCGCCCCGCCGAAGTGCACCTTCCCCTTCTTCCCGTCCAGGGTGGTCGAATAGAGCACCCCCCCGGGCTGGCTCACAGGGTAGGTCTCGTAGCCGAAGGGGTCGCCTATGAGGCCGATCTTCCACGCCGCGTAGGGGATGTCCTTGGCGACGTAGACGGCGGTCCCGTCCGACCTCACGACCACCTTCTCCTCCCCCGTCTCGGGGTCGGGGATGACCCAGGTGCCTTTGTTCTCCCCCTCGGTCTGGAACTTGACGTACCCCATCTTCTTCAGGGACTCGAAGATCTGCTCCCACATTCCCGAGTGCACGAGCTGGGACTCCCAGTTGAGGAGGTCGTAGGTCGCGCCGAGCCGCCAGCAGGTAGCGAGCTGGGCTGAGAGTATCTTCCGCACTATGCCCCTTGCGTAGTCGGCGGTCTCACCGGTCCCTTTCTCGATCTCCTTCAGGACGAACGACTGCTTCTCCTTCAGCGAGGGGTCCTGTTCATACGCTTTGGTCACCTTCGTGTAGACGCTGTCTCCACAGTAGATGTCGTACTTCACGCCCGGGGGCGCCTCGTCGGAGAACCCCAGGAACTTGAACCCGACGATTATGTCCGCCACCTGGGCCCCGGAGTCGTCGACGTAGTTGAGCGCCTGGACCTGTTGGCCCATGTACCGCATGACCCTCACGAGCGAGTCCCCGAGGACGAGGTTCCGCGCGTGGCCGATGTGAAGGGCCTTGTTGGGGTTGACGTTGGTATGCTCGATCGCCACGGTCTCTCCCTTTTCTCTGACGGCCCCCAGGTCCCCTGAAGATATGGCAGAGATGGAATCCAATATGAATCGAGAGTGGTTGATTTGGAAGTTGACGTACCCTCCCCTGTGGGGGGACACGGCCCCGATGTACCTCTTCTTCTTGGCCAGCTCCATCGCCTTCGACGCGACCTCGATGGCCACGTCACCAGGGTTCTTCCCCGCTTCCTTGGCGATTCTGATGGGGATCGCGCTGGCGAGGTCTCCGTAGGTGTCGTTGGGCGGGAGGCTGACCTCTATCTGGAGATCCTTGAACCCCAGGGCCCTGCAAGAGTCAGCGAGGACCTCTTCCACCTCCGCCTGGAAATCGAGGAACTTCAATCTGGGCTCCTGCGTCCTCACATGATAAAAGCTATCGGGAAGACGGAGGTCTGGCGCAGTTCGAGGGTCAATTTAAAGCGGGTCGGCAGCCGGGACGAACTTCTCTGAAATGGACCCCCAGTCTGATCTGGAAAAGCAGGTGAGCGACGGACGGTCGCTGAAAGTCCTGGGCGGGTTAAGGGTCTTCAGGAGCGTCTCTGCGGGGATGGTCAATGTCGCCTTCCCATTCCTCGTCTTATCGCAGCTGCAGCTGGGCGACTACCTCCTCGGCGGCATCTACGCTGCCGCTACCATCGGGACCGCGCTCATCGGTCTCGCCTTCGGTTTCTCTGCCGACATGATGGGAAGAAGGGCCTCGTTCGTCGTCGCGCTTGCCCTCCTCCCTGCCAGCGCCTTCATCCTGGCTGCCACGAACAGCCTGCCGGCCCTGGCGCTGGCAGCGGTGGTGGGGGGCATCTCGGCGACGGGCTCCCTCCCCGGGGGTGGTGTGGGGGGCGCGGCGCAGCCGATACAGTCTGCGCTCACCACAGAGCTGACGTCCAGGAAGGATAGGACGAGGTACTACTCGCTCCTCGCGTTCATCTCCGGCGTCGCCGCAGCCGCGGGGGCATACCTCGCAGGGGTCGCAGCGCTGCAGCAGGTCTTCATCGCCGCCGGGGTGCTCGGCGTGGTGTCTGTCTTCATGTCCCCATTCGTCAAGATGAAGAAGACAGTAAGGAAGCGGGCGAGGCTCGTCTCTGGAGGGGCGATTGGAAAGTTCAGCCTGACCGGGGTGCTCAACGGCCTGAGCCAGGGGCTGGTCACGCCTTTCCTCATCCCGTTCTTCATCACAGTTTACGGTGTGTCCAGGCCGGAGATGGCTCTGTACGCAGGCGCCTCAGGGGTGGTGGCTTCGTTCGCGCTGCTCCTCGCGCCCAGGATAGAGCGGACGCTTGGGTTCCTCAAAGGGATTGTGACTACGCGGGGCGCCTCCATCGTCTTGGCAGTCACCCTGCCACTCGTCAGGCTCTTCCCTGTGTCACTGGCGGTCTACATGCTCCTCCCCGCGACAAGGGTGATGGCGCTGCCGGTCCAGCAGTCGGCGATGATGGACCTCGTCGCGGGGGACGAGAGAGGGGCGGCGTTCGGGATCAACCAGACGGCCAGGCTCCTTTCTTCATCTGCCGGGACGTATCTTGCCGGGTTTGAATTCGGGTCCCTCGAGCTGGACCCTGCAGCCGTGGACATCCCGTTCGGCCTGTATGCGGTAGTCCTCGCGGTCAATCTGGGGCTCTATTGGGGGTTCTTCAGGAAGTACAGGCCCCCTCCCGAGGTCACCCCTTCACTCCCCGTGGGCGGGGAGCGACCTTAACTCCGTCCCCACCGGGGGTCGCTCGGGCCCGTAGCCCAGCACGGATCAGGGCGTCAGCCTCCGAAGCTGAAGCGCGAAAGCTCAGAGACCGTGGGTTCGAATCCCACCGGGCCCGTTGAATTACTTGTGCAAGCCTTCCGTGTGTCTTAAATAGCTGTGAGTATTACTGGTATTACTAGTATGTCCAAGAGACGGGAGAAACTTGTCAGGACTACCATCACCATCCCCTCATCATTGAAGGAGAAGATGTCTCAGGCAGACGAAAACTGGAGCCAGGTGATACGGGAGGTTCTCATCCAGAGGTTCGAAGAGGAAGGAGAGGCGGACATGGCGGAGGCAGTAATACTCAACGAGCGAATTAGACGGCCTGCTCGAAAAGACTGGAGCAGTCTCCAAGTGATCAAACAATGGCGAAGAAGAGCCAATTCGTAGTCGACTCGTCCGTGGTTGCGAAGTGGTTCCTTACCGAGCCAGACTCTGATAAGGCGATAGAGCTCAGGGACGAATTCGCCAGCGGGCGATTGGAGCTCGCGGTCCCCAGCCTACTGTTCTATGAAGTGATGAACGCACTGCGCTTTAGCGGGAGTTTCAGGAGCCTCGACCTCGTTGTCGCCGCGAAAGCCTTGAGCAAATACAGATTTGGCATTTGGAGGCCTCGAGGGAAGCTCCTAGAACTTTCCACGAAGCTTAGCGTCGAGAAGGACCTGACCGTCTATGACGCCTGCTTTGTGGCCTTGGGGAAGAGAACGAACTCCAGAGTCGTAACTGAAGACAAGGAGTTGCTTGTCAAGTTTCCTGAGGACGTCCTTGCGCTTTCAAACTTCGAAGCCTCGGATCATTGGTGAGCAAATGTACCCGATTGATCGAGTCCCTCCGACGTGGGAGGGGGTTTCGTGTGGATATCGGTCCGAAAACCACCGGGCCCATTATGAAATAACTCAGAATGAACTCCGCTTGGCTTGAATAGCCTGTTTTAGGCGATTCCCAGACACGAACCTGGTCGGTTACCAGACCAGCCTAGTGACTAGAACCAGACCAGCGTCGGCGAAGTTGGTCCAGAGGAGGAGGGGAGGTCTGTCTCCGGCTCTTCAGAAGACAACGCTTGCTTCAATGCTCAGGGAGACAGGCACCGAGGACCTAGTCGCCCCGAAGAGATAGACCACGTTGGTCCCCATAGGTGGGTTGACGAACGGAATGAAGCAGGTGACAGTCTGGCCTTGCCCAACAGTGAAGCTGTCGACCGAAACTGCCATCACCTGCCCTGCGGGGTTGTAGAGGTCGGCGAAAACCACCCCCGAGAACGACGTGGAATAGGTGCTCGTGAAGTTCACCTCAACGCCAGGGTAGCCGCCGATGGCGACCTGCTTCAGTCCAGAGGGGACCAGCCCCGTGGTGAGCCATATAGAAGGGGACTGCGCGACAACAAAAGAGGACATAATACCGCAAACAACCACGACGCCTATCACCAACGCGGAGACGTTTGCCCCTTCATGTTAGTCGAAACCATGTCTATCGGCTACTTACAAGTACCCAAGGGAAGTAGTCAGCCGCCTCCAGCCAGCTCACTCGTACGCCTTCCCCCTGTGTCTGATCCTAAGGACCACGACATCACTGCCCGAGAGGGCGTACACGACCCTGTACTCGCCTACCCTGAGTTTGAAGAGGCCCTCGAAGTCTCCATGGAGTCGCTCGCCCGACTGTGGGTTATCTCCGAGCACCCCCCGGATCTGTTTTAGGACCCGGTCCACGTCTTGCGGAGCGATCTTCTTGATGTCGCGACTGACGGATGACTTGTAGAGTATCCTACCGGTCAAGCTTGACTAGTTCTTTCTCGGACACCAGACGGTCGTCCTTGTCGTTCAGCCGGTGCAGGGCGATAAGGTAGTCTTCATACTCCTCCAGGTACTCCCTCAGTGCCTTCGTGACAATGTACGTCTTGGGGCGGTCCAGAGACTTGGCGAGTTCCTCAAGTCGTTTCGCGACGTCCTCAGGGAGCCTGACCGAAACTGCTTCGCTCATTACACGTCATACAGCGAAGACATGTATTTAGAGTTTGCAAGGGAAGATTCGAACCCATTATGGGTCCGGACCCCACGGGCCCGCTATGAAATAGCTCAGAATAAACTCCGTTTAGCTATCTGAGTATGATTCAGGCTGTTTGCAGAAGATATTCCATGGCTATTTGATGTCTAAATAGCTAACCAAGGCTATCCAATTGGCGCATCCGCAAAGCTTGGACAAGCGAGTCGTCGCCGTAGCTGTCGTGATGCTAATCGCTGCTGGTGCATACGTTGGCATAATGTCATTCCATCCTCAGCTAGTTCCGTCTACATCTAATACAAACTCCGCCAGGACCATCAGTTCCACAAGTCCTTCTAGCGTTGGCACTACTCAGAGTTCTTCAACACTAGCACAGACCTCTTCAATCTCGACATCGACT